>JAEEXX010000002.1 GCA_016287985.1 Candidatus Gastranaerophilales bacterium
AACAAACCGGACATAAATAATAAACCTAAGCCGCTACCAAATGAAATACAACCGTTTACGGAAAAAGAACCACAAACAGCAACACAAACCGAAAATAAAGAAATAAAAACGAAATTTGAAAAAGGTTTCGAAAAACTCGGCATACCAAAAGATACCGAACTAAAAGAATATGTACCGCAAAAAGGTGAATACTGGATTTCAATCCTGAAAGCCAGATACGGAGCAGATGAAAAAACTGCACAAAAAATGGCAAATAAGATTAAAGAAATGATTTATGATGATGCAAAAGCATCAAAGCAAACACCTGTTATGTATTTGCCTGAAACCTGGACATTTGATGGTATAACTTATCAATATAATGACAATACGAAAGCGGATAAGACTGAAAAATATTCGGATAATGTAAAAACAGAAATGGGTAAAATGAGCAAAGATTTAAAATATGAATAAAATCGCAATAAGTATAAACAAATCGGGACAGGCTGCAGCCTGTCCCGATTTGTTATTAAAATTTACTTTTTATGCAATTTCAACCGGTTCTTCTTTTGCATGTCCTTCTTTTCTTTCAAAAACAAGTTTTTCTTTGCCTTCACCTTCGGAACTGTCAAGTTTTAACAAGATAGTGTCACCGGGCTGGTATGCATTACCCAGAATTTCTTCTGCAAGCTGATCCTCAATTTTCTTTTGGATAAGTCTGCGAAGCGGTCTTGCACCATAAGCTTCATTATAACCGTCTTTTGCAAGATAATCCTTAACTTCATCGGTAACTTCGATTGAAAGTTCTCTTTCAGATAATCTCTTGAACAAATCTTTCATCATCAAGTCAACGATTTGTCTGATTTCTTCCTTGCTCAGATGTGAGAATACGATAATATCATCAATACGGTTCAGGAATTCAGGTCTGAATGCCTTTTTAAGTTCTTCGTTAACCGTATCTTTAAGTTTTTCATATTTATCTTTCTTAGCATCTTCTGCTGATGAGAAACCAAGCTTACCGCCTGTTGTAATCATACTTGCACCAACGTTTGATGTCATAATGATAATTGTATTTTTGAAGTTTATATGTTTACCTTTAGCATCAGTCAAACGTCCGTCATCAAGTATCTGAAGCAGAATGTTAAATACATCCGGGTGAGCTTTTTCGATTTCATCAAAAAGAATAACCGAATATGGTTTCTTTCTGACGAGCTCTGACATGTGACCGCCATCATCATAACCAACATATCCCGGAGGAGAACCGATAAGTTTTGCGGTAGAATGTTTTTCCATAAATTCTGACATATCTACACGAATCATATTATCTTCACTTCCGAAAACAGCCTCTGCAAGAGCTTTTGCGAGTTCTGTTTTACCGACACCGGTAGGCCCGGAGAAAATAAAACTTCCGATTGGTCTGTTAGGTGATTTTAATCCTACACGAGCACGTCTGATTGCTTTAGAAATTGCCGTTACAGCATCACTCTGACCTATTACTCTCGCATGTAGGGTTTCTTCTAAGCGCATAAGTCTTTCGGATTCACCTTCCGTAAGTTTTGTAACAGGAACTCCGGTCATAGTTGCAATAACTTCTGCAACATCTTCTTCTGTTACAGTAGGTTTATTAGCATCATTTTGTTTTCGCCATTCTTCAGAAACTTCTCTGATTTTATCTTTCATATTAGCTTCATCATCACGAAGTTCAGAAGCTCTTTCAAATTCTTGATTTCTTATAGCTTCTTCCTTTTCACGGATAATATCTTTGAGTTCATTTTCAAGTTCTTTTCCTTCCGGAGAAAGTGTGCAATATTTTAGTCTGACTTTTGAACTGGCCTCGTCAATAACATCAATTGCTTTGTCCGGTAAAAATCTGTCATTTATATATTTGCTTGAAAGTTTTGTTGCGGCAACAATTGCATCATCTGAAATAATAAGATTGTGGTGTTCTTCATATTTCGATTTCAAACCTTTAATAATTTCAATTGTTTCATCAATGGTTGGTTCTTCGATTATTACAGGTTGAAATCTTCTTTCAAGTGCAGAATCTTTTTCCACATATTTTCTGTATTCATCAGAAGTAGTTGCGCCGATTACTTGAAGTTCGCCTCTTGATAGAGCAGGTTTTAAAATATTAGCAGCATCAATAGCACCTTCAGCTGCACCCGCACCTATAAGAGTATGCATTTCATCGATTACCAGAATAACATTTCCGGCCTGACGGATCTCATCCATAATCTTTTTAAGACGTTCTTCAAATTCGCCCCTATATTTTGTACCGGCAATTAACAAGCCCATATCAAGCTGTATAATTTTTTTACCGTCTAATATATTAGGTACTTCATTATTAACAATCCTTATTGCAAGACCTTCGGCAACAGCCGTTTTACCAACACCTGGTTCTCCCAAAAGCACAGGGTTATTTTTGGTTCTTCTTGCAAGAATCTGAATAACACGCTCAATTTCTTTTTCACGACCTACAACCGGGTCAAGTCTTAACTCTGAAGCTGCAAGAGTTAAATCTGTCCCATATTCGTCAAGGCTGGGAGTCTTAACTTTGCTGGCAGAAGACGATGAACCTGAATAGGAAGAACTGCTTCCTGAACTTGTACTTGCGCCTGCTCCCGCTGTAGGTTTAGAATCACCAAGCATTTTTACAACATTTGTTCTGATTTTGTTTAAATCAACACCGAGGTTTTCAAGAACACGTGCTGCAACACCTTCGCCTTCCCTTATTAAACCGAGAAGCAAGTGTTCTGTTCCGATATAATTATGTCCGAGCTGTCTCGCTTCATCCCAAGAAAGCTCCAGAACTCTTTTTGCTCTTGGTGTAAACGGAATTTCAACCGCTACGAAACCCGAACCTCTTCCTATAATTTTTTCAACTTCAACCCTTGCATCTTTAAGGTTAACCCCCATAGATTTAAGAGTTTTTGCTGCAATACCTGTTCCTTCACCAATTAAGCCCAACAAAATCTGCTCTGTCCCGACAAAGTTGTGTCCGAGCCTTCGAGCTTCTTCCTGTGCTAACATTATGACCTTAATAGCCTTTTCCGTAAAACGTTCGAACATTTGAAATTACCTCTTCTTAACAGTAAAGATAAGTCTATTTTACCTAAAATCAGCTAAACTTTCAAGTAGTTTAGGATAAAACTACTCTAGATAGGTTACTCGTAATTTATACCTTTGCCCTGATGCGCTCAATTAATTTTTTAACCGAATCTTTTTCCTCCTGCGGAATTTCAAATTCGGAGTATTCTTCAAAGTATTCTATTGCATCTTCATAGTCATTTCTTGCCATAAACAGAATTCCGACTTTTTTGTATGCAAGGGTAAATTTATCATTTACGGCAATTGCTTTCAAATAATTAGATATAGCTTTATCTACTTCATTATTTGCTTCATAAGCTTGTGCCAGAGCATAATATAAAAGTTCGCTGTCTTGTTTGTATTCTAAAACATTTTCGTAATTTGAAATTGCACTTTCATAATCGCCCAATTCGAAACAAACATGTCCCATATCGTAATATGCATCATAATTTTCAGGATTTCCGTCTAACACTCTTTCGAGTTCAACAATGGCATCTTCGTATCTTTGATCTTCAATATAAACTCTTGCCAAAAGGTGTGCAAGTATTAAATTGTTCTCTAATTCATAGGTGCCTCTTTGCAGAGTTCCGATGGCGGAGGGTAAATCTCCGTTTTTAAAATATAAATCCGATAGATTAATGTAAGCTTGAGCAAGTTCCGGATCCAGTTCGATAGCTTTAGTAAAACAATTCAGGGCATGTTCCATATCACCCGTCATAGAATATGCTACCCCCATGTTGTTATAAACATCCGCATTATCCGGCTCTGTTTCCAAAACCGCACTGAATGAATCAATACATTCTTTGTATTTTCCTTCCTTAAAGAAGGTCATGGCTTTATCTATTTTTTCTGACATTATAAATCTGTATCCATTTCTTTTGTGTCGACATTATGTATAATTGTTCTTACATTTCCTTCAGCTTGAAAATCTTTAGGATCAAGTGATAACCTTATTTTGTCCGCAACTATGTCTTTGTCTACTTGAACTATTTTTGAACGACCAACAAAGTAAACTTCGTTTGGTTTTCCTGTATCTTTGTTGGGGAATACACTAACCTTAGGTCCTTGTGCGTAATAATCATCAAACCAAATTTTTACATGCCCGACTCCGATATATGAATTCTGTTTCTTGTTGTACTGTTGGTAATCCGAGTGGATTGTTAATTTTTTCCCGTCATCCGTATATGCAATGGTTTTGGTGTTTCCTGTTACGTTCATATCATCGTTAATTGGGTTATACACAAAATGCTCCCCTTCAGAAACATTTTGTTCCTGTTTGACTGTTGCATTACCGATTAAATCTATTTTTTTCAATCCGCCTTTTGAATCAGTCAGAATTACTGCTTTATCCGAGACAGTTTCAATATCTTTATATTGTATTCCGACTTTGCCGGTTGCAACCATTATATTACTCTTTGTATCGTATTCCTGTTCATCTGCATTGATGATTACAATTGGTGTATTTCCTTCCGTAATTATTGACTGTGTATCTCCTTCTGCACGCACAACTTTATTAATTAAAGATACTTGCAAGATATTTGCTTTTACTTCTCTTTTCTTGTTCATATTTATCTCAAACGCATAAGGTTTGTCATGAAATGTCGCTGTATCAAGTTTATTGTTACGTCTTACGGTTACATCAGCTCTGGGGCTTACAACAGTTAAATTGTCCATTTTAACTGTAACCCCTCCGTCCAGTTTTATTTTCTTTTCTTTATCGGAAAAAGTTTGAGTTTTTGATTCAATAACAAGGTCTGATGCGTATACTGCGAGACTTGTAAGTATCAAGAAACAAATAATTAATACCTTTTTCATTTATTCTCCTTGCTTTTTATCGAAAATTTGAGTTTTCGTGTTACCTTTAATTTTAAAACTGTCATATCCTGCTCTAATTATACATTCTTCTGCTGTAGAGAGCAATTCATTTCCCTTTTTTATTCTTACATTACCTTTTGCAATAGTATCTTTATCGGAACCGGACCAAACTAAATGGTCTGCTTCTAATGATGTTGCATCCTTGAGTACGATATATGTATTTTCAAAAAGCGTTATTTCTCTGCTTTTTTCATTATATGAGCCTTTTGAAGATTGGAAGCTCATCGAAACTTCGTTATCCTTGTAAAAATTGCCGATAACGTTGTTCAGTATTGCAACTTTATCTTGATTGTTATAATTTCCGCTTTCACCATAAAGTTCAAAATATTTTGTACCGTCTTTTGTTTCCGTAATAATAATTCCGTTGGCATTTACTTTTTGGCTGTCTGCTCCGTTTTTAATTTGTGCTCTGTTGAAATTTCCGGTAATAACTCCGGCGGAAATAAAAGCCCAGCCAAGTATAATAGTTATCAGCGCTGCTGCAATTAAATATCCTTTTTTACTTTTATCAAGTTTTTTAAATTTTTCAAATTCTTTTTTTAAAGACTTCATAACAATATTTTATCACATAATATTTCATGAAAAAGAGAAAAACTACTTTGTTTTTTCTTATTTTTCACAAAATAGTTCACATTACAAAATTAAGAACTCAATATTTCAATAAAAATTTATTTTTTATGCAGCTAGTGTTCGTTTAACTTTATCAATTTCGTTTTGTACACTTTTTGCCCAGTTTTTCTGACTCATTTTTTCTCTTGCAGGACAGTATTTGGGTCCTACTTGATAAAGTTTCTTTAAATGTGCTACTTTCCCTTTTCCGGGAGATTCAACAAAATTGTTTTTCAATTTTTTAGCAAGGTCCATAATACATTCTTCTGCGCTGTTATAAGTTTTCCAGCGTTCACCTTTGCCCTTATAGCCTTCTCTTTGAATATTTACGATGTTGTATTTGCCGTCTATTGCGTGACCGGCTGTTCCGTATGTCGTTTCAACACCGCAAATACCAAGCATAGCTAATGCACTTATTCCGTATTGATTTTCAGCATCAATAAAGGCTTGACCTTTACCTTTCAGTTCGCTATTAGGGTATTTTTTATCTATAAAGTTGTTTATTTGTTCTGCTGTTATTTCGCCTGTTGTTGTAATATCATAATCATAATTTCCGTATAATGCTTTCATTTCTTCATCCGTCATTTCCCACCAATAAGGAGCTTTTCCGTTATCCTTTTTTATTTCTGTGCTTTTGTTACCGGTATTGCTGATATTTAAAGAATCAAATGGAGAATTATTGTATAAGACAAAATCTGAACTGTTTGATTGATAGGTTTGAAATGCATAGTCAAAAACTGAACTGCTTTTATCAAATGTGAAAGTCGTATTGCTCAAAGAACAGTCAAAATTGAGTGATGAATTCCAATTTGCAGAAGGAAACGGGAGAGAAATTTCCGGGTACAGGCTAAAATTTCCACAGAGAGAATTCGGCATAGAAAAATTTACTGCAAAAGGATTGCTTACACAAGGAAACGGGCATGCACCAAACATTGCATACATGTTTTGAACTATACCGTGATTAAAACCGTGTTTTACTCCGCTCCAAAAATCGCTCATTTGTATCCTCATTATATACTATATATATAAACACAAAAACACAGCAAAAATTGCCTTTTACCTGAAAAATATTAAGTTTTGTAACAAATTTAGTTCTTTTTATATCTAAAATAACAAAATAAATATTTATGAGGTTTAATGCATGTATATGTATGTATCGCACATTATGTGTGGAGAGTATTATAGGATAGAATAGGAGTAAAACATGGAAATTCAATCAATCAGACCTTACGGTAACAATACCAGTTTTAATGGTATTGAGAGAATGGCAAGCAAAAATGTTGCCAATGTAGCTTTAGTAGGCGGAGGCGGAAGAATTGGTAGAAATGTTCTTCGTGAATATCTTTTGGCAAATCATGCTCCAAAGGGTGTTTACAATACTTGGGACAGATTAAAAGAAGTATTGCCTTTGTTAAATATTGTTGCAATTAATATGGGTTCAATGGGCTTAAAAGGTGACAAGACTATTAAAGATGTCGGTGATGAAGATTTACTTGCACAAATCAGAAATGATAGTGTTTTAGGAAGATTGCCCGAATGTATTGCAACTTCTATTAAACGTAATGAAGATGGTGATGTATTTTTACACGTGGAATCTCAAAATAAACAGGAAGATATCAACCTTGTTGCTACAAGAGCCGATGTAGATTTTTCAAAATGGAATGCAGAAGTTATGTTAGACGCAACAGGTGCAAGAACAAGCAAGGCAGCTATGAAAGAATTGTTGGATACAACCTCAACCGCTAAATATGCTCTTCTTTCGGCTCCGAGTAAGGAAAAAGATAAATCTGTTACACCAATGCCTACAATTGTTGCAGGTGTAAACAGTGAACGAATTGCTGACATTAAGAATGAAGGCAGAATTGCTTCTGCTGCAAGCTGTACAACTACTTGTATCGCTCCGATTATCAAATTGATGAATGATAAGTTCGGTGTTGCAAGCGGTTATATTGAAACAGTTCACGCAGCTACAGCTACTCAGTTTACAGCTGATAAATCAAATAAAGAAGCAGATTCTAAGAAACGTGGTTCATTTGATTCAATGATTCCTACAACAACAGGTGCAGCAAAAGCTGTAGGTCTTGTTCTTCCTGAACTTAAAGGCAAGTTGAATGGTACAGCTACTCGTGTTCCGACTGCTGATGGTTCTTTAGCAGTTATTACATTAAACCTTAAGAACCCAACTACTGTTGATGAACTTAAACAAGCATTCAAAGATGCAGCAAATAGTGAAGAATATAAAAACTTAATTGCTATGGCACCAAAGGGGTCAAGCTCAAGAGATGTAATCGGCAGACATGAAAGCGCTCTTGTTGTTCCTGAAAGCATCATGATGATTGGTGATAACATGGCAGTTATAAAAGCGTACTATGATAATGAATTCGGTTACACAAGGAGCTACTTAACTCTTGCAAATGAAGTTGCAAAAGACGTTATTGCTGAAAAAGCTTAGTTCTGTTGTTTGACAACAATTCTAAAAAGGTTATTCAAATTTTTGAATAACCTTTTTTATATTTCTCCAATTAAGTCATATTCTGTACAATCGATTATTTTAATCTGTTCAATATCTCCAGGAACAAGGTGTTTGTCGGTTTTTATATTTACAATACCGTCAATTTCAGGCGCATCGTATTGTGTTCTTGTGATTACCTCTCCGTCATCAGAATAGCATTCAATAATACAAGGCAAAGTTTTTCCGACAAAACTTTTATTTCTCTCCTTGGAAATTTTTTGTTGAATTTCCATTAATTTTTTATAACGTTGATTTGCAATTTTTTTAGGAACTCTGGGTTTCATAGAATATGAAGGAGTTCCTTTTTCTCTCGAGTAACAAAAAACTCCCATCCTGTCAAATTTCATTTCATGAACAAAATTGCATAAATGTTCAAAATGTTCTTCGGTTTCGCCGGGGTATCCTACAATAAAGGCTGTCCTTATTGAAACATTTGGAATTAATGTTCGTATTTTTTTAATTAATTTTCGATAATCAAAAGCCGGACGATTCATCAATTTTAACATTTCCGGATGAGAATGCTGTAACGGTATGTCAACATATTTGACAACTTTATCACATTCCGCAATTGTTTTTAAAAGTTCATCTGTCATTTGTGTCGGATAGGCATACATAACTCTTATCCAGCCCAGACCTTTTATTTCATTTAATTTTTTTAGTAATTTGGATAACATTGGTTTATCATATAAATCAATACCATATCCTGTTGTATCCTGCGCAATAAGTATAATTTCAGTAACACCGTTTTTAACCATATTTTTTGCTTCGTTCAAAATATCTTCCATCTTTCTGGAATGATAATTCCCACGTAAAGAAGGTATTATGCAATATCCGCATCGGTAGTTGCAGCCATCCGCAATCTTTATATAAGAACTTGCTCCCATAGTTATTTGCTGACGTTTTACTTTCTCGGGGTAAATATAGTCAGGATTTTTACTTACTTTTGAAATAAAGTTTTTGTCAATATTTTCAATAACTTCAGCAATTTTATTAAAATCAGTAGTTCCGACAACTCCTGCGAGTTCCGGAATCTCCCTTTTCAGTTCTTCGGGATGTTTTTGTGCCAAACAACCGGTTACAATAACTTTTTTCCCTTGTTGAATAAGTTTGAGTATAGTGTGAATAGATTCTTTTTCTGCATCACAAATAAAAGAGCAGGTATTAACAATAACAATATCAGTTTCATTTTCATCGAGAGTAATCTTGTATCCTTTTTCCGCAAGGATACCAAGTATTAATTCCGAATCAACCAGATTTTTTGCGCATCCGTGACTTATAAGAGCAATTTTTTTCATGACTAAAGTTTAGCATGGCTTAAAAAGCTTATCAATAAAAAAATTCACTTGCAAAGTCATTTGTCAACAGGAGTTGAGCCATTTTTTTAGTAAATTTTTGTAAATTTAAATTTTTCTCAATAGGCATGGGAAGCATGGTCAATTGTAAATTTTTTAAGAAAATTGTTTACTTGATATAAAAAAATTGAAAGAATATCATAATAATACAGACGAAAGGAGTGATGGCTATAAGACTTGGGGAGAGTCACAAATCAATAAAAAGAGGAGAAAAATCACAATCAATTATTTAAAATTTAAGGAGTTTTTTAAAAGATTTGGAGGAGAAATTTGGGAGTTATTAAGAACGGCAAAAACCGTTCTTTTTTATTATGTTTAACTGTGCGGATGTGCAGAATTATAAACATCTTGCATATGTTTCATTGAAATGTGTGTATAAATCTGTGTATTTGAAATACCTGCATGGCCTAAAAGCTCTTGAACGACCCTTAAATCAGCGCCGTTTTCAATTAATTTTGTTGCGAAACTGTGTCTGAATACGTGTGGTGTAACTTTTTTCGGTAATTCTATTTTTGAAACGACATCGTTAATGGCACTTCTTATTGTTTGATTTTGAAGCCTGTATCCTGTGCAGTTAATAAAAATAGGACTATTTTCTTCGGGTTCTTTTGTATTATATTCGGGCGCAATTAATTTTCTTGCTGTGTTAATATACTGAATAAGATAGTTTTTAGCTCTATCTGAAATAAGAACGATACGTTCTTTTGCACCTTTACCGAATACTCTTATTTCGTTTTCTTCAAGATTCAAATCCCCAAAATTCAGATTACTCAATTCTGAAACACGCATTCCTGTTGCCCATAAAAGTTCCAGTATAACTCTGTTTCTGAATCCTGCAGGTGTATCAATTTTTATATTGTTTAAAATTTGCTCAATTTCTTCCGGAGTTAAAAATTTAGGCAGAGATTTTGGCCTTTTTGGTGCAGACAATGAAATAGCCGGATTATTTTCAATATATCTTTCCCTGAATAAAAATTTATAAAAAGTTCTTATGGAAGCTATTTTACGGGCTATGGTTGTTTTCTTATAATCAAATCTTTGTATAAAATAAAGATACTCCCTCAGTTTATTAAAATCTATTTTTGTACAATCCTCGCCGTTAAGCCACAATAAGAAGCTCACAATATCAGAACAATATGCTGTCATCGTGTGCACAGAAAAGTTTTTCTCAACACTTAAATAAGTTTTAAATTCTTCTGTAAATTCTTTTTCTCTGTTGTTCAAAATATGCACCCGAATTAATGTTTAAATTTACATTTATTTCGAAATATTATACAATATTTTTATAAAAGTTAGAAGTAGAATTATATGAACATTTTTAAAACATTTGAAACATTTTTAAAAGAACCGCTGAGTGTTATTAAGCAAAATTGGGTTCAAATTGTAAGTGTACAAGCAGATAATCTGTTTTGTCGCAAACCATCGTGTGAAGCCAGTTTACTTAAAAACGGAACTCAGCTTACAGTTATTAATAACGAAAAAATGTATAATCTGCTTTCTCTTGTAACTTATAAGGCAAAAAATAAAAACAAAGAGCAGGAACAAAAAATAAACTAATTTGATATGCAGCAAATAAACGCAAGTTTTGTAATAAGTTCAGAAAAATTATCCGGTTGTCCCGAATCAATACTTCCGGAGTTTCCGCTTTTAGGACGTTCTAATGTTGGAAAATCATCGTTCATTAATGCTTTGGCCAATAATAAAAAGCTGGCAAAAACATCTAACACTCCGGGAAAAACCAGATTAATCAACTTTTTTAATTTCGATAACGAATTTATGATAGCAGATCTCCCCGGGTACGGATATGCAAAAGTTTCCAAAGAAGCCCAAGCTAAATGGCAAAAATATTTGGAAGAATATTTATTAAACAGAAAACAAATTAAATCTACGATTCAATTTATTGATGCAAGACACGAAATTCAAAAGAATGATTATCAGATGAGAGAATGGGTTAATGCCTATAATTTGCCAATATTTACAGTCGTTACAAAAATTGACTATATTTCAAGAGGAAAAATTTCGAAAGTTATATCGGATATTAAAAAAGAATTTGGCGGAGAAGTATTGCCGTTTAGCGCAGTTGATGGTTTTTACAGAGAAAAAACTATTGAATATTTATTAAATTTATGTCAATAATGTTTTCGTAAGGAGAGGGTGTATTGTTAGTTTTAGACGGAAAAACCGATTTAAATCAAATTTCACTGACCGGAGTAAGAGCTATCACTCTCATCGGACTTTTAGCAGTCGCTCCACGCTCTTTGGAGGAAATACGGCAGGCTTTTATTGATTTAAAAATTATGGATGAATCACATTCAAATGATATTTTAAGGATAGATTTGAATACTATTAAGTCATTTGGTTGTGAAATTTCGCGCCCATGTGCAAAAACCGGTTACAAATACGTTCTGACAAAACACCCGTTCACCATTCCTGTGACTTTGGAAGATGTTAAAGTTTTAAAACGCTTGTTCAATAATATGAAAAGTTCTATTGATATTACAAGATTGTTTAAATTTAATCAGTTACTTAATAAAATAGCTAAATACATATATGAAGATGAAATACGGGAGGAATTTTACGGACTTTCTCCATTAAAACATTATAACAGTGATATTGTTAATACTTTGATTAACGTTTGCGAGGAAGAAAATACAATAACAATTATGTATCAAAAAGCTACCGCAAAATACCCAAAACAACAGGAAATTATAGCAAAAAAACTGGTTTACAAAAGTAATAAATTATATTTATACGGGTACGATTTGAATAAAAAAGTTTATGTAACTTTACTTGTAAGCAGAATTGTATCAATTGATTCCAAGAAAATAACAAATGAAAAGTGCAAAAATAATACGTTTAATGTTAATTTTGAATTAAAAGATTTTGATGCAGATTTTCTTACTGATGAAGAAATAGTTATTGGAAATAACAAAAATTCTATCTTGGTTGAAGGGCAATATTTCAATGAATTTTTGGCAATACAAAGAATTTTATATTTTGGACCCAAATGCACTGTAACAAAACCTATGGAATTTAGGGACAAGATTATTTCCAAATTAAAAGAAATGAGAAAACTTTATGAAAAATAAAAAGGAAGCCGTTAAAAAGAATTTATCATCAACACAGGTATTAAAAACCTTGCGTGTATTAATGGAAGATGATTATTCAATGGTCGATTTAATTGAAAAGCTTAATGAAAAAGAACATGAACCGATTTTTAATAATAGTGTGGTAAGCAAATATATAAACACTTGCCGATTTTGCGGTATTACTATTCCAAAAATACAGAATAAATATTATGTATCTAAACTTCCTTTCGGAATGGATGTATCCGATGAAGAATACGCAGTTCTTCAAGATATGCAGGATTGTGCGGATATATATATTTCAAAGAAATCCAAAAAACAATTTGATAAATTTATTCATAAAGTGAATGTATATTCTAACAGGGATATAATTCGTGTTGAAGAAAACTCGGTAAATCTTCTTTGTGCCGCATTTGAAAAAGCATTGGAAACAGAACGAAAAATAAAACTTTTATTTAAGACAGGGAAATCAATTACCGGCATTCCGTTAAGATTATCCGAATACAAAGGTAAACGCTGTATAACAATTCTTTATAACAATAATGAACGTTTGATTATGTTCGATAGGATTACAGGTATCGAAATAACCAAAGAAAAATTTAAACAAGTAAAATTAGATGGCACGGTATTATTTAAGCTAACAGGTGCTTTAGCCGCAAATTACAACCTCAGAGAAAATGAAACTTTAGTCATAAATAATAAACCTGATTATATTACAGTTATGAATGACGGAGAAAATAACTTGGCTCTCATTAACAGATTGCTTCGTTATGGTGAACTTTGTGAAATAGAATCTCCAAAACATATTCGTGATGCAGTAAAGAGGAATATAGATGACGCTCTTGCAAATTATGGGGTTATATAATGTTTCTCGCAATAGATATAGGTAATTCAAACATAAAAACAGCTATTTTTAATGGCAATAAAATTGAGCACTTATTTCGTTTTCCAACGATTAAAGAAGCCGACGTTGACGATTATTTCAACATTTTGAAAGACAAGTTAAAAGAGTATCCGATAGACAAATGCGGTATAATTTCTGTGGTGGAAAATTTGGATTCGGTTATAAAAACAGCTATAGACAATATTTTTAATATTGAATCTTTAATGCTCACTCCTTATTCTTGTATGAGTATAAAAATTGAATCGGAGAAACGAAAATTTGTCGGAATGGATAGGCTTGCAAATATCTATGCAGCATGTGATTATTCGCTTCCGGCAATAGTTGTTGATATAGGAACCGCAATTACATTTGATATAATTTCAAAAGATAAAGCCTTTTTAGGCGGAGCTATTATGCCCGGGATAAATATGCAATTGTCTGCATTGCACACTCAGACTTCAAAACTTCCTCTGATTGAGGCAGGAAAATCTGAAATCGCAATAGGAAATACAACAGAATCCGCAATTCTTGCAGGTGTAATAAGAGGAATTGCAGCAGCAATTGACGGACTTATTTCGCAAAGTGCTGCAGAGCTTGGAGAAGAAGCTGTAATAATAGTTACAGGTGGACAATATAAGATTTTAACAGAATACATTAAAACCCGAGTTGACTTTTATGAACCGAACTTAACGTTGTTTGGTATTAAAAGAATTTTTGACAAGCAAAAATAGCTATATTTTCATGTCAAATATGTAAATTTTCTTAACAAATGCAGAAAAATTTTACCCAAAAACTTTACAATTTTTTCTATTTAAAATAGTATGTTATTATGTTGTTACTAGTATAGTTATTAAGAAAAAGAGGATTAATCGTGGATAATTTAGGACCTGATATTTTTGGAAGAAAAGAGGCTGAACCTCAAACCAACTATGGATATAACATACAATCATCGGACGATGTTGTACAACCGTCACCCGGTGTTAACCCTGCTAAAATTAAAGTAATTGGTGTTGGCGGCGGCGGCGGAAATGCTGTTAACAGAATGATTAAATCAGGTTTGACAGGTGTTGAATTTTGGTTGATGAATACCGATTTGCAAATATTGAACACATCAACTTGTAAGAACAGAATTCAACTTGGTGCTAAATTAACTAACGGACTTGGCGCCGGCGGTGAGCCTCAGGTTGGTGAAAAAGCTGCTGAAGAAGCACAACAAGAAATTACTCAAGCTATTGAAGGTGCTGATATGGTATTTGTTACTGCCGGCATGGGCGGTGGTACAGGTACAGGAGCTGCTCCGATTGTTGCTAAGATAGCTAAAGACTTGGGTATTTTGACAATAGGTGTTGTTACAAAACCGTTCTCTTTTGAAGGTAAGAGACGTCAGAATCAAGCTCAGCAAGGTTTGGAAAAATTGAGAGAATGCGTTGATGCATTGATTGTAATTCCAAACGATAAGTTGCTTGACGTTGTTGATAGAAGAGTATCTCTTCAAGAATCATTCATTGTTGTTGACGAAGTTCTTTTAAGAGGTGTCCAAGGTATTTCTGATATTATTACAATTCCGGGACTTATAAACGTTGACTTCGCTGATGTTAAGAGCGTAATGCAAGCATCAGGCTCTGCATTGATGGGTATCGGCAGAGGCACAGGTGAAGGCAGAGCAATTGAAGCAGCTAAAATTGCTATCAATTCTCAACTTCTTGAAACATCTATTAACGGTGCAAGCGGTGTAATCGTAAATATTACAGGCGGCCCTGATATGACATTGCACGAAGTAACCGATGCTACGAACATAATTAATGATGCTGTTCTTGATGATGCAAGAGTTATAATAGGTGCTGTTGTTGATGATAATATTCAGGGTGAAATCCAGATAACAGTTATTGCAACCGGATTTGAACTAAAATCTCAAATGCCTGTTGAAGAAAAGGTTGAAAACCGTTCAATAAGCGCAGTAGACTTTTTCTCAGGAGCATTTAATAATACAGCTGCTCCAAAAGCACCGACAATGACTAATTTCTCTGATATTCAAATTCCTGATTTCTTAAGGAAATAATTAAAACTGAAATAATCGAAAAACTCTCCGTCAAAAGCGGAGAGTTTTTTGTTGAATAATTTTACAAGTACCAAATAAGATAATTATCTGTAGATACTTTGATAAAAATTTTTGTGTTATAATAAAGATATAATCATATAGCGGTATCGTCTAGTGGTTAGGACGGGAGATTCTCATTCTCCAAACAGGGGTTCAATTCCCCTTACCGCCGAATAAAACAGAGAATACATTTGTTGTATTCTCTGTTTTATTTTACAAGTAATGCTGGAGATTGAGAACCCCTGCAAGTCGTTAGACTTGCTAGGGGTTCAGCGACCTGTGAGCAGAGTGCGGAGGACTTTTCTTTGGAAGAAACGAAGTTTCTGAAAAGAAAATCCGAAGACACGTTTAATGCGAACAGGTCAAGACAATTCCCCTTACCGCCGCCATACTTTTTTCTTTACTAAAAAGAAAAAAGTATGCAAAAAAAGAAAAGAACATATTGGCTTGTAGTTATAACTACAGGCTTTTTGTATATTTACCACTACTTTTCTTTTTTTGTAAAATTTTTGTAATAATTTAAAATTTTATTGGCAAAAAATGTTTTCACAGGTTTTATAATGATGTATTTATTAAAAAGGAGGCAATTATGCAAATTAATTCTGTAGGATACCACCCCGGGTTTAATGCTACTATAAAAGCTAAGAATGTTAATGTTTATGACATGAACAGTAAAAAATTTATAGGCAGCTTGAGCGATTTTACTATTAACACTGCTAAAATTGATTCTGTAGTGGATAAAGTTAAGGGTCTGAATCCTGATTTTACAAAAGGAATTACAACATTTTTAATTTCTAACGACAAACAACAAAAGATTTTTGGCATACCTTCATTATACAGTTTTGAAGATAATAAAAAACTGATTGATGAATGTGCAAAAGAAGAAAATAGATTTAACATATATCAAATCGCTTAAATAAATATTAATGGGGCGGCTCGTTATAATTAACGAGCCGCCCCTTATTAATACTTAATTACATCGGAGGTCTGCGCATTCCTCCTGCAGGAGCTTTCTTTCTCCCTCCGGTTGATGCAATTACAACTCTGTCTCCGGATTTTATTTCATCTGAAATAATTTGAACTTTATTGTCATCAGAAACCCCGAGTTCTATATCATAACGTTTTAAGCCTGTTTTTGTTTTTATCCAAATACCTTGATGTTCGTATTTTTTACCTGTTGTTTCAGGTGTAAATTTAAATGCCTGTACAGGTACGCAAAGTGCATCTTTTACAGAATTTGTAATTATAGAAACATTTGCGCTCATTCCCGGGATTACAAGTCCTTCCGAATTATCAACCGAAACGATAACGGTATAAGTTACGACATTGTTTGTTGTGGTTGAGGCTAAACGTACCTGCGTAACCTCGCCTTCAAAACTCCTGTCTTGATATCCGTCAAGGGTATATTTTACTTTTTGTCCGACTTTAATTTTGCCTATATCTGCTTCGGATACGCTTGTTTCAATTTGCATTTGAGTCAAATCTTTTGCAACTTCAAATAGTGTCGGTGTATTAAAACTTGCCGCAACGGTTTGTCCGACGTCAACTGCTCTTAAAATAACCGTTCCGTCGACTGGTGAAGTAATTTTTGAATAGCCGAGGTTAGTAAGATTATTTGTCAAAGTCGCTTGTGCAGCACTGACTTCAGCATTCGCAGCAGCAACTTCGGCAAGTGCCTGTTGATAGTTTGCATACGCTAATTCTACTTCATCTTTTGAAACATAGTTTTTGTCATAAAGATGTTTGTATCTTAAATAATTATTTTTTTTGTAATTGAGTGTTGAATTTGCTTTTGCTTGAGCAGCTTTGGCAGTGCTTAATTTAGCATTTGATTGATCTACATTTGCCTGAAAAAGGCTCGGGTCAAGCTCTGCAAGCAAGTCACCTTTTTTAACGACGGAATTATAATCTACATAAATTTTCGCAACAGTTCCGGAAACTTGCGTACCGACTTCAATTGTGTTTATAGGTTTAATCGTACCTGATGCTTCGACATACTGTGTAATGGTTTCTTGCGTAACAGGTTTTGTTATGTATCTGACGGTTTTTTTGTTAATAATTCCTATTGCACAAAACAGTGCTAAAATACCTGCAAGTATTATTAGAATGTATTTCTTTTTGAAATTTATTTTCATGCTAATCCCCTGTTATCACAAATTATATCAAATGTTTGTGCGTTGTTCAATAAACATTTATACTTACCTAGCAAAAAATATTTTTGCGGGTTTTATATATGATATAAGTAATATAAATTAAAATACAGAAAGGGTTAGAATTATGTCAATTTTTAAGAAAGCCGCAATAGAATATAATCCTAATCTCACTAGGCGAATTTTTACAGGCGATTTTGCCATTATGGGACATATAAAACGTAAACCTGATACAAGAACAATATCGCAATTACAGGAGAATATTGACTATTTTGCCAATAAATATTCTGAGGTTGCTAAATTCAAAGACGAATTGAAAGCTATGAATCCGAAGTATCTTGGTTTAGTGTCGGATATTTGTGAGCTCGCAGGTGATTACGAACTTATTAATACAGCAATTGATATTAAAAAGGTCGCATCTAACGGAAAAAGTTTATTCGAATTTTTAATGGAAAAATTACCGCAGGCATCTAAAGAAAATCCGGTGTCACTAGAATTGTCACAGGCTGTTATTGACAATGCAGATTCTACTGCCTCTAAGTACGCTTTAGGTTATTTGTCTCCGTTATATGACTGCAAACAGGGTGCAGAACATATCAAAGCAACAATCCCTTTGGTTGATAAAATTGCGGAAGCTACTTTGAGCGGAGGATATACAATGGATTATTCAAAAGAAAACAAGTTTGCGAAAGGAATTTTAAGCTTTATATCGCCTAGTGTAAAACTTGAAAAATTAAAGTATTTATCTGAAATAATAGAATATACTAATAATACAAATTCATTTAGTTTTATTGGTGCATTTCCGTTTATAACAAATGAAACACCAATGACAAAAATTAAAGAAAATATGGAAATATTTAAGAAAATCGACAAAAATATGGCAGGAAAAGAAATTAATCTAACAGAGTTTTTAGAGAAAAATGTTAACCTGATATAAAATTAATTAGTTGAAATTCCCATTGATTTAAGCAAGTTTTCTCTTGCGACATTGTATTCAAACACAGTCTGCACAAAACTCAATTGTGCACTGTTATAATTTGCGAGTGCATCCTGCAATTCCACATAATTGCTTAATCCTACGCTATATCTTCCGTCTGCAAGTTCAAAGTTCTCCAGAGTTGCCTTTACTTTTTGATTCATCAAAGGAATTTTTCTTTCCAACTGACGCATTGTTATGTAATTCGCTTGAACTTCCCAATAGATATCGGATTTTGCAATATTCAGATTGTGTTTTGCAATATCTAAGTATGCTTCACCTTCTTTAATCTGATAATGTATCTGATAGGGATTAAGCGAGCCTAAACCTATACTTGCACCAACTTGAAATGGGTTAGTGTAAGTAGATTCATTTTTAGTGTAATTGTATGACAAATCTGCTGTTATCTCCGGTGCATATTGTCTTTTTATTGCTTTTAGGGATTCTTCCTGAACTTTTCCAACCATTCTTACTGATTTTAAATCCGGTCTGTTTTCCAGTGCTTTATCGACAGCTTCCTGCTTTGAAATTTTGTATGGATTCAATTTAAAATCCTGAATAATATCGCTGTGTTCGATTCCTGAAGATAATGTAATCAAGCCGTCTTCATTCTTTTTGAATGAGAAACCGGACGGTTTAATATTATTATCCAAATTCTGCATTTTCTTTCTGTAATCTGCTTTCAAAAATCCAAAGTTTTCGGTATTTGTTACAATAAAACCATCTTTTTCCGTATAATACATTGAGTTTTGAAGATTAATAACAGCATTTGCAAGATTTTCCTGCCCGTTTACAAGTTGAATTTTTGCATCGGAAAGATTGACTTCAGCATTAACGACATCAATTTTAGACTTCAAACCTTCCTCAAACATAGCTTTTGTACGTTCATAATTTAGGGTATTAATTCTGACATTTTGTTCAAAAATATCAAGATTAGCAAGTGCAGACAAAACGTAGTAATAATTTATCTGTACCCTGTAAATTAAATCCAAAAGCTCGTAATCATAATCATATTGAGCAGCTTCTGTATCATATTTTGCCATATTAATACGTGCTCTGGTTTTACCAAAATCCCAAATCATTTCTGAAATCCCGACACTGAACCCTCCGGAATTGGTATGTGTGCTTGCGATTCTTGAACCATTATTGTCCAAATGGTTATAATTTACTCTGGCACTTAATCTTGGAGCATAACTTCCTCTGGCTTCCCCAATCCCTGCCTTCGCGGCCTTTATTCGCTGTCTGTATATTTCGAGATTCGGATTATGTTCAATCGCATATTTTACACATTCATCAATCTTCATAACAGAAAGATGTTCCGGCGGATTTTTCATTGAAAATACCGGAGGTAATTCTATTTCAGTAATTTTTACTCTTTTAGGTTCTTTTTTCTTTTCAAGTCTAGTTTCATTCTTATCTTTTCTAAAAAAACTAAATTTAGATTTTTTTGTCTGAGTATCTTCAATAGCAAAAACACTCTGAGTGATAATAGAAAAAATAAAACCGAATATCAAAAAATTTTTTAAATTGAATTTTGCTCCCATAAAATACATTTTACACTATTTTTTTAAATAAGTAACCAGTTATTTAACGAAAGTTTTTCAAGTAAGTTCAAAAAAGGGGTAAATAAAATCATTTACCCCTCTAAAATTTGTCAATATTTGCTGTTAAACTATTATATTTACTCCTTCAACATTCTTAGCTTCCGAAAGCTGTTTTGAACTTATTTGTAAAGAATCTGAGAAATTAATGTAAGGGAATTCATTTTCTGCACCAAGGTGAACTCTTTGTGCAAAAGCTTTTTGAATTTTGTTAGCTAAATTTGTCGGGAAATTATGCAGATATAAACCATTTTTAACATCTTCAGCAAACTGATATAAAGCATTTGGTTCACCAACATCTTCCCATTTATCCACGACTTTGACATCTGCCCCTTCTGTTGACTCAATACCAAACCATTCAGGAAGTTTGCTGTGAACATATTTGACCGCATTTGCGAAATCATATAATTCCACGTCATTTTTCTTAATATTATTTACTCCCCTGTTTATTTCTGCCATTAATTTTTCCATAGCTTCCTTACTAATGTAGAATAATCCGGTATTTGCAATATTTTGTCCGTCGACAGCAAGTGACTGAGCGATTTCTAATTCCGGTTTTTCGCTAAATCCTTTTAATTTAAGGGATTCGTCATTTAAAGAACCTTCAACTTCCAGAACTCCAAATCTTTTTGCGACTTCTTCAGGTGTTCTGCCAACGCCTACGAGTGCAACATGCTTATTCGGATTATTAATCTCTTTTGTAAAGAAAGTCATCATATCGAAGGCCTTATCTCCGAATACGTTATCTCCGCAGCAAACCACCGTATCTTTAATAGGGTTCCCTGCTTGATAGTGTGCTACAATATCTCCGAAAGAACCTGAAGGCTGTGATGCAACAATTTTATTAACACCATCTTCTTCAATAAAATATTTTCCCATAGTCATTGCGAAATCAAGCATATGAATATCTGTATCTTTGTCAACTTTAAAGGGCAGGCTTATTTTATTATATTCACCAACTGTTTGGGCAAGTTCTTTAAATCTGCTTCCTGAACCTGCAGCTAAAGCAAAAAAGTTTACATTATGGCGAAAATCTTCAGGTTTGGAAATAACTCTGCCTGCACCTGCTGCGTTAATTAATGCATTAGCCTCGACAAATGCTGTTTTCTGTATTTCAGGCAGAATTTTTCCATTAAATGAATCTACAACATTTGCGGCAATTTTTTGCCCTAAATTTTTTTCTGATAAAGTTACATAACTGGCTTTGAATGCCGGTTTCGGGTTGCAGCAATTTACTGCCGAAACACCTTGAATGTTCATAAACATACCCCTTTCTATAATACTCATGTACACATATATAATGTTAATTGGTAAAATAATTATACTACAAAAATTACTGCAACAGTTTCATTCTTTCTCTTTCTCTACGTTCATATTCTGTTTTTGAAATGCTTCCTTCCGAAAAGAGCTCTATAACACTTTTGAGCTTACGTCCCAGTAAACCAAATAAAGATTCTGATTTTCGTTCTGTATTTTGTGCGGAAGAATAAGTCGGACTTGAGACAACAGGTTCTGTTTGAGTTGAAGTTTGTGTTTCTTTGTATGCTTGAGAAACTGTTTCATTTGTTTTTGTTGTTTCAGCTTGTCCTTGATTGTTATTATAAGATGAATAAACGGGTGCATAGGAGTAATAAGACGATGACATTGCCTCTCGAGCTTTCTTTTCAGCGGCTCTTAGTCTTGCTTTTTCCTCCTGTTCTTTTTGAATCCTGACTGCCTCATTTAATCGTTTTTCGTAGTTTGTATTGAGAGTTGTATATGTTTCTGACATTGTTGAAACGGTGTCGTTCATATCTTTTTGAGCTTGAATTTGCTCTTTTACTTCGTCTTGAAGAAAAGGAACTTCTGATTTTTTCATAATTGAGTTAAGCACAGAGAGCTTCTGATTTTCCAGTGTTCTCATCGCATCAACCTTTTGAGTTAAAATATTGGTTAAATTTATGGCTCTTTTTAATGCGGATTGGCGATTCGGATGTTTTACCAAAATCTTTTCGACTTCGGCCAGTGTTTCTGCATATTTAAGCCGTTCGGCTGCCATCAAACAGATTTTTTCTGTAAGCTGTTCTTTCTTTACTTCCAAGGGTATTAAATTATCCCGAATTCGTATAGCTTGCTCAACAGGAACATTTTGATCAAGAAGTTCTAAGAATTTTCTGATTTTTTCTGCAGCTTCATCAGCATTTTTTAAATCGCCGTCCCATACTTGTTCGGTATAATAATCAAGGTATGCTTGCGGAGTATCAAATTTATCATGCCATTTTCTGCTGAAAATGTCCGAATATCCAACATCAGGGTTTCTTGGCCATATTTCCCAGTCACTTCCTCTAAGGTTATCGCATATGTCCTTAGTAATACGTTCAGACATAAATTCATTCATATTTGTTAATGAATATTCACCTAATTTAAACTTTGTAATTAATATTCCAACCGGTTCGTGTAAAGTTTTCTCTCTCAAAACTTTCATCATTTGGACAGCATATGTTTTATTATGTTTATTTGCAATATTGTGGAAGTGTGCGGAGTGTGCGAATTCATGGGCATAGACTTGCGCACTATGAGAAGATGAAAATAGGTTGAATTCTTTGCCGCGATATGTTTTTGCTCTGATACTTTGAAAAAGCCTATTAACGAATTCATATTTACTTCTGTTAAAAGCGACCTTATCTTCTGATGCTGAAAAATATCCACTGGCATTTTGCAGAAAAAATCCCATAAACTCTTGAAAATCGACAATTTGAGGTAATGCCCATCTGCCAAATAATTCTTCATAAATTTCTGTCATGCGTTTTACACATTTTGCCAGATAACCGTTCTTTTCAAAATTACACTGCATACCTTTATCTAACAGTTCATTTTGAATAATTCTGGCTCTTCTGGCGCTTCCGGGCATAAATCTACCTTCAAAAGTTTGTTTTTGATCGGTATACACAAAATCAGCCGGCATAAAACCTGCTTGGGTAAGTTGGGATATTCTCATACACACACTCCTTTTGTGTGTATGTTAAAACATGCATAGTAGTTTTTCAATCGGTTGTTACGATATGTTAAGTTAACAAAAGACAACTTATCTACTATACATTTTAGCTAAAAAACCCGAAAAATCGTTTCTTTTTGGGTTTTGGAGCTTTTTGTACAGAAATATACACATCATTATTCAATGCTGTAAGCTTTTCATTTGCTTCTTTGTCAGAATAAATATGATATTGAGGGACATTATCAGGCCCGCTCACAACAACTCTTTCAGGCTTTGTTACTTTTGCCTGAGTCGTATAATGTGCGTTCAAGTTTTGCATTTGCGCTTGTATCTGTGGTTGTTGAGGAATTTCGTTCATAATTATTAAAAAAGTTCTCCATACCTTAAAAGTTTATGTAAATTCTTTTTAGGTAAATACATCATTCCTGTTTGAGCCGGTAAATCCGGAGTTTTAGTTTCTATACAATGTTCAATTCTTATATTAGCCTCCCACTCTATAAACCTAAATCCAAGTTTATAAAAGAATATTGCCGGAGAAGATTCCTGCCACACCGGAGCTGAATACGTTACAATCCTGCCTTGAATTTTCGGGTCGAACATTGCTTTTTCAGCCAAACCTTTTACGGCTTCGGTTCCCAATCCATTGTATGCTTGAGGAGACTGAATATAATCTATTATATAACAATCTTTCAAATATTTTACCTTCTTCTTTTGCGGCATAAGATTTATAAAAGAAAAACTCATATCAGATTGCTCAGATTGAATGTAATCATCCTCTTCAACTATATCAACATAATTGTCATCAATTTCCCCAACAATAATTATTTTGTCGCTCCGTTTAAACTTTTTAACCCGAAGTTCTGCTTTCTTTTTACCTACAGGAGTTTTAAATCCTAAAATCGCAGGAATTGACATACTTGTTTGTGATGGCACTGCCTTTGCGACACTCATTCTTTGCATATGAGTATCAACATTTGTGATGTTGTTAATCATAATAACCTAACCTAACCTATATTTCTAACCTTATATATATAAAGTCATGTTTTGGTAAATAATTGCTTTTTTTACTGACCATTCAAACAATCTTGTTACAAAACTTAACAATTCTGTCAATTCTTACGAGAAAAATGGGGTTTTTGCCAACTTATTCTAAAGTTTTTTAACCATTTCTTCAAGACAAATTTTTACATGAGCGTAATTCAAACCGCCCTGCATATATGCAGCATATGGCGGGCGCATTGGTCCGTCTGCCGATAGTTCAATAGTCGAACCTTCTATAAAAGTTCCACCTGCCATAATCACTTTATCTTCATAACCCGGAATATATTCAGGAATCGGTGTTACATACCCGTTGACGGGTGAAAGTGATTGAATTGTTTTGCAAAAAGCTTCCAAATGCTCAGGTTTTCCAAAAATAATATTTTGTATAATGTCAGTTCGTTTTTCGCTATATTTAGGAATTGAATTAAACCCGATATCTTCAAAGACTTTGGCAGCGAGTATTGCACCTTTTAACGCTTCAGAAACCACAGAAGGTGCCATAAAAAGACCTTGGAAAATAAGTCTGTGCTGGTTAAACATAGCTCCGCCTTCACTTCCGATTCCGGGTGCAGTCAACCTGTTAGCAGCTCTATCAACATATTTTCCCCTACCTGCAATATATCCGCCTGCCTCAACGATTCCTCCTCCTGGGTTTTTAATTAGAGACCCGCCGATTAAATCAGCTCCGACTTCGAGCGGTTCTTTTTTGTCGACAAATTCGCCGTAACAATTATCTACAAAACAGATACAATTTGGATTTTTGGTTTTTACAATTTTACATATTTTTTCTATATCTTCTATTAAAAGTGATTTCCTTGTTGAATATCCTTTAGAGCGTTGAATTAAAACCATTGTTGTTTTTTCATCAACCATTTTTTCAAGCTGTACATAATCAATATCAGAATTATTTATAAGCGGGACTTCGTCGTACAGCACACCATAGCCGATAAGAGAAGAACGTTTTGTTTCTTCATCGCCTGCTGTTCCTATGACTTCTTGCATAGTGTCATAAGGTGCACCTGCAACAGACAACAGTTTATCCCCAGGTTTTAAGTTTCCGAAAAGAGCGCAGGCAAGAGTATGGGTTCCTGAAGCGAAGTGAATTCTGACAAGGGCTTTTTCGGCACAAAAAACTTGCGCAAATGTTTTATCAAGGACTTCTCGTCCCAAATCATCATGCCCGTAGCCCGAAACCGTATAGAAATGTTCCGGAGCGACTCTGTTGTCATAAAAAGCTTTTAAAACTTTTCTTTGATTGTAATCCCTTATTTCGTTTATCTGTTCAAATTGTTCGGATAGACTTTTTTCAGCTTGTTTAAAATCGTAATTCATAATACCTGAATGGTACATCAAAAAAATGTAAATATTTGTAAATATTAACCTAACTAACTAATACACAAATTTCTTTATAATTAATATTCTGTTAGCATGAAAAGGTGGGTTATTTTTATTTTTTTAATCGCTATTCCTGTTCTTGCTTACGAAGTCTATATGCCTGATGATTTTCAATACAAAGAGCAAGGGGATAAACTTTTATTTGTCGTTGATTTTTCAAACAGTATGAGTGAATATCTTGAAAATCAAACAAAAGTGAATTTGGTTAAAAATGTTTTAAACAGAATTTTACCGCAAATTTCTCCCGATACAAAGTTGGGTCTGAGGGTTTATGGGCACAATTGCAATATTATGGCTTTGCAGGCATGCCGAAGCTCTGAGCTCCTCGTTCCTTTGGGAGAAAACAACGCTTCAAAAATTTCATCAGCTATTTATAAATTAAGGCCTCGAGGTATGACCCCAATTACATATTCTCTAAAACAAGCGGTTAAAAAGGATTTTGCGAATTTTGACGGTGCAAAACACATAATCCTTCTTACCGATGGTGGTGAAAATTGTGATGAAAGCCCTTGTGATTATGCAATTTCTTTGGTTAAAACGAGGCGAGATATTAATATTGATGTTATAGCTTTTAATGTTCATGATTCGGATGATTTGGCGCAACTGAAATGCACGGCTGATGTTACGGGAGGAAAATTTATTGAAGCTGATACAAACGCTCAGCTTGTTCAATCAATGGAAGATTTGATTCTTCCCCATAAACAGGTTGAAGCTTTGATTTGGGGCAAAAACTGATTTTGTGTTAAACTATTCATATGCTAAATCAATTTTCAAGAACGGAACTGCTTATAGGAAATTTGGGCATGGAAAAATTGGCTTCTTCCCGTGTGGCTGTCTTTGGTATTGGAGGTGTTGGCGGATATGTGGTTGAAGCACTTGTACGGAGCGGTTTAGGAGCAATTGATTTAATAGATGACGACAAAATTTGCATAACAAATTTAAATCGTCAAATTTATGCTACACGCAGTACCGTCGGAAAGTATAAGGTTGATGTTGCTGAGGAAAGAATAAATGACATAAATCCCGATTGCATTATTGCTAAATATAAGACGTTTTTTACTCCGGAAACATCAAGTGAGTTTGATTTTAGTAAATATGATTATGTTGTCGATGCGATAGATACTGTATCCGGAAAAATAGAACTCGTCATGAAATGCAATGAGGTTGGGACTCCGATTATTTCATCAATGGGGGCTGGAAATAAAATGCACCCTGAAATGTTTGAGATTTCTGATATTTATAAAACATCCGTTTGTCCGCTTGCAAAGGTTATGCGGCAAGAGCTTAAGAAAAGAGGTATAAAGAAACTCAAGATCGTTTATTCAAAGGAAATTCCTATAAAACCCAACGATGATATCGAAATTAGCTGCAAAAAGCACTGCGTTTGCCCCCCAGGTACTGTAAGAAAATGCACAGTCAAACACCAGATTCCAGGGAGTAATGCATTTGTGCCGTCCACAGTCGGTTTCATTATTGCCGGAGAAGTCGTAAGAACCCTTATAAAATAATTATGCATTATAATCGACACTGTGGTCGTTTGCATATAAATATGCAAGCGTTGTATTTATTGCATTCCGTTTATTTTTGGCATTCTTACATAAAGACTCGACAATTTCTGCCAAATCTTGCTCATCAAACCCCTTTTCGTTTTCATAATTAAATGTTTCAACACATTTGCCCTTTTTCATTACATCGCCCCAGATGCGCCAAATTGTGTCTCCTCCTTTGGCTTCAATTCTGCGGGTCGTTCCATCTATTTGACGGATTCTCATCATACCGAAATTTAATGGTGTTTGTTGTGCATTTGTATATATTTGCATTTTCAGTTTTTCCTTATTTAGTTTAAATTAAAATTTTTTCTATTCTTCGTATCTTAGATAATGCCCAAAGGGATATACATCAACGTACGAATCGTTTGGATCTGCACCAGACCAAAAAGGAGCAGGGGAAAGTACTTCTGTTTTTTGGTTTGCAGACTCAGGATCCGAGTTTTCGGCTTTATTTAATTCTGATTCCTCAATTTCCGCTTCATGAATTGCATTTTTTACAGCAGTTTCATCTTGTTTTTCTGTTAATTTAAAATGTTCACAAATTCTTTTTATCCAACTTGATTGTAGGAAAGCTTCATAGTAAGTCCCACTTGTCCATTCATGTGTGAATGCTCCCAACTCTCCTTTATTTCCCGATAATTTAACCGATAAATCAGTAATTTTGCCCCTACTGTTGTGTATTACTTCAGCTAAAACAGTTGAGCCATTCTGTAAACTAGCTTTCCCTGTCCCGTCAAAATGCGTATTATAACCGCATGATATTGGATTTATTTGCATTTACGTACTCCTTTCACTTTGTTCCATATTTATTAAAACGTGTAAAAATTTTTTTTGCTATTTGTATTTTGTATGTTGTATTAATTACAATACTTGTTTACAAAATATTTTCATGTAACAATAGTTCTAACTGGTTAACAGTATAAATAGTAGTAGGGGTGCAGGGGTATATAAAACTTTGCACCAAAGAAATATAGAAGGAAACAAGAAAATGGCTAGAAAAACTCCATTAGAAAAAATCAGAAATATTGGTATTGCTGCTCACATTGACGCAGGTAAGACCACTACAACTGAACGTATTTTGTTCTATACAGGTAAGACGCATAAGCTTGGTGAAGTTCACGATGGCGCTGCAGTTACTGACTTTATGGAACAAGAAAGAGAAAGAGGTATTACAATTCAATCAGCAGCAGTTACTGCAGAATGGAAAGGACATCAGATTAACATCATTGACACACCGGGGCACGTTGACTTTACAATTGAAGTTGAACGTTCTCTTCGTGTATTAGATGGTGTTGTCGCAGTTTTCTGTGCTGTTGGTGGTGTTCAATCGCAATCAGAAACGGTTTGGAGACAAGCTAACAGATACGAAGTACCTCGTATGGTATTTGTTAATAAGATGGACAGAACCGGTGCAGACTTCTATCGTGTAGTTGACCAAATTAAAAACAGGTTGGGTGCAAATGCTGTTCCGATCCAATTACCTATTGGTGCAGAAGATAAATTCACAGGTCTTGTAGACTTGATGACTATGAAGGCTGAAATTTATACAAATGACTTGGGTACAGATATTAGAGAAGAAGATATTCCTGCTGATTTACAGGCAAAAGCTAAAGAATATCATGATGCAATGGTTGAAGCAATTGCAGCTGAAGACGATGCATTGATGGAAAAATTCTTTGAAGATCCGGATTCAATCACTATCGATGAATTGAGAGCAGGTTTGAGAAAAGCTGTATGTAACAACAAGATTGTTCCTGTATGCTGCGGAACAGCATTTAAGAACAAAGGTGTTCAATTATTGCTGGACAATGTTGTTTACTACATGCCGTCACCTGTTGATGTAAAAGCTATAGAGGGTGAATTGGAGGACGGAACAAAGACTGAAAGACATTCTTCTGACTCAGAACCTTTTGCAGCTCTTGCTTTTAAGGTTATGACAGACCCGTTTGTAGGTCGTTTAACATTTATGAGAATATATTCAGGTATAATTACTTCCGGTTCTTACGTTCTCAATGCTTCTAACGGTAAAAAAGAGCGTATTTCAAGATTGGTTCGTATGTATGCTGACCAAAGACTTGAAGAAACTGAGGTTTATGCAGGTGATATTTGCGCGGCAGTAGGTTTGAAAGACACAACAACTGGTGATACACTTTGTGCCGAGAATGCGCCGATTATCCTTGAAAAAATTAACTTCCCTGAACCGGTTATCTCTGTTGCTATTGAACCAAAAACAAAAGCTGACCAAGATAAGATGGGTATTGCTCTTCAAAAACTTGCTGAAGAAGATCCGTCATTCAGAGTTAAATCTGATGCTGAAACAGGTCAAACAATTATTTCCGGTATGGGTGAACTTCACTTAGATATCATTGTTGACCGTATGTTAAGAGAATTTAAAGTTGAAGCTAACATTGGTAAACCGCAAGTTGCGTATAGAGAAACTATTAGAGGCAATGCTGATCAGGATTCTAAGTTCGTACGTCAGTCAGGTGGTAAAGGTCAATACGGACATTGTAAAGCAAGAATCATGCCGGCTGAAGAAAATGCAGGATTTGTATTTGAAAACAAAATTGTCGGTGGTGCTATACCTAAAGAATACATTGAACCTGTCAGAAAAGGTATGGAAGAAGCTCTCGAAGGCGGTATTCTTGCAGGTTATCCGATGATAGACGTTAAAGTTGAGCTTTATGACGGTTCTTATCACGAAGTTGACTCTTCAGAAATGGCATTCAAAATTGCAGGTTCTATGTGTATAAAAGACGGTTGTAAGAAGGCTCAACCTTGCATACTTGAACCTATGATGAAGGTTGAAATTGAAATTCCTGATGAATTCACGGGTACAATTATCGGTGATATTTCAAGAAGACGTGGTAGAATCGAAGGCCAAGAACCTCAAGGAAACACAGGTAATGTAATCGTTAGAGCAGTTGTTCCTTTGGCTAACATGTTTGGTTATGCAACTGACTTGAGAAGTAACACTCAAGGTCGTGGAACATTCTCAATGGAATTCCAGAAATACGAACAAGTTCCTGCAAACGTTGAAAAAGAAATTATCGAAAAAGCAGGTGCAAAAGCTTAAATTTTTGCAATATAAAAAAGAGGATGACTCTCAAGAGTCATCCTCTTTTCATACTTCCAATTTATATTTTAACAAGTTCTTTTTTAGCAAAAGATTCATTTGCCCTTGTCGAAATTTCTTCTTTTAATTTAGAAATAAATTCGTCAATTCCCATTGTGCCAACTTGACCGATACCTCTTGCACGAACTGCAACAGAATTCGATTCGATTTCTTTATCTCCGATTACACAGACATATGGAACCTTTTTATCTTGCAAGGATTCACGAATCTTATAGTTCATAGATTCTGAACGGTCATCAAGCTGAACCCTAATACCTGCTTCACGCATTTTTTTATAAATTTGTTCAGCAAAATCAACATGTTTTTCGTTCGAAATCGGGACAATTGAAACTTGCGTTGGAGCAAGCCATGCCGGGAATGCACCTGCATAGTGTTCAATTAAAATACCGTGGAATCTTTCCATTGAACCAAAGATTACCCTGTGAAGCATTAGAGGAGTTTTCAACTGACCGTCTTTGTCTTGGTATTTAATATCAAATCTTGCAGGAAGGTTGAAATCAAGCTGGATTGTAGCACATTGCCAAGTTCTTCCGATAGCATCTTTGACTTTAAAGTCAATTTTCGGTCCGTAGAATGCGCCATCACCTTCGTTGATATCATATTTCATGCCACGGCGTTCCATAGCTTCTTTCAAACCTGCTTCTGCTTTGTTCCAGTTTTCGATTTCACCGACAAAACTTTCGGGACGGGTAGAAAGTTCAACTTCAAATTCCATATTGAATATTTTCATAGTGTCAGCAACAAAATCGATAATAGCATTAATCTCGTCAACCAGTTGTTCTGGTGTGCAGAATATGTGTGCATCGTCTTGAGTAAAACCTTGAACACGGGTTAAGCCGGACAAAGCGCCTGATTTTTCTTTTCTGTAAACAGTTCCAAGTTCAGCCATTCTAAGCGGTAATGAACGGTAAGAATATCTGTTTGCCTGATAAATCAGGATATGGAACGGACAGTTCATAGGCTTAACTACAAATTGGTCATCAGAATCTTCATCTTTTTGTACAAAGAACATATTTTCCTTGTAATGATCCATATGGCCTGATATTTCCCATAAAGTAGATTTAGCGATTTGAGGAGTATTAACAATAACATATCCTCTTTTTCTGTGTTCTTCTCTCCAGTAGTTTTCGATTTGTTCACGAACACAAGCCAAATTCGGATGCCACAAAACCAGACCGCCACCCATTTCTTCTCTTGTAGAGAATAAGTCTAATTGCTTGCCGAGTTTCCTGTGGTCACGTTTTTCGGCTTCTTCAATAAAAGTTAAATAAGCTTGTAAATCTTCTTTATTCCAGTAAGCAGTTGCATAAATACGCTGGAGCATTTTGTTCTTTTCATTTCCTCTCCAATATGCGCCTGCAACTTTTAATAACTTAATTGCATTTCCTTTAATATACGAAGTATTAGGAATATGAGGCCCTGCACAAAGGTCATTAAACAGAACATTCCCGTCTTTGTCTTTTGTTAAATACAATGTAGGGTTGTCATTTTTGTGTTCTTCCAAAAGTTCTGCCTTGTAGATTTCACCTTGTGCTTTGAATTCTGCAATCTTTGCCTCAACATCTTCAACATAATACTTTTCAAATGTAAGGTTTTCCTTAATGATGTTTTTCATCTCTTCTTCAATTTTAACTAAATCTTCGGTTGTAAACGCATAACCGTCGGTCAAATCAAAATCGTAGTAGAATCCTTCATCTGTCGCCGGCCCGATAGCTAACTTTGCCTGTGGGAACAGCTTTTGCACAGCCTGTGCCATAATGTGAGAACAAGAGTGTCTTAGTGTTCTCAGAGTTTCATTGTTTTTTTCCATTTTTTATCCTTTCTTTTATGGGCAAATCTTTATTACTTCAGGCTTGTAGTCACACCTACCCGCCAATTACATTTACCCCTGAGGTGGATCCCTCTAACTAGTACAATTTATAGTTTAGCATAAACATTGGATTAAATCTTAAGTTATAGTTTCTTGAGTAACTCTTCAACTGAATCTACGGGAATTATTTCTCTGTTTTCAAAAAAGAGTTTATTAAATCTTTCTTTTTCCTGATTATAATCTGCCAATAGTATTCGTGCATTTTTGACATATCTAGGTTCAGGCAGTTTACTTAATTGTGATTCCAAGGAAGTTATTTCATCTGTGATTTTTGCTGTCTCTTCTTTACTTAAATTGCCTGTAATTAACTGATTTCTACGTTCTTTGATTGATTCTTTCAAGTTATGAGAGACTTTCATATTATGTCTGTCAATAATTTTCAATATCAATTTTTCTTTTGGTTTCATATCGGAAATTTTTGGTCCGGGGTAAAACTTACTCATTGCTTCTAAAAATTCCAGAGGATATATTTGCTTTCTTTTGCCAAAATATTTCTTAAGATGTGCATCTATTTTTGGAACCATAAATTTTTCAACAATTTTTGTGTCATCATCTGTTGTTACATAAATGGACTGTTCTGCACCTATAGAATCAACACTAAGTCCTTTATTTCTCAAATTTTCTAATCGGTTGTTTAAAATAGTCGGCGGTAGTAATGAAAAATTAAATATGTTTAATTTTTGGAATATATTTAATTTTATTCCAAGCTCTTCCGCTTCGTCTTCCGTTATTCTTTTATTATCTATTAAGACAGAAGTAAGTTCTTCGCTGTACAGATGTTCATAAGGAAATGAATGTGCAAAAAAGCTTATATCTTTAGTACAACTATTGGGTTTACTATGCCTACAAATGCCCGTTAAAGCATCTTCCAATTTTAATGCTCCAAAAAGTTTATTATACCCATTATCGCTATATGGTGCTTTGTAACAGGCTTTAAAAGTCCGGTTGCTGATGGGATTAACTTGCATTTAGATTCTCCGTAAAAACTTCGGTTTTCATTTTAACACAAAAGGCATATGTTTTAGTTTAATCAATAAAATTCTCTAAAATTTTTACAATTTGTTACAAATTGTGGCAATAATAATTTTTATTGATTAGAATAATATTATAGTGAGATTTTATATTTGGGAGATTGTTTAATGAACGCGAGTCAGCAGAAAATGTTGTTACCGGACGACGTTAGAAAACTTTTAAATGTTGATAATAAAGAGATTGTAGAGCTTTGTAAAAAAACTTCGGTTAGTCCAAAAAGAAATAGTGAAGGACAGATTTATTTTTCTATTGAAGAAGTAAAAAAGCTGAAAAGCGCAAAATTTTCGGTAATAAATAAAATGACAGATAAGAAAAGTGCACTTTCCGTTGTTTCAAAGCCAACCTCACAATCTGTTGTTAACAATCTTCTTGATACATTGAACAAAATGGAAAATAATATAATAACCTCAACAACAAAACTTCTTGATGAAAAATTGGAAGGAATGGATGATGTCGTTTTGGAGCTTGTTCGCTGTAAAACTGAAAATGAAAATCTAAAAAACAAAGTTAATGAATTGAATAAAGAAAATTTCAGATTAAAAAATGTTCTTAACAGTTTTAAACCGCTTGTTGCAGGTTTTTATATCAAAAAAGAAGAAGAAAATAATATATTATTGTAGTGATTGGTGAATCGTGAGCCGTGAATCGGTTTATTAAGATTTAAGTACATTGCTCGTGACCGATAGGAGTTAGGTATGGCTGTAAAGGAAGAAGAAAAAGTATCAGTGTCTGATGAAAGACAAAAGGCACTAAAACTTGCTATAGATAAAATTGAGAAAGATTTTGGCAAGGGTTCTATAATGAAATTGGGCGACAAGCCACTGGTGAGCGTTGAGACAATTCCGACCGGTGCATTGGCTCTTGATATAGCACTTGGTGTAGGGGGTATCCCAAGGGGCCGTATTATAGAAATTTACGGGCCTGAGTCTTCAGGTAAAACTACTCTTGCGCAGCATATTGTTGCAGAATGTCAAAAGAAAGGCGGAATCGCAGCTTTTGTAGATGCAGAGCATGCTTTGGATCCTGAATATGCAAGAAACTTAGGGGTAAATGTTGATGAACTTCTTATTTCACAACCAGATACAGGAGAGCAAGCTCTTGATATAACGGAAGAACTCGTTCGTTCCGGTGCAGTGGATATTATTGTTGTGGATTCAGTTGCAGCACTTGTTCCGAAAGCTGAGATTGAAGGCTCTATGGAAGACCAACAAATGGGTTTACAAGCTCGTTTGATGTCTAAGGCACTCAGAAAGTTAACGGGTATTATAGGCAAAACAAATACTACAGTTATATTTATTAACCAATTAAGACAAAAAATCGGTGTTATGTACGGAAATCCGGAAACAACTACAGGTGGAAATGCTTTAAAATACTATGCGTCTGTTCGTATGGAGATTAAGAGAGTTGAAGGTTTAAAAGGTGATGGTGAAGATGTCGGGAACCACGTTAGAGTAAGAATTTTGAAAAATAAAGTAGCACCGCCTTTTAGAACAGCAGAATTTGATATAATTTTTGGAAAAGGTATCTGCAAAATAGGTAATATTCTTGACGTTGCAGTTAACCTTGACATAGTTAAAAAATCGGGTTCTTGGTTCAGCTATGGAGAAGAAAAACTTGGTCAGGGCAGAGACAAAGCAAAAGAATACCTTGCAGAAAATCCTGCTATGCTTGCTGAAATCGAAAAACTCGTTAGAGACAAATTGGCAGAAGGATAAGTTTGACAAACTATAATACGTTAGAATTTTAATGCGGACGGTTGATTGGTTTTACCCAACTCATGTTTATTTTGTTTTCAAAAAATGTCGGAGAAGGGACTGTCTTGCTCGTTCGCGTTGAACGGCAATTCCGTGTTTTGCTTTTGTGATTTCATCACAACGCAAAAGCACTCCAGCCTCTGCTCACTCGCGCTCGAACCCTGACAAGACTACGTCTTGTAGAGGGTTCTCGTCCTTTCTACGTTTATTTTGTTTTCAAAAATTGTCGGAGAAGGGACTCGAACCCTCAAGGAGTTACCCACATGAACCTGAATCATGCGCGTCTACCAATTTCGCCACTCCGACGCGTACTATTTAATTATAAATCTACAAATTTGTTCTGTCTACGTGGCGAATGTTGAGTCAAGCTCAACCCTCTCGGAAAACTTGACATTTAGTCAACTTTTCCTGCGGCAGAGTGCCACTCCGACGCGTACTATTTAATTATAAATCTACAAATTTGTTCTGTCTACGTGGCGAATGTTGTGTCAAGCACAACCCTCTCGGAAAACCTGACATTTGTCTTGAATGCTCGCAATAAACGTGCCTGCAGGTTTTGTTTCAAAGAACTTCGTTCTTTTACAAAAACCTTTCGCACTTGGCTCGCATTCGCTAGTCAGCTTTTCCTGCGGCAGAGTGCCACTCCGACGCATATCATCATTATACAACAAAAATAATTAAAACACCCGCCTCATTAAGGGCGGGTGTTTTTAAATAATTTATTATATTAATTTTTCTTTTTCCTTTTTTCGTTTTTCATGTTTTTCTATCATTTCATCGAGTTCCTCCGGCATTACAGTATTATCTGCAATCCCTTTTTGTTGAAGCCCTCTATTCAGAATTTCTGTTTCTTTTTTCTTCAAAGCATCACTTGCAGAAACTATATCTCTATCGTGATAGATTTCTATAAGTCTAATTGCATTTTCAGAAGGTGCACTCATTTCTGCAACTCGTTCCTGTACAGAATAACTTGCCCAATCATCAGGTAAATTGTCGATAGTAGTGTATTTTCCATCTGTATCAAGTCGTTTATCCACCTCTGATTCGAGTACTTTCTGTACATAAGATTTTTGGCTCTTAAATCTGCAAGGAATTACAATTGCATTTCCGATAATTTCTTCCGGGTCACGTTTTTCGTATTTCTTAAACATTTCAGCAGCCAGTTTTAAATGTCCGATTTCCATATCAAGCGCAACTTCCCAATATTTTTTAATTCGTTCGTCAACTTCGTCCTCCATACAGGTATAGTAATTACAAACTTCGGTAAATTCGTGAATAAGAAATTTTTCCCACATTGTTTCAGAAGGATCAATTAGAGATTCATACATCGTAACATGTTCTTCCTCAACATCTTTAATCTCTGCATATGTTTCTCTCAAAACATGGTCGGCGTACATAAATCCATGTTCAGCATAAAAATTATGCGTCTGCTGTTCACCTGATAGTACGGTTAATATATTAACTTTAGTTTGAGGAGCTGTATTATTTTTATCATAATGTTTTCTTAATCTTAGACCATTGCAATTGTGGTGGTGTTGTGTAGGACGACCCACAATTACATCAGTTTGACCCTGCACAATTTCATCAGGCTCAATTCCTTCTGTCATATAAGCAAATTGTGCGTATCTATAGAGGTGGTCAAAATCTTCCAATAAACCAAAGTCAAATGTTTCTTTAACATATTTGTCAGGTTCGTTTTGCGCAAGCCAGGCTGTCAAATCAACAGCAACCTGTTCATAACCCAGAGTAGTTTCCAATACTGATTGGTCAGCAGGTCCCATCCAGTTTGCAGTCATTTGTTGTGTGTTTTCAATTCTGCCGATTCTTGAAATATTTGCTCTGTCGTCACAATCAATATCCGACATAAAACGATTCATTTGGTGTTTAAATCCCCATGCCTGTACTTCGATACCATTCATCAGGATTTGGCGGGTTCTGGTATAACAGTCAACTTTTGTTTTGTTAAAAGGTTTACCGACAATTTGGTGCCAGTTTCTCATTTGTTTTTCTAGGGGCATTCCCTTTTCTTCTAACGGATTAAATGTCATAATTTAGCCTTTCTTTTTTGTATGCGTATTTAACGCTATCGAAAAAATAATACGAAAGTTAAAATTTTTGATTCCCTGAGTGGAACAACATTATTTCTTAATATTTCTTAACCAAGCTGTCAATTTTATTCAAGATAAATCCTTTATAAATATAGAGGAATTAAAATATGGGAACAGGGAAAACTATATTGAATCTCGTCGCAAAAGCGGCAGAGTATACAAAAATCAAAGGTCCCGGCAGCATAAAAATTACTACCAGCATTTTTCAAAATGCTTCCGGAATCAGTTCAAAAAAAATGCGAAAACTTCAGGAAATTCAAGAAAAAATGACAATGAAGGCTTTGACGAATATAGGAAGGTATATAGAAAGTCCTATTAAATCACTGGAAATTGATTTTGTATCCAGAAAGGCTCAAATTCTTAAAGAAATGAAAGGTATCTGCACCCCGGAACAATTTCAAAGATTAGAAAAGGCTGATACTCCTGAAAAAATGACAAAATTTTTATTCTCGGAAGAATTTAAACCATATCATAAAATTTTTGCTATAGAAAAAGAACTTCCAAAAGGGAAAATGCTTTTAGAATATGAACAAATGGCACAAGCAGCCGCAAAGAAAAGACAGTGTTTCATTGTGGCAAGAGAGATGGGAATGCATATTCCTTCTACAAAACCGGAAGTAATTAAAATAGAAAACATTTTAAAAGAAAAATATGGTGTTGAGTTTGTCAGTCTGAAAGATGATGAAAAAATGGCAAACGCAGTTTTAAAAGCATTTGAAATCGCTGATAAAAGAAAAGTTCCGCTTCCCAAGAAGGTATTTATTTCCGATTTTATGGCAGCATACGGAGAAAATTTATATTGTGAAGATGCCATTATTCTTGCCTCAAATGCAGCCGAAGATAATCTCATGGGGATTACACTCAAAGCAATGGCTGAAATGCCAAAAAATGAGATAGAAATTTTGCAAAATAATGCCCGCTTTTTACCAAATTTAAACCAGTTTTCAACAGATGAGTTTGCACATATACCATTACATGAAATTTTTCATAATCTGCAACTTAAATTAGGCGCATATGGCTTAAAAAAGATTCCTTCGTCAATGAGAAAGACTAAAGAAAAGCTTTCTTTATATTCAGCTTTAGCACCAACAAATGAAACATTTGTTGAATTGAAAACGAAAGAAGCTTTTGTGGGCTTGAATGAAGAAGAGCAAATTTTAGAACGATTTCTTAACTTTTGGGGATAATAAGCAAATATAATTACATACATTTCTTGTTCATGTTAAATTATGAATGGAGATTTTTTAAAATAGCTTACGCTATCCCAATTTATATATGAAATGCAACAAGATATGTGATAATTTTTATCCGTTCAGGGGTAATCTATATAATGCAACGGCCTACGTTCAAGACCATACGCTTTTGAACAGAGGAATAACTACGCTTGGCGGAAGTACAATTCCTCAATGTATTATGTCTAATAATAAATATGAAGCTCAAGAACGTGGTATTATGGGCGGAATATATTTTATTGCTTCATATCTCACTCCGATACTTCTAATTCCTGTTTATAACAGATGTTTCATGAAAAATAATGGAATAATTAAAAACTTTGATAAAACTGCGGAAAGAATCATCCAAGTTCCTAAAGAATATCTTACTAAAGAAGGCAATTTAGCCGAAGGATTAAAGAAAACTGCAAAAATTTTTGATAAAAAGTTCAAAAATAACAGTACTAATAGAGCTTTTGATGAGATTTATGACCGATACAACAACCCTGAAAAGCTTAAACAAGACCTGCTTTCCGTGCACGAAAAAGTCTTAATGACAGATTTTATAACAACCGCTGCAATGTGGTCTGCAATACCTTGGATAGCAACGGAGTTTACAGAACACCGAACAAAACGTACCGATTTTTCTGCCGGTTTTAATTTAAAAACTAATAAACAGGTTGAAATAGAAAAATCAAAACAAAATAAAAAGAAGAAAATTGCTTGGAACATCGCTTTCGTAACAATTCCGGGAATTCTTTATGCCAAAACCGTTACAAAAGGATTGAGTTCCAAAGTTACAACAGATTCTAATTTTTTAATAAAATCAATAGCCAAAAATGCTAATAAATTTAATTATACTTCCGGCACAAATATGTCCAAATTTATTTATGCCTCAATTTGGCTGTTATCAAGTTTTCCGGCTAAAATTATTTCTGCAAGAGATTCAAATGAGCGGAAAGACAGAGCTTTGAGAGATGCAGGTTTATTTACAATGTTTTTTGGCGGAGATTTTCTCATTAACAATATTTTGGGCAGATTATCAGATAAGTTTTTTAAAACTGAAATTATGGATACAAAAGACAAAAACTTGAACTTTATGCAAAAATTTAAACTTGGTTTAAAAAATTTCCGAAAACTTGATGAAGAAAAAAGTCTGCCTCTAGAAGTTTTGAACCGTACAAAAAAAGCAGGTGCAGCAATATATTGGCTTTCTTTGCTTACAAATACCGCTTTAATTGGCTTTGCCCTGCCAAAAGTTCTGAATAAGTTTCTTAGAAAAAATATTGAAAAAGAACAGTCGGTTTGAGAAAAATGAACAGGGTTTTTGATAATTTTTCATTAATTAGCAAATTTTATTTTCAGGGGTTTTGTAATTTATATGCAAGTTACAAGTATTACACCTTTCTTAATAAAACCTTATAAAAATGACAATTACAAGTTGCGAAACAATATGCCGTCATTCAAAGCCGTTCCGTCCTCAGATGTTTTTACAAAAGAAATATTGCCGACATTTAACAGATTGAAACTTCTTAATGTTGCAGAGTACCGCAGTCTCTCAAAAGCCGAGATTGACGGTATTAACAGAGCGATTGATAACTTTATTGAAAACAAGTCATATATGAAATATGAAGAAAAATTTTTTCATACTGATAATGGGCATTGGTTTAACTATTATCATAAAACTTGGGACAATTTTGATGAATATTTGCGATTGCACGATATAGCAGCAAGCAGGATAAAAGAAGAATTAGACTATAATTTTGGAGAAGGAAATTATGTTGTTATTTCAATAGGGCGTTCCCTTTCTTCAATCTGTAAATGTTTGGGATATAAAATTGGTGAAGAAAATGTTATACAGTTACCAATGAGTGATGCAGGGCGTTTCATCCCGTATAGGGTTGCAAAATTAAAAGAGGGAGGAATAAATGCTTTAAAAGATTATTTGGATTCAAAAGGCATGTCAAAAGAAGCTGTAGAAACATCAGGTAAGAAATATATCTTTACGGATTTTCGTGCTAAAGGTGATTCAATGCGAGGTGCAAAGACATTATTTAAATCTGACAGGATGTTTGGGAATTCCGATAATATACTTTTTATGCATCAATATGAAATTTTACCACATTTTGACTCTGTAGAAAGTGAAATAATCGATAAGGTGGCAAATTTAAAGTTTAAAGACTTATCTGTTGTAACTTATTGTGATAATCTGTTTCGCACAGCAAAATCAGTCGAAAACCCTGAAGATTATGATATACTGTTAAAAAGTTTTTATTTTAGATTTCTTGATAATGAAATGAAAAAAACTCAAGAACTAAATCCCTAGCAAATTTAATTTTCAGGGGTTTTAATTTGAATATGAAAATAAATTTTAATAATCATAATATATATCAAAAAGGAAAATACACACAACCGCAATTCAAAGGCAAAGGTATTGATATGCTAAACGCTTGGATGCGTGATGAAAATATCGATGGCATAAGGTTAAATTACTATAAAGAAATTATGCGTGATTTATCGGAAGGTGCTAAATTGTATTTTGAAAAAAATCAGGAAGCTGATAATTCCGTAACAAAGATTAATGAAAGTGGATTAACAATGTTTTTTGATATGCCCAATAACGAAATTCTAAAGATATCACTTGAAAACCCGCTTGAATACAGAAAACACTGCCCGGAATTTGATATTCCGTTTTTATCACCTGTTGAAAAATATGGTAAAACCTATATAGTCAAACAACCCAAAGCCGATACAAAAGGAATTACACATGAGCATTTCAAAGATGTTGCAAAACGTATTTATAGTCATGGCTGTGAACTTTCCAGAGATGGTAACAAATACGAGCAATACGGAATATACAACGGAAAAGCATATCTGATAGATACAAGATGTGCTATGCCAATGCCAAATTTATATACAATAATTATTGATAATATTTGCAAAAAAATAAACAAATGCTATGTCTGGGTAAGCAAAGAACAACACGAGGCAGAAAGAGCTCAGGCATATAAGGAAAAAGGATATTTATCTTATCATGTCGATGAAACACCCCGAAAAAGTTTAAGATTTAAAGACGGTTTAATTAAACTATTCCAAACCGTAAAAAATAATATTAAGTACAGAAAGAATCATTATTGCGTACCTTATGAAGTTTCACGAGTTCAGCAGCTTAAACTTCCAAAAATAATGAAAATGAAAGCGTAATTGCCGCTTGTATGTTGGACATATTTGTCTAACGATAACTTTCGAGTACAAATTTCAAGACAAAAAGTGCAACTATTTTTTTTCAAACGAACTAGCAAATTTTATTTTTAGATGTTTTGTATAGTATATGAAAATCATTTTTTTAAACAATAGCTATAACAATTCTTTCGTTATATGGAAAAATAACTTACAACCGATAAATAATCTTGAATATAATACAAAATGTTTTGATATACCTAATGATACTGTTTCTTTTCGTCAATCTTCACAAATACCGCTTAAAGCTATTGAAAGTTTGAAACAACAGAAGTCTTTTTTAAAGTCAGACTATGCAAATCTTTCTCGTTATAATTTGAAAGAATTAGACGGTTTGCAAAAAGGAATTAAGGTTTTTGAAGGATTGAGTTTTCCACAGCTTGCATATTTGATTGATAATTTTTATAACTTAGTTGCATATAGAGGTTGTAATAATAAGTGCATTCACTGTTATGCTGATGCACAAACTCCATTTCACATGAAAGCTAACAATTATATCAATAAAATTGATTTTGAAGATTATCAAAATATACTTAACGGTTTTGAAGAACTGAACAAAAGACTCGGTTTCAATGCTTTCGCCAATAGTAAACAAGATACTTATGCTTTATTTCACGATGCGGATTGTTCAATGATATATTTACGGGATAAAAATGGCAAGATATACGACTATGCGGATTTAGCAAAAATGTTGCATGATGTTACGGGCAAAACAATTATTTTTGATACTGCAGGATGGAATCTTACGGATAAAACAACACAAAAAAGGATGGAAGATTTAGTACAAAAAGTATCAAACGACAAAAAATACAATTTTTTAATATTTTTAGTATCAATGAATCCTTTTCACGCAATTTATAATAAATCTGTTGAATTAGCTGTACAAGGAGATATTGAAAAATCAAAAAAATTCAGAGATATTTACACAGACAGAATGGCTAACGTTATATTTACATTATCCCCATTGATTAAAGAAAAAAATTATATAAATAATATGAATATGTTGAATTTTTTACCACGCGCCTTGAAATCTGAGACAGAAGCTAATGGATATAGAGAGATAGACCTTGCTTATTTAATGGATGAAATATTGGTAAAACTCAAAAAAATGTACTCAGATGACTTAATGTCAGGTAGCAACAAAGTAATAGATTATAAAGAACAAATAAAAGATTATTTAGACTTTGTTAATCTTTGGCTTGGCTATGGCTGGGGCAGTATAAGTATAACTAACAAAACACTTGCAGACAAATTAAGTGGAATCCAGACCACTGAACATATAAATACGCAGGAAGGAAGTTATAATTCGGCTTTAAAAGGAAAGCTTTTTGAACACGGTACAGTAGACGTCAACGGTAAATTTTATATGACAAATTTTGTCGAAACTTATCCAACAGATATCGTTTTGAACTATAAAAATAAAGGAAAAGCTACCGCACCAATTAAGCCAAATCTTAGAGATGAAATTATTACTAAAGAAATGATTTAGAATGGTTAGAAAATACTCAAATTATCTATTTTTGTCCATTGATATGATTTAAGCTTTGTTAGTGTTTAAGTTCCGAAATCACGTTGTTAAAAGTCTTTTTGTGGACATTTATGTTCCCGAAACCGTACATTTCGGACTTTTTAACTCATCCAATTTCCGACTTTTTAAATCGGCAAAAGCTGGATTGCTTCGGGCATTCGCCCTCGCAATGACTGTAAAAGAACAGTCGGTTTGAGAATTTTTGACAGAAAATTTGAGAACTATTTAAAATTATTAAGGTCGTTTTGATAATTATAGATTTCTATAAGAATGATAAAGGGGGAAATAGGAGAAAGAGTGGCTGTGTGTTTGGAATATAGGCTTATTGATTAAATTGACAAAAATGGGAAAAATGTCCGTTTTCTGTCCTCAAAAGTGACTATGAGTTTTTAAATTTTTAATTTTTGTTTGGATGTATTACCTAATATATTTGAGTTTTAGCCATTTAATAAAAAGTGCAAGAAAAGTGACATTTCGTCAAGGAGGAACTCAAGGAGGAACCAAGTTCCCCCTTAAAATCATCATCATACCGATTTCAAGAACCTGATTAAAGTCAATAATAGCAATATTTCCAAGATAAAAATATGCCTCAAATGCATATTTTTATATAATTTTAGATAATTATTAACAGAAATTAGTGCAAAATTTTTGCTAAAATCGGACATTTGTCAAGAATTATGGAGTTATAAAAGATATTTATCCATTTTACAAAATGTATAATATACAGTAAGAATTTCCTGCTGAAAAAATTTATCAGACATTTTATCTTCAATCCAAGCTTTTGTGTTATCAACGGACAATGAAACTTTACCTCTACAAAAATTATTAGAGAAAATTTCATACGCAGTATTAAGCTTATTTTCAAAAGTTGCATCCGGATGTTTTTTTTCTATAAATTCCTTAATATATTTAATGAAAATATTATAATCTTTGATTATAGAACGAAAGTACTCAGAGCCATTATCATAATAAAAAAGTCTTTCCATATATTCATCAGCAGGTCTGAACATATTAGGTCCTGTTCCAAACATCCAATCAAAAGAAACATTATATGTATCACAGAATAATTTCATTTTTTCTTTGCTTAATTCTGTTTGTCCGGTTTCTACTTTACTTAAATATTGTTTTGATACACCTAATTGGTCTGCAACTTCTTGCTGAGTAAGTTTAAGTTTATCTCTTATAAGTTTAATTTTTTCATTTTCGTACATTTGTAAACCTATGTGTTGACAACTAATAAAAAATAATTTATAATTTGATTAAAATATAACATGTAAATTTATATAAATCAACATATTAGTTTACAAATATGTCTAACTAAATATATAAATTTACATCAACACAAAACTTAAGAAAGCAGCTTTATACACTCCAATTAGTCCTGAATTAGAGCTAATATGTAGTGTGATATAAAGTGCGATTTTTCATACCCGACTTCAGGAGGTCGTAATATAAATGCAAAACTGGATATCAGTGAAAGACTTAGCAAATATACAAGGTATTACCCCAAGAGCCGTAAGAAAAGCCGTCAATCAAAATAAATATATAAGCAGATTGGTTGACGGCGAAAAAGGCTCAAAGTATGAAATTTTGGTTCAATCCTTGAGTGAAGATACGCAAAATTTAATCGACTTTGAGAAAAGTAAAAACAAAATTGAGAAACAACGGGAACCGATTTTAAGAAAAAATAAGCAGGTTCCGCCTCATGCTATCCAAATAGCTCTTGCTCGGTATGACCTTGTAAACCTATGGGTTGATTATAAAAATTCGCAGACAAATAAAACCGAAGCCGGAAAAGATTTCATTACAGCATACAATGTCGGGAAATTGTATCCGATTTTATTTAATGTAGTCGGTAAAGTTTCTATCGGAACAATTTATCGCTGGCATAAAAAATTACAAGCAAAATCCGATTACAGATTACTTATTCCAAATTATGATTATGGAGAAAAAGAATGTACTGCAAATTTAACACCCGATGAGGAGCTAATTTTTAAATCACTTTTATTATCTCCAAATAAAATAAATATCGGTAAAGCAACAAAACTTACAAAATTTATTCTGGGAAAACGTGGAATCGAATCCACATCATGTGAAAGAACATTCAGAAGATATGCCGATAACTTAAAACGCAGCCATTATGACGAATGGATATTATCAAGAGAAGGACAAAAAGCTCTCCGAGATAAAGTTCAGCCATATATAACAAGAGATGTTTCTCAACTGGAAGTCGGAGATGTATTAGTAGCTGACGGACACCGACTAGCCGTTCAATGTATAAATCCTTTTACCGGCAGACCATGCAGACCGACTTTAATAGGATACCTTGATTGGAAATCTACAGCATTAGTCGGTTATGAAATTATGCTTGAAGAAAATACTCAAGCTATATCTTCAGCATTAAGAAATGCAATTATTAATTTAGGCAAAGTTCCTAAAATTTGTTATCAGGATAACGGCAAAGCTTTTAGAGCAAAATTCTTTACCGGAGATTTTCAAGAAAGTGGAATTAACGGATTATTTAATAAATTAAATATTACTGCCGTATTTGCACAGCCCTATAATGCCAGAGCAAAAGTTATAGAAAGATTTTTTAGAGAACTTCAAGACGGATTTGAAAGACTACTTCCATCGTTTATCGGTTCCAACATATCCGATAAACCTGCATATATGAAACGTAACGAAAAATTTCATAAAGCTGCACATAATGAATTTATTCCCACCATCGAGCAATTAACCAAAATGCTTGATTGTTATATAGAATTTCATCAAAGTCTTGAATGCCCAAATATTAATGGTAAATCAATTGGCGAAGTTTTTGAAGATGGCAGAGGTAATGGTATTGATATAGAAGAACTTGATGATTTAATGATGAGCAAAGAAATCAAAAACATAAATCGTAATGGAATCAGGTTCTTAAAAGCAGATTATTACAATGAATGTTTATATGGTCTGAAAGGTAAAGTAATAATAAAATACAGTTTATCAGATTTAACAAAAATAAAAATATATACCCTGAAAAATGAATTTATATGCACAGCAGAAAGAATTGCTCCGATAAATCCGATGGCGGAATATTTTGGTAATGTTAAGGATCAAGAAGAATTAAAATTCAAGCTTCGCCAACAAAAAATATTAGAAAAACAAACTATACACAAAATTAAAAAATATCTGAAAACAGAACACATAAAACCTTTGGAATGGCAAAATATTCCGCAGATAGAAAATAAAACTACTGATATTATTAAAAACTCAAACTCTGAACCTGAACCAAAAGACGGCAGACCTGAATTTGAATCAAGATGTGAAAGATATGAATGGCATTTGAATAACGGATTTGCTAATGATAACGATGTTGTTTGGTTTAAAGAATATGAACAGACTGACGAATATAAGCAGATTTACGGAGGAAGAACAAATGCAAGCTAAATTTCTAATGACTAAAAATGTGAAAAAGTTTGTAACTTTGGTCAATAATTTAATAAACAGAGCTGAAGGTGTTCCGGGAATGGCACTAGTTTATGGTGAGCCGGGACTCGGGAAATCTAAAGTAGCCTTATGGTGGTCAGCAAACAATGACGGGATTTTAATAACTGCAAAAAAGACAATGAGTCCGCATTGGCTGCTTGAAGAAATTGTTAAAGAAGTTGGCGAAACACCTTTATACAAAAGTTCTGACTTATTTGACCAAGTTGTAAAAGCTTTAATTAAATATCCTAGAGTTATTATTGTAGACGAAGTTGATTATCTCATATCAGATAAAGATACAGTTGAAATACTCCGAGATATTCATGACAGAACACATAACCCGATTGTTTTAATCGGTATGAATTTTGCCGATAAGAAATTAAAACGCAATACTCATTTATATGATAGATTTTCAGAAATTTTGCATTTTGAAACATTTACAGCTAACGATATTGATATGTTTTTGAAGGAATTATCAGAGGTAAAATTTACCCCCAAAGCAATTGACTATATACATCAAACCGGAAATCGTTTCCGACAAATAGTTAAATTAATAAATAAAGCAGAAGAGATGGCTGCTACAAATGATTTAAAAGAAATAACATTAGAAATGGTTATGAAGATAACCAGAAAGGACCTTTTATGACAAAAAAGAAAATATGCTATTTATCCCGAAAATTAAAAGCATTTACCTTTGAAGAACTTTATGTTCTCTCAGAAACACCAAAAGATGAATTAAAACAAATCCTGCAAACTTTGGTCAAAGAAAATATTTTAAAGAAAACTTCACAGGGGTATGTGTATTGTGAATTTGATTATATTCCACCACCTGCTGAACCAACAGTCAAAGCCGAGTCCGTTAAATTTGTAAGAGATGATGATTATATCAAATTCAAAACAAAAGCTGTTATACCGGATTTTATTTCTGCAAAAAATTTATCAAATGAAGAATTAGAGAAGATTCCGGAATATAACTTAAGGACATATTATAAATATTTACACCTTCTTAAAATAACCAATGGATTATACGGAAACAAATTAAAAGAATTTATAAAGGAATATAACCTGCAAAATCCAATGGAGCCTACAAGCTATCAATCGGTTATTCGTAAAAGGAAAGCATATGTAAAATTTGGTGATGTAGCATTAGTTTCAAAATACGGACAAATAAGGAAACCTTATTATCCTGATATGCCAAAATATTACAAGATATTTAAGGAATATTACCTAAAACCTTACTATTACACAATAGAACAATGCAGACAAAAAGTTGCACAGAAGTTAAGAATACCGATACAAAAATTACCAAGTGGTATGAGTTTTCGCAGGTGCTTATATAAAGAAATGAGTCTTGAAGAAATTCACGAATTAAGGAGCAAACTATGTTTTTAAAAAAGCGAGCAAATGCAATAAAAAAAGCAATGCTATACAAACATACCAACCAAAAGAAAATTGCACAGCACTTGGGCATATCTGAATCTTACGTTACAAGACTTATTAACGGCGAACGATATTACAGAGAATTTGAAATATTTATACGATATGAACTCGGTGTCAGTTATACAAATTTTAGATAAAGGAGAAAATTAATGAAAAATAAAATACAAGAAAAAAAAGAATTATTTTTAAATAAAAAAGCAGAATATGACAAAATCAGACACGATGATAATGATTTATGCGAAAGGTTAAATGCTGCCGAAGAAAACATTGTAAGCCTGCAAGAAGAAATGGATGGTCTAAAACAAAAAAGACCTGCAATGTTAGCTGATAATGAAGATATCACAGCTTTGAATAAAAGACTAAAAGCAATTGAAGAAGAAATTGAAATAAATAAAGATACAATTACCGGAATAACCGCCAAACGTAAGTCTATGCATAATCCTATTCTTAGCTTACGACAAGATGTTAATTCTGAATTCCAAAATTATATAAAAGCAATTCTTACAAATCTGAGAAAAGACTATATGAAACTTGCGCCAAAACTTGCCGAAATATTAAAAGATTATATTGCACTTGAAACTATACGTGATGGAGACGGAACAAATTATGCGTGTTTTAACATAGATGATATAAAATGTTTGCCAAATTTTGACGATGAAAAGCACCCATTATTTAAATACCAATATTATGGAATTGCCAGAGAAAACAGAGAACATGTTAGAGAAAAATATGACATACCTGATTATTATGTTCAACGTGTAAGTTTTACGGATTATATTAATGACTAAAAATAAGCCCCTATAACGGGGTTTTTTTTTGCCAACATATATTTTATCATTCCCCACTTAAAAAATTAAAATTAAAAGAATTTAAACGACTTTTAAACAGGGTTTGATGTGTCTTTAGAAACTAAATTTTCGTGGTCAATAAAAAATGCATTTATCAAATCTGCTTCCCGATGCAAATATTTTACTATTGGTGCAAGATTATAACATTCTTCTTTATCAGGCTGTGTTTCGCAAAAATAATCTACTACAACTGCAATATTATAAACTTCTTCTGCCCATTTGCTTAACTGCTTAAATTCTTTCGGTGTAATATTCAATCCGACATTTTCCATAAAAACCTCCTTTATGCAGAAATACATTAGCTTGAAAGCAAATAAAAAGCATTCAAATCTTTACATAACAACACATTTTAAGGATATTAGACTACGTTTAGAATCTCGAATAAAATAAATTATTGTTTATATTTTGCAAATTAAAATTCTGCTGTTGTAGATTATTATTTATATTCTGTAAATTATTATTCATCTGCATTTGATTTATACTTTGTATTCGCTGAATATTAATCATTCTTTCGTTTTGATCCAAAACAGCTTGCCTATACATATTTTCCTGATGCATTTGTTCTTGCTGCATTAATTGTTGGTTAAGTGTATTTTGTTTAGATATTACTGATGTAAAGCAAGCAGATAATTCACTTCCAGTATAATTTTTTATACAATCATTAGTTGATTTAAAAAATTTGTCTTGTCTTTCAATCCAATACATATCATTACCATATGAAGCAACCGGTGATATTATTTCAACCCAATTTGGAGTTTCAATAAATTTCTTAGAGCTTTTAACTGCATTCTGAATTTTTTGGTGTTCTAACACAATAATGGTAGTATTAATTTCAAGCTCAGCAGCACTATCATTTGTTAACTTTCTTGCCTTGTACAAATACTTTATTTTTTCATCATTATTTGTTGTACAAGAAACTGCTCTTAAATAATGCTTTGGATTATATGAATCGATGTCGATTAATCGTTTTGCAACTATGTATGCTTCTTTTATATTTTTTTGTCTATATAAACATCTAAATAAAATTTCTTGTGCTTTAACATACATTTCATCATTCGATTTAACTTGTTTTGAATAGATCATAGCCTCTTTATACATACCAAGATTAAAATAACAATCTGATAAATAATAGTTATAATACGGATAATTAATTCCTAATTTCTTTATCTCTGTTATAGCCTCGTTATACTGTTTTGATGAATATAAATCGTTTACTAACTTTGCATTTATTGCTTTTGGGTTAAAGTTTGGATAAAGAGTTCTAATCTTCTTCAATTCAATTATTGCTGAATTATAGTTCTTTTTATTTTTATTATTAATGTAAATACTATATAATGCAGGCAAGAAATTAGGCTCAATATTTTGGATTCCATTATACTTTTGCTTTTTGTACAACTTATTTATCTTCTTGTATTTCTTCTTTATTGCTTTATCTGTTGTAGGTTTTACTTCGTAAACAAGAGTGTATGGATTAAATTCATATTCTTCTGTCGAATATTTATCCATATGAATATAATCATTTTGTGCATTTACAAATGTGGTATTAAATACTAAAAATATTGTCAATAAAAGCTTTATAAGATTCTTCAAAATAAACCCTCCATGACACTGCCATTTGAAGATTTTTTACCTCTTATATTTGGTTTCTCAGCTGTATCATTTTTGTATTCTTCAGTAACTTTTTCTAACCTTTTTTTACTGGGTGTTATAAAAAATGTTATATTTTCATTTAAATTAGTTTTGCCTTCTCCACGCACTCTTGTACAAGCTTCACAAACCCAATCTCCGGTTACAGTTCTACCATCATCACAAGTAAGTTCTGCTTCCCCTCTTTGTCCTTTGCAAGTTCCTAACCAATAACTTGAAGCTGGAATAAAGGTCACCCAACCTTTCCCCTTACAAGTAATATTACTTGGAGTCGATTTTACTTTTATAATTCCATGTCCCATTAAATCCAAATCAATAGTACCTGAAAAAATTTCATTATAATCATCAAATTTGCCTATTACATTAGCAGTACATGCAGCTAACAATGGTACTGTAATTAATAATAAAACCATTAACTTTTTCATACAAACTCCTATCAGAAAAACATTTAAATATAAATAATAAACTAATTCTATCATAAATTTAACATTTCAACACATTTACTTGAATTAATACCCCCCACAATCGATTAATGTTGATAACCGAAAGGAGTACGATATGGCTGAAAAAGATTATCAATTATACGGGACAAAGATTTTGAATTTAAGAACTCAAGAAATCGGTTTGCTGATTTGCATTTGGCAAAACAAGTTTGCCGATAAAATGGTGGATTTTGCAACCTGCGTTGATAAAACCGGTAAACGATATAACATTGAACTTGATAATATAAGAGGGTTTGAAGATGATTTTGAAAAATAAAAGAACCCGAGAAACTTTGAATATTACGTTAACAGAATTCAAAATCCGTTTTGTCAAAGAGATTAAAATGGAATTTGAAAGCTATAAGCAGACAGAACTGGCAAAGCCATATTTCAGAACCAAAAACATTGATGAATCCGATTTTTATTTTGACTTGCAATGGAATTTCAATCACCATGCCAGTTCTGATTGGTATATTAAAAGTATTTTGTAATAATAATTAACATGCAACTTAATTTTTGCAATATGGGTCAATTTATGCTATTCTTTACATGTTAGGGGATATGGATTTTATGAAAAAAGAAACAAAACCAAAGATTATTTCTTTATTTTCAGGCTGCGGTGGATTGGATTTAGGCTTTGAGTCTCAAGGTTACGAAACAGTATGGGCAAATGACATAAATGAATGGGCAGTAAAAACCTTTAAACGTAATTTCGGAGATATAATAAGTCAAGAAAACATTGAAGACATTGATCCATATACTGATAAGTCTATTCCAGACTGTGATTTGATTTTGGGTGGTTTCCCCTGCCAAGATTTTTCTGTTATTTGGAAACAACCCGGATTGTATGGAAAAAGAGGGAATTTATATAAAAGTTTTTTAAGGTTTATTGATGCAAAAAAACCCAAAGCTTTTGTAGCAGAAAATGTTAAAGGTCTTTTGAGTGCAAATAATAAACAAGCTATTGAGCAAATTGTAAAAGATTTTGAAAGTATTGAGCCTGGTTATGTAGTAAAAATACAATTATATAATTTTGCAGAATATGGCGTTCCACAGTTTAGAGAACGAGTTCTGATTGTTGGCGTTCGTGTTGACACTGGCTTTGAATTCTTCCATCCTGAACCTATGTATGGACCAGAGAAAAAATATCCATATGTAACAGCTGGTGAAGCACTAAAAGGCGTAGAAAAAATTAAGTATAATAATGAGAAAATGAATATTGCACCGAAAACTGTCGAGATGCTAAAACTGATTCCGGAAGGTGGTAATTTTACATCTATTCCAAAAGATAGTCCTTTATATGTAAAGGGCATGATAAGCCATGTTTATAGAAGAATTAAACTTGATGAACCATCAAGAACAATAATAGCAGCAGGTGGTGGTGGAACATGGGGATATCATTATCCAGAACCTCGTCCTTTGACTAATCGTGAACGTGCAAGATTACAATCTTTCCCTGATAACTTTATCTTTGAAGGCTCAAATGCAGAAGTGAGAAGACAAATTGGAAATGCGGTTCCTCCAAAAGGAGTCGAAGCTGTCGCAAGAGCATTAATGCCATTATTCAAAGAAGATTATAATATGATAGACTTGAATAAATTAAGAAATGAATTACGTTCAATGTCTGTAAAGGATAGGTTAGATTATAGAAGAAATCGTAAAGATTTATTGGCTCAAGCATAAGGTAGGTGTCAATGTCGGAATTCTTAATCTCAAACTTACCGCCAATGCGTTCATCTAGTAAAAGAACTTTCGCAAAGTGTTTTAAATCATTATTTGAAGAAACAAATAAAGTTTGTATTGCTACTGGCTATATCTCAACAGATGCACTAACTGAATTAAAAAGTATTGCAGAAGCAAATAATAAGAGTATTGTGCTAGTTATTGGCATGCATTATTTTGAAGGCATGTCAAAAGTACAATTTCAAGCAGCAAATTATTTGAATGAATTTTTAATAAATAATTCTCTTGGTGGAGTATATATTACAAATACATTTAAGTTTCATGGCAAATTGTATACTTTTCATAATAATAGTGATGTTGTTGCTGGTATTTTAGGTTCTTCTAATTTAAATAGTATTTTAGATAATCATTCAAACTACGAAACTGATATATTGCTTGATAATAAAGCAATTATTGCCGAAATGGATGAATTTATTTCCAGATTAATTGATAAAACATGTATTTCAATATCAGATTGGCACCCAGAAAGATTTTTGATAAATAATTCTTTGTTAGAAGGTCATGAAAATGTCAAACTTTGTCCATCTGATGAAGTTGTTCAAATTGTTTCTAACACAACCTCAGTAGAATTTGATATTCCAATAAAACCTTATGAAGAAGCACCAAGAAGTAATGTAAATGCTTATTTTGGAGAAGGACGTAAAAATCAAAGAGGATTTGTTCAGCCAAGACACTGGTATGAAGTCGAGTTAATTGTTCCTAAAACAATTACAGATGACCCTAATTATCCTAAAGCCGGATATCCACTGACTGAAAGTATAATTACTGTCTATACTGATGATTGTTGGAAATTTGATTGTAAAATAAGTGGAACTAATAGTAAAAACTTTAGATCTTGTGATGATTTGAAAATATTAGGAAAGTGGATTAAAGGACGCTTAGAAAATGCAGGTGCATTAGAAGTTGGAAAACCTTTAACAAAAGCTGTTTTGCAGTCATATGGAAGAGATAGTATAAAAATGAAAGGTACTAATAATCCTAATGTATGGTATCTAGATTTTTCTTCTAGGAGTATATAATGACTTTTGTTGAAAGCTATTTAAATCAGGTAAAGAATGAAGAGATTAGGAATTCTGTCTTGCAAACCATACAAGATGTTGTTCCGGAATATATAGAAAATTTTTCTTTTCGTGAACACGTAACGGGGTTGCTACTGGGTAATGTACAAAGTGGTAAAACTGGTCAGATATTTGGTTTAATATCTGCTGCTGCAGATGCTGGTTTTAATTTATTTGTTTTATTAACAACGGATAGCGTTTATCTTCAAAACCAGACTTTTAAACGTGCAATCAGAGATCTTATTGACTTTGAAATTTGCGATGAAAATGACGAAACAAGATTTTTTGAAACAAAATTAAGAAAACCAACTTTAATTGTTTTAAAGAAAAATACTCAAATATTAAAAACATGGAAAAACAATATAGCCTCATCAAAATATTGTGAAGGAGCTCCTTTGTTTATAATTGACGATGAAGGCGATGCGTCATCTATGAATACAAAAGTTAATAAAAATCAACAAAGTGCGATATATCGTCATTTAATCGGAATGAAAAAACTTGCTGCAAGTAGTATTTATTTACAAGTTACCGGAACACCACAATCAATAATTTTGCAAACACAAAAATATTCTGAATTAAAGCCGTCATTTGCATATTATTTTAAACCTGGTAGTGGATATATGGGCGGTGATTTCTTCTTTAGTGATCCTGAATCCTATGTTATAAGATTAACAAAAGAAAATGAAGTTGAGGACGTTAAAAACGAAGATGAATATATCTCTGAGGGTTTACAAAAAGCTATATTCTGTTTTCTTGTTGCAGGAGCACATATTATGTTAACAGGCGGAAATGTATGTAATTTTTTAGTACATCCAAGCGTCAAAATTAAAGCTCATAATGCAGTAAGACAAAAAATTGCAGAGTTTCTTAATACATTAACTCATTCAGACGAAGAAGAATTAATTAATGAGCAGATAAAAAATGCTTGGTTAGATTTGCATAGCAGTAAACCTGATATAAAATCATATGAAGAAATCAAAGATTATATACATTCAGAACTATTAAACGAAACATTATCCTCAGAGAAAGACGAATGTAAAATTCAATTAATAACAATGAATTCTAAAAGTAGTCAAGATATATCTTATGATAATGGACTTAATATAATCATAGGTGGAAACAGTCTTGGTAGAGGTGTAACATTTGAAGGATTACAGATTGTTTATTATTCAAGAACGGCAAAGGTACCTCAAATGGATACATATTGGCAACATTGCAGAATGTTTGGATACAATCGAGATAAAGGATTACTTCGTATATTTATATCACCATTGTTATGGAAGTTATTCAGGGATTTAAATATATCAAATCAAGCATTGATAGACCAAATTACAAATAATAATTTAGATAATATCAATTTACTTGTTCCAAAAGGAACTAGAGCAACTAGAAAGTGCGTTGTAAGAAGTGATGCTCTTATTGATATTGTTGGAGGTGCGAATTACTTCCCAAATTACCCAAAAGATAGTAAAACATTAGAGCTAGATAATATGCTTACTGATTTTGATCAGAATCAGCCAGTATATGAGGTAAAAATAGATTTTCTTATTGATTTACTAAAAAATTTAGAAAGTGAGCAAATTGCAGAATGGGATAATAATAATATAATTTCCTGCTTACAAGCATTAAATGGAACAAACTATAAAAAAGCAGCATTAATAGTAAGACGTGAACGTGACATTAAGAAAGGAACCGGAACTTTACTTTCTCCTAATGACAGAGATTTAGGCAAAAGAATTGTTGATAAACCGATTCTTACATTGTATCGTATAAAAGGGCAAAAAGAGAAAGGTTGGAATGATAAGCCATTATGGATTCCAAATATAAAATTCCCGGATGGAATAGCTTTTTGCAAAACTATTAATTAAAGTAATTCTTTTAAATCATCTATTTCAACAGATTCGAATTCTACATCTAGTATGTTTGTGAATTTTGAATCTCTTTGATAATTTCTTATAACAAATGGTTCATCCTTACTTTTTTTGCTATCTTGAATCTTTTTAATTTCTTTATCTATAATTTTTACTACTTTTTTAAAATATGAATAGAATAATTTTTCTTTCTCTTCACTTTCATCTTGTGATATATACGCGCCACGCATAATCATTCTTCTTAGTATGGTATTGGAAATCTCTTCATCTGAGTATTTCTTTTTTAATAGTTTCACAATACCCCAAAGTATGTGATATTTGAATTTTTCAGAATATATATCTTCCTTATTTTCATCCATTTTATATTTTGGTATTTTTAACTTTATATATTCCATAATGTAATAACTACCTAGTAATTTATAAAACTGTTCATCTGATAGAATTTGTTCATTATCGCCAAAAACAGTATTATATAAACCAGAATCAGAATTGTCCCACATCTTTTTGATTGATTCATTTAATGTATGTGGTTCATAAAAGGCACTATAATAACATTTACCGAGATCCTTCATTGTTACATATTTATTCCCTCTAACAGACTGCATTCTTTTTCTCTTGTATAATAAATCTGTAGTAAAAGGATATTGCAATCGATATTTTAATTTACAATCTTTAAATTTTCGTTCTATTTGTATTTGAATATTATCGTTGCTTCTAAAATCAGATACTTGTATAATTGTTTGATTATTATTGTTAGTAACGATTTCTTCACATAAATGATTAGACTTACCATATTTACCTGCAGAAATAATACGGAATAAAACCTTTACTTTTGACAGATTTGCATCATTTTGACACTTTGCAATTGTTGTAACAGTTTGTGCTCCATTTATAATTTGCAGTTTATTACATGTTAAATACGATTCATCATCTGATAAATCAAAGCTTTCACAAATACCTGTAATGCCATTATTATAATAAAAGAAATGTTCTGGCTCGTTTTTAATAGTTTCTTCCATTGCTTTATTCACTGCATTACGCCCTAACCATGAACGTATATTTAAATTAAATAGCCTTTCCATGCAATCATTTCTTAAATAAAGTTGTTTTAGCTTACTACCTTTTTGTGTAATCAAAATAGTTGGATGCTCACTTCCCAATTCATTTAATACTTGTACATCTTCTTGACCTAATATAAATTTTACGGTTTCAGGTGGTAATTCTCCACTTGAATCAATCGTTTTTTTATCCTGCCTCAATTCAGGAAAATCTTTTATTATTAGTTCTATATTATTAAATAAATGATTTTTATCTAAATACAAATTCTTATCATCATCATTAATTCGTTCAGATGTAAGATAAATAAGTTTAAAATTTGGATGTTGTATTTTCTTAATTTCAGAAATGAAAGATTTAAGTTTATTATTAGCTGTTTTATAGAAATATTCAGACATAACATTATCTGGAAATGCAATCAATGAATCTATGTATTCTCTCCCGCTATATCCATATTTTGATTGTATAACATATACATCACTACCATCTATAAGTATAAAATCACAGCCTTTATCATTTTTCCCATCAGTAGTACAAATATCTAATAAACCTTCTTCAATAGCATCGTCATCTACGTCATTTAATTTAATGAAAAAATTATATAAGTAGTATTTTAGAAAAGCTTTACCTTTATGAACGGAACTAGCATTATTTACTTCATTTGCAGTTTTTAATTTTGTGTATCCTAAATCAGTCTGTAAGATGTGTAACATTCCTTCTAATATAATTTTTTTAAATTCTTCGTTTTTGTTATAACCCATTTTATGACTCCTGTATGTAAATCATATCATGAATTAAAAAAATAATGCTTAAGTTTTTTCTCAATTCCTCCTGTCACTTTTTCTCAATATCGTTGTCAGTTTACAATAATCTGAAAGAACTCTTAATATTTTTAATTCAGAATTAGATAATTTATATACAATAATATAACTTTTAAATACATATGTATAAATATCGCCTTCTTTAAATTCATAACGATATCTGCCAATTTTAGGATAAATTGATAAATTAACAAAAGTTCTCTTTAACTGAACCGTAAAACTTGCAGATGCAACTTTATTATCTTTTGCTATATATTCTCTTATACTCTTGATATCACATTTTGCTTGGTCTGTGATTTTAACTTGCATTAGTTCTATCTTCTTCTATTAACTCATCCATAAACGCAAGCCCGTCAGATAATCTTCCAGCCCCTACATCATCCAATCCTTTTTGAACATCATCTTTAAATCTTTTTAAAACATCTTGCGGTATTGCACGTTCGGTTGAAATAATAATACTCAAGTTTGCATTAATTGCATCGCTCAAAGTACTATAAATACCTGCTGCAATTTGGCTTTGCAAAAATTTTTCATTATCCGGTGATAAAGATATATCCATAATGAACTCCAATATTATCTTAATTATATCAAATCTATAGAGTAAAAACAATCTTATTGTTTTTATTGTTTTGTTAACAAAACTTAATATTGTTAAGTTAATAGGACGGGTTTTAACCCGACAATAACTTTTGAGTGCAATTATTAGGACAAAAAGTTCAATAAAGCGGACATTTTTGTTACCAAAATCGGACTGTCTTGGATTATTGGCGGTTCGCAAGTTTTCATTCGCTTTATTTCTCTTACGAGAATAAGTCGCTCATTTCAACTTCCTCACTAGGGTGAGTTTCGCTAACGCTCACTCTTGCC
>JAEEXX010000173.1 GCA_016287985.1 Candidatus Gastranaerophilales bacterium
CTTGTATTCACTAATTGCCTTTGATTTAAAGTCATTGTAAATTCCTTTGAAGATTTTAAATGTGTTTTTATTTAAAGTTTCAACTTCATATCCAGTTTCTGTCATAAGCGTACCTCTACATTAAATGATGCATCTTTTCTTTTTTAGTTTGGATGTATCGTTCATTATATTTGTTAACTTCTGATTTAATGTTTATATTTTCATGTATATTAAGTCCATATCCTTTGAGTCCGATAATTTTTTTAGGATTATTTGTAATAAGATTAAAGTTGTTAAATCCCAAATCAAGAATAATTTGAGCCCCGACACCATAATTTCTTAAATCAGGGGCAAAACCTAAAGATACATTTGCTTCTATCGTATCCTGTCCTTGTTCTTGCAGTTTATATGCTTTCAACTTATTAATAAGTCCGATTCCACGCCCTTCATGGTCACGAATATATATTAAAGCCCCTTTTCCGTATTCATCTATCATGTGAAGAGCATTATGCAGTTGCCAGTTGCAGTCACATTTAAGACTGTGGAAAATATCTCCGGTAAGACATTCACTGTGAACACGAATAAGCGGTATCTTATCAGAACCGTCATCTTTAACAAGAGCTACATGTTCGCATCCGGTAATTGTATCCGTATATCCGACAATATTAAAATCTCCGAATTGTGTCGGTAGAAATACTTCAATTTCCCTTTTTACAAATTTTTCACGTTTAAGTCTGTATGCGATTAAATCTGAAACCGTAATAAATTTTATATTATGTTTCTCTGCAAATTTACTTAATTCATCTCTTCTCATCATATGGCCGTCTTCGGACATAATTTCGCACATAACTCCTGCCGGACGATGTCCGGAAAGTATTGCCAAATCGACCACGGCTTCCGTATGTCCGCAGCGTTTCAATACTCCTCCCTTTCTTGCAACGCAAGGAAACATGTGTCCGGGGCGTCTTAAATCGGACGGTACTGCATCCGGTGCAATAGCGACTTCCACAGTCTTTGCTCTGTCAAAAGCCGATATTCCGGTAGTCACTCCGTATTTTTGATTCGCATCTATACTCAAAGAAAAAGCTGTTTGCATACTTTCGGTATTTTTTGATACCATTTGAGGGAGTTCAAGTTTTTCTGCAATATCCGGGGAAATTGCAAGGCAAATTAGCCCTCGACATTCCTTTGCCATAAAATTAATAAATTCAGGTGAAACATATTCAGCAGAAACAATTAAGTCGCCTTCATTTTCTCGATCTTCGTCATCTGCGACTATAAGCGGTTTTCCGCTTTTAAAATCTTCTATTGCTTCCTCAATTGTATTAAAGTATGTATTTGTCATAGTTGTTATATGTTATTGAATTCAATTAAAAATATGCTTTACGCACAAGTAAATCCATTTTCTGCCAGAAATTCATAATTTATTCTTGACTTATTATCACCTGATAATAAAAATTTTTCAATATATTTAGCAAAAATGTCAACTTCAATATTTACAAAATCATTAATTTTAAGTGATTTTAGATTTGTGTTTTCAAATGTATGCGGAATAATTGCGCAGTTTATTACATTGTCGTTAATTTCTGCTATGGTTAAGCTTATTCCGTTAATTGCAATTGATCCTTTTTTTATAATATATTTTGCATAGTCATCCGATAATTCTATTTTTAGTATATAGAAATTTTCAATTTTATTTATATCCAAACACTTTCCTTTAGTGTCAATATGCCCAGATACAACGTGCCCTCCAAATCGTCCGTTTACGCTCATTGCACGTTCAAGATTGACTAAATCTCCGGATTGAATTTTATCAAAAGTCGTTACTCTTATTGTCTCAGGAGATATATCAGCAGTAAAAAAATCTTTTCCTAAATCTGCGACAGTAAGACATACTCCGTTAACAGCAATGCTATCACCGATTCGGTTATCGTCAAGAATTTTTTTACATTCTATTTGAATTTTGTTTGTTGTGATATGTCGGACTTTGCCAAGTTCTTCTATAATACCTGTGAACATATAGCGATTGTATCACACATTTGTTAAAACATGAAGAGTTGTATAGAAATTTTGGAGTAAATTTACTATTGATTAATTGATTCTGTTTAAAATTTCTCTGGTTTTTATTCTGACCTCATTGTCTATGTCAAAAATTTCGTTAAGGGTTGGTTTTTTTATCAAAGAATGTGATTCTATCATTTTTTCGACGGTATTTATTATATCAACAAGTTTTATTTGGCTGTTTAAAAATTCAAATACAGCCGTTTCGTTAGCTGCATTCATGCAAACAGGAGCTGAACCGCCTTGCCGACCACATTCATATGCAATCTTCACAGCTTTAAATTTCCCCAAATCAGGCTCTTCAAAATCGAGTCGAGCTATTTCACTAAAACGGAAGCTTTTTGACTTTATACCGCTGTACCTTTCCGGGTACGTAAGAGCGTATTGTATCGGAATATGCATGCTTGGGAGTCCTAATTGTGCTACTACACTACCGTCAACATATTCTATTGCAGAATGTACAATACTTTGCGGATGTATTACAACTTCAATATTATCATAATCCATATTAAACAGATGATGTGCTTCAATAACTTCAAGACCTTTGTTCATTAATGTTGCGCTGTCAACGGTAATTTTTTTACCCATATTCCATCTCGGGTGAGATAGTGCTTGTTCTACAGTCGCATTTCTCATTTCTTCAAATGTTTTTTTTAAAAAAGGTCCTCCTGATGCAGTTATTATAAGTTTATCCACTTGTGAAATATCTTTTATACATTGGTGAATTGCACAATGTTCACTATCAACGGGGATTATATTTACTCCTTTTTCTTTTGCCAACCCCATTACTATATCTCCCGCCATAACGAGGGTTTCTTTGTTCGCAAGAGCGATATCTATTCCGTTATTAATTGCAGTTATAGTAGGTTTAAGTCCGATTTTGCCCGAAACAGCAACCAAAATTATGTCATTTTGATTGTCAGAACATATTTCATCCAGAGTTCTATATTTTGCACCTGTAATTTTTGTTTTATCATCTGCATATGCATATTTCGGCTTGAATTTTTGGATTTGTTTATTCAGTAAATCTGTATTATGACCTGCTGTTAAGGCAATTATTTCAAATTTATCTTCAAGTTTTTCAATTACTTCAAGAGCCTGTCTGCCTATTGAACCTGTAGAACCGAGTATGCTGATTTTTCTCTTCATAAGCATATTATA
>JAEEXX010000174.1 GCA_016287985.1 Candidatus Gastranaerophilales bacterium
GATCCACCAACACCTCCGGATCCTCCTACACCACCGACTCCGCCTCAACCGAAGCCAACGATTGACCCTCGTGATAACGACAACATAAAGATCTTAAATAATCTAAACAGAGATATGGTATCACAGGCAATCGATGCAGGGCAGGTATATACACCGGTAGCATTTGCGGCAGACTTAGACGATGAAATAGATACAGGAGTTCGTAAGAACGTAGACGGATCAGTCACCGTAGTCAGACCATACACACCAAGCAAATAGATGTAAGTTGGTTTTAATAGAAGAGAACCTCAGTAATGAGGTTCTCTTCGGTTTATTTGAATGTAAATTATATTTGAGATAAAATTTTAACCATGTAGGAGAGTGATTTATGATAATGATAGCTGTAGCACTTCTATTAAGCATGGTTTTATGTTTACTTTTAGGTGTTCCTTATATTGATTATTTGAAAAAAAAGACTATCGGACAATATATTCTGGATTTAGCGCCGGAAGCACACGCAAAAAAGGCTGGTACCCCCACAACTGGCGGAGTGTTTATTATAACAGCAATTATACTCTCATCCGTAATTACGCTATTAATGGCAGAAAAAATGGATAAATCAGCTTTGATAATTATGATAACACTTGTATTTATGATGTTAGCCGGATTTCAAGATGATTATCTAAAAATTAAAGGACATGAAAACAAAGGGTTAAGTCCGAGAGGCAAATTATTAAGGCAGGTTCTTATTGCATTAATACCGACTGTTTATGCAATGCAGTCATATGGTACTGTTATAACCCTTGGTTCAAGAAGTTTTGATATGGGTATATTTTATCCCATTTTAGCAGTCTTTATAATTACAGGTGCGTCAAATGCATATAATCTTACTGATGGTCTGGATGGATTGGCGATATCAGTTGGAATACCAGCTTTTTTAGCATGCGGATTTTTAGCATATCATGGTGGGCATAATGTTGTAGCCATTATTTGTGCTTCAGTAATAGGAGCCTCAGTAGGTTTTCTTAAATATAACAAACCAAAAGCACAAGTGTTTATGGGGGATACAGGTTCTCTCGCTTTGGGTGGACTGTTAGGAACACTTGCCGTCATTGGACGTTGTGAACTTCTTTTAGCTATATTTGGCGGAATGTTTGTAATAGAAACTTTGTCAGTAATACTCCAAGTCGCAAGCTATAAATTAACCGGAAAACGAATTTTTAAAATGTCGCCAATACATCATCATTTTGAATTATGCGGACATTCGGAATCCAGAATAGTAATAGAATTTACTGTTGTGTCATGTATTTTTTCCATGTTAGCTGTTTTGTTGTATTATTTGTTATAGGTATACATTTAAATTTGATAGTTGGGGCGGAAATGTCAGAAAAAGTTTTAATATTAGGTTTATCTAAAAGCGGAATCTCGGCTGCAGAGTTTGCGTTAAATAAGGGCTATGATGTATTTGTAACCGAAGGGAAAGAGCCGAAATTAGATTATATCGATAAAATGAATGAACTGAAATCAAAAGGGGTTAAAATTGAAATAAACGGACATTCTGAAAAATTTATAGAGGGTGCTGTGTTTGCTATAACAAGCCCGGGAATTCCCCCAAAATCAGAAATTTTTAAAATGTTAAATAAAAAAAATATACCGATAATTTCTGAAGTTGAGTTTGCATATAAAAATACTAATGTTCCTTTTATTGCTATAACTGGAACGAATGGGAAAACAACAACAACCGCCTTAGTATCTCATATATTGAGTAAAAATTTCAAGGCTCCTTATTGCGGAAATATAGGAGTTCCTCCGACATCATTAATATCGAACAAATATGATTATTTAGTGTGTGAAATAAGTTCATATCAAGCGCAAATGACTAATTCATTTAAACCTTATATTTCTGTTTGGACGAATTTTACCCCTGATCATATTGATTGGCATGGAGGATTGGAAAATTATTTTAATGCAAAAGCAAAAATTTTTCTGGGAAAACAAGCGCCTAAATATGCTGTTTTAAATGCTAAAGATAGCCGATTGTTAGAATTTGCGCAGCAATGTACGGATTCGAAAGTTTTTCTCTTTGATACGGATAGAACCTCAAATTGTTGCTATATAAGGGATAATTTTATATATTATAAAAATGATGGAAAAGAGGAAAAAGTAATAGACTTGAATGATTGTTCATTGGTAGGACATCATAACTATCAAAATATAATGTGTGGGATTATATGTGCAAAATTGTGCGGAATGAATACAAATGATATAAGAGAAAAAATTATTACATTTAAAGCTCCTGAACATCGATTGGAGAAAGTAAGGGAAATAAATGGAATAACTTTTTATAATGATTCAAAAGCCACAAATCCCGAAGCATCAATAGTGGCAATAGATTCTTTTAATAACGTAAATGTTGCATTAATTCTTGGCGGACGAGATAAAAATACTGATTTAACAGAAATGTGCAAATCGATTAATAAACATATTCATACTGTTCTATTAATTGGAGAAGCAACCCAAAGATTTGAAGATAATCTGAAAAAAAATGGTTTTGATAATATAATTAGAGAGTCAACAATGGAAAGTGCCATTGATAAAGCTATAAGTTTAAAACCGGATGTGGTTTTATTGTCACCGGCTTGTGCAAGTTTTGACATGTTCAATAGTTATGAACATAGAGGAGATATATTTAAACAGTATGTCTTATCAAAATAAAAATTTTAAAGATGATAATATAAGTTCTCAAAATATGCAGTCTGACAGACCGCTGTTAATCGCTGTTATTTTTCTTGTTGTAATTGGATTAATGGCAATATTTTCTGCAAGTGCTCCAAAGTGTGTTGAAATGGGGGTAAATCCCGCTCGTTTCGTTATACAACAAGTACTTGGTGTAATTGCCGGTTTTATTGGTTTAAAATTTTTATCAAATTTCCATTATAAAAAATTAATGGCATATACATTACCGTTTGCTCTATTTGTTATAGGAATGTTGATTCTTGTTAAATTCGCAGGGGTTACAGTGAATGGAGCCCAACGTTGGATTAATATAGGTCCACTAAGTCTTCAGCCGTCAGAATTTGCTAAACCTGCAGTAGTTTTACTCTTAGCCGGGGTATTTTACCGAAATACAAATATATTTGACAGCAATAAAATTATAACCGCATTTTTGCCAATCATAATAATGCTTGGACTAATATTTATTCAACCGAATTTAAG
>JAEEXX010000027.1 GCA_016287985.1 Candidatus Gastranaerophilales bacterium
GGATGAGCCTTGCTGAAGCAAAACTCAAACGGCATAAACATATTTACGACAGGCTTTTGGGTGTATTGAAGTTTGAAACTTTTAATAAAGATGATGTGGCAAAAATTGTGACAGAGATTTCTGAAGTCGAGTTTGAGCCTGATGCGCTTGAACTTGTTTGTGCAAAATTTAATCAGTTCAGGCAGATTGTGAAATTTTTAAATAAAGTCGAAAACGTTGCCGAGATGAACAATTTGAAAACGATTACGCTGCCGGTTTTGGAGGGAATACTGAATGAAAAATAAGATTTTGAAACTCGCCAAAAGGCTCGAAACATTCAGACTTGAAGAGGTTGAATCGATTATGGGCGAGGGGATAAAAGATATTTTACAGGAATTAGTTGAGGACGGGCAGTTGAATTTGGTTGGTGAAATATATTCATATAAAGCTGAGCGAAATTTGCCACTACCCTTCTGTTTCAAATTCCATTCGCAGGAAAAAATTGAGATGATAACGAAGTGTTTTTGTGCCGGGGTGAGGTCGAAACAGGCGAGTTTTCTTTTGGATATCGGGGATGCGACGATGCAGAATTTTTATAAACATTTTCGGCAGATGATTTATGAACGGCAATTGAACGCCCTTAAAACGCACTTTGAACAAAAACCGAAAACTGCCAAGATGCGGAGGTTTTACGATATACCTGTTTATTTTTATCTGTATGGCGGCGAACTTTTTGTAGTCGAGAAACCGCTAAAGACAAAACGCAAGAAACTTCCGCACACAAAAGAAGAATCTTTGCGGATAAAAGTTCTCTATTCCCGCCTCCGCCATTCAATAAACCACTCTCAAATGAAACAAAATCTTGCTCAGCATGTGGCAGAGCATATTTGGAAGGATAGAAAGAGCTATTTTAATATGGTTGAATTCATGTGTTCTCGGCTAAAGTAGAGGAGTACATTTTTTTGCATTCATCTTCAACTTTTAATACCCAAGAATGGTACCAATACCATTGGCCATCACTCATATATGTACCATAATTTAGTTTAAGATTTCGGGCATTGAATTTTTGCCATAATTTGGTATGAGTATGCATACTAAATGATGTATAGCCTTTTCTATGCATCATTTCTACGATCTGCTTAGGTTTATATTTAGCAGGTTCTTTGCCAGGTTTTATTAAGATATTATGGATTTCTTTACCCTCTGCACTTTTTTCATCAATAAATCTATATGATTTATCAGCTTGTCCTTCATGATTAACATTTTCTCTAATGTAAATAACTCTATAACTATATTTTGGGTTGGAAAATTCTTCTTCGGTAAGTTCTTTTTCATAAGAAGATATAAATTCAATAATATTATTTGGAACATCTTTATATTCAAGAAGAGTTTTGGTTTGTTCTTCTGACAGCCCAAAAAATTGAATTGCTATTAGTAACTTGTCAGAGAGTGAATACTTTTTCCCCAAGAGCTTTTCAAGAGTTTTGTTATAATTAATCGCGCAGGCTTGAAATTTTGCAGAAATAAGATCATCTATTTGAGAAGTCATTTGGTGCTCTATTTCATGTCTTATTCCAATTAAAAATTTTAAATTCGCTTTGATATATTTATCTAGAGGACAGCTTTCATAATCTAAACAACGTTCTAATTCCCAATATTTATATGCCCCGCGTTTTGTTTTATCAAATTTTTTTCTTTTGGTTTTACCTACTAATGTGTAATAACGATAATCAATATTATTCTTTTTATAATATGCATGTAATAAATATGTCCAAGATATTATCATTAAAACAATAAACGTTTCTGACTTAAAAGTTATATTTGGATTATTAAATATACTAATAGCAGATAAAGCAGCCTCTTGAGATTTTTTTATCAATTCTGTTGCATATGAAAAACAAGTTCTTTTCTTCCTAGCCATAAGATTAATCCCTATAATATATAACTTTGAATAGCATAAGGGTAACATAAAAATAGTGTTTTATAAATTAGACATGAGTCTATAATTATACGTATTTTAACCTTCCGACTAGCTTCCGAGTTTGGAAGTGTGTAGTTTCAAAACGGACTTTTTGTCCGGAGAGTGTCAGTGGGGAATGCTTGATTATATTTAGGTTTTGGCGATTTGGGCGGATATATAGTGGAAAGTTGCCGCCAAATTGTGGACAATAAAGTGACTTTCTGAGTAGTTTCAGTCAACCACTCGGAAGGGGGTTAAAGTCAAACACAAAGCCGAAAGTCGGCAGAAAAATAATTTTTCAAATGTCCCATTAAAACCCAGTCCTATTAAAACCCACACACCCATAAACCCACCTGCTCATGCAGGTATACACACTTACACAAAACTCCTCAGGTTGGATACGAACTAGCTAAATCGTGAAACCATAATAACCACGCTGTTTTAGGCGTATCTAAATATCAATATTTTGCGAACCGTGCAACAATAACTCAGGGTTAATTTGTAAATATTTATAACTTTTATATTATATTACATGTTGAATGTGCTTAATATATAAGATATAATATAAATAGATTTATTATAATATAAAGGTTAATATTATGGATAGTAAAACAATACTAAGACGCAATTACCAGAAGAAATTTGATGCATTGAAAAAAGTTATGATAGAAATTCCTCCTCAAGGTTGGTTAAAAACTATAAGAGATTTTTTAGGCATGACTTCTTCTCAGCTCGCAAAACGAATTGGAGTTTCCCAGCCAAGAGTTTTTGCTATGGAAAAGAATGAAAAGAATATAAAAATATCTACAATGGAAAGAATTGCAGATGCTTTGGATTGCGATTTTGTCTATGCTATTGTTCCAAGAGAAAAGTTTGATGATATTATTTATAAACAAGCGCAAAAGAAAGCCAAGAAAATTCTAAGCAAAGTAAATAAAAATATGGGGCTTGAAAATCAACTGGCAGAAAAAGATGTACTTGAAGATGTATTAAAAGATATTGTAAAAGATTTGTTGTACAAGAACTCTAAAAAACTTTGGGATGAGGATTAATTACGCATTTAGAAGTATTGACTTTTTGATAAAAATCGTTTAATATGGAGTCGCACTCCAAAATAAACGAAAATGATAAAAAGAAATCTCGAAAAATCTATTATAGAATTATCAAAACATTTTCCTGTAATTATGCTTACAGGGCCTCGTCAGGTTGGCAAAACCACTTTACTTGAAAAAATTAGTAAAGATAGAGAATATATTACGCTTGATGATTTAGAACAAAGAAGACTTGCCAAACAAGATCCTGCATTATTTTTGCAAACCCATAAGCCGCCATTATTTATTGATGAAATTCAATATGCTCCTGAACTATTTTCATATATAAAAATGTATGTTGATAAAAATAAAACAAACGGAGATTTTTGGATTACCGGTTCTCAAAAATTTCATTTAATGAAAAATATAACAGAAACTTTAGCCGGGAGAGTTGCAATTATCGATTTGCTCGGAATCTCTCAAGCAGAAGAGCAGGGACGAAAAGCAATCCCATTTTTGCCTGACAAAGATTGGATTGAACAAACATTAAAAAATAAACCAAAAAATCAAGATATTACAGATATTTACGCAAAAATATTTAGAGGGAATTATCCAAAACTTGTTGCAGATAAAGACATGCCAAGAGATATTTTTTACAGTTCTTATGTTCAAACCTATATTGAGCGCGATGTAAAAGACTTGGTGAAAATAGGTGATGAACTCAAATTTTTGACTTTCTTAAAAACTATTGCAGCAAGAACAGGACAACTTATAAATTATGCTGACATTGCAAATAATGTTGATGTAGATGTAAAAACTATTCAAAGTTGGACATCAATTTTGGAAACATCAGGCATTATTAAAATGCTTTATCCTTATTATAATAATCTAACAAAAAGAGCAATCAAAACTCCTAAAATGTATTTTTTGGATACCGGATTATGTTCTTATTTGTGCGGTTGGGACTCTTCGACTACTCTTATGAACGGCTCTATGAGTGGTAATATTCTTGAAACCTTTGTTTTTGCTGAAATTTTAAAAAGTTACTGGAATAATGCACAACAGCCAAATATATATTTCTACAGAGATACTGATCAAAAAGAAATAGATTTTGTAATAGAAACGAATGATACATTATATCCGATTGAAGTTAAAAAGACAGCGAATCCCAACGGAGTAAAGCTTTGTTTTAATGTATTGAAAAACACAGGAAAACAAGTTGGCGATGGCGCTATTGTTTGTTTGTATAATTCAATTTTACCAATTAAAGAAAATATAATTACAATTCCGGTTAATTATATATAATTGTTACTTATTAATTTTTAATATTTGAACTTCCGACTAGCTTCCGAGTTTGGGGGTGGGTAAATTCAAAACGGACTTTTTGTCCGGAAAGTGTCAGCGGGAAATGTGGCGATATATTTAGGTTATAGCGATTTGGACGGATTCATTTTGGAAAGTTGCCGCCAAAATGTGGACAATAAAGTGACTTTCTGAGTAGTTTCAGTCAACCACTCGGAAGGGGATGTAATTCAAACGTAAAGCCGAAAGACGGCAGAAAAATATTTTTTCAAATGTCCCATTAAAACCCAAACACAAAAGAATACGAAACTTATCAAAAAAGTATCAGCAACTTTGAGAATGAATTATCAGAGAGTTTAAAAATTTGTATCAGGGAGTTTTGAAATATTTCCCTCAAAATGTAAAAAGTTTGAGAATTCTCTCAAACTTCCGGGGGTACTTTTCTCAATCTCTCTGATAATCTACAATTGAGAATTCTCTCAAACTTCCGGGGGTAGTATTATCAATCTCTCTGATAATCTACACTCTGATAATCTACAAAAACCCAGGAAGTATCATGAGTATCTATATACACAAACTCTTAAAACTGCCTGGGTTGGACCCGAACCTGTGGAGTCTTAAAACGTTTGCTATGTCACTATTCATCTTAACTCGTTTTTGCGACACGTCAAGTCTATCAAGCAATAATAACGCATATTTTAGACACATATTTTAACATGGGCTGAAAACGAACCGATGACAATAATTATTTTGATTATGTATTGACATAATCAAATAAGCGTGTTAGTTTTTTATTATGAAATGTTGTCAAAAATCTAATTGGGGCGGTAAACGTGAGATGGCAGGAAGAAAGAAAACCTGTCTTAAAAAAGTACCGTTCAATAGAAGGATAAATGAAAATATTTTGAATATTCTGCGAGATTATGCAAAAAGGCATAATCTTACAGACACAGAAGCGTTAGAAAGTGCTATTTTATTACAGAGTAATATTGAAAAATTAAAAGGAGATATGGTTATGAAAATTTGTATTCCGACAAGTGAAGGTAAATTATGCGGACATTTTGGGCATTGTGATTCATTCACTTTTGCTGAAATTAACCCTGAAACGCACGAAATTTTAAGCATTGAAGAAAAAATACCGGAAGAAGGAATTTCTTGTCAGAGTGCTGCTTGGATATCAGAACAGGGTGTAAGTAAAGTTTTAGCCGGTGGAATGGGTGGCAGACCAATGATGATGTTTGCTCAAAACGGAGTTGAAGTGATTGCAGGCTGTCCGGAGTTACCTATCAGAGAAGTTTTAGAAAAATATATGGCAAATTCTCTTGAAACAGGAGCAAACGCATGCAGCGGCGAAGGTTATGATCACGCACATTGCCATCACCATGGGTAAATAAAAAGAGTAGCAACATTTTTAATTGTAAGGAGTAAACAATGAAAATTCATCAAATCAGAAATGCAACAATTATAATTACGTACAATAATAAAAGATTTTTAATTGACCCTTGGCTTATGCCGAAAGATTTTATGCCGGGGTTTGAGGGGGCAATGAACAGTAAAGTCAGACAACCGAGAGTTGATTTGCCAAAAGATTTTGATATAAATCATTTACCACTGGATGCGATTATATTAACCCATTTTCACCCTGACCATTTTGATGAATTTGCTGTAAAAGCATTGGATAAAAACATTCCGTTCTATGTTCAGAATGAAATAGATTTGAACATTATAAAAAATTTTGGATTTAATGATGTTCGTATTATTTCTGAAAACGGAACAGATTTTGAGAGGATTACATTATATAAAACTCAATGCCAGCACGGCAGACGTGAAGTTGTAAAACCGATGTGCGAGCAAATCGGAATGCCTTATGACGCTATGGGAATAGTGTTTAAATCTGACAAAGAGAAAACATTATACGTTGCAGGGGACACAATCTGGTGTGATGAAGTAATTACGGCTATTGATAAATTCAACCCTGAAATCATTGTTATAAATGCTTGCGGCGCTACTGTATTGGTGGGTGAAGGCGAAAGGTTGATTATGGATATTGAGGATGTTAAAGCAATATCAAATTATGCAAAAAATTCAATCATAATTGCAAGCCACATGGACACAGTAAGCCATTTAACAGTTACAAGAGAGGATATAAAATCTCTAAAACTAAATAATGTTGTCGTGCCTGACGATAATGAGATATTGGAATTTGATAATTAAACACATATCAACAAATAACTTATCAAAAAAGTATCAGTTAGTTTGAGAGTGAATTATCATAGAGTTTTGGAATTTGTATCAGTAAGTTTTGAAAGATTTCCACCAAAATTTAAAAAGTTTAAGAATTCTCTCAAATTTCCGGGGGTACTTTTCTCAATCTCTCTGATAATTGTAAACGGCGGAAAAATATTTTTTCAAATGTCCCATTAAAACCCACTCGCCCTAACCAAACAAACTTCCTCATGTAAAAAGCAGGGATCAACCCTGCTTTTTACATGAAAAAACTCCCCAGGTTGGACTCGAACCAACAGCCTACCGGTTAACAGCCGGTTGCTCCGCCATTGAGCTACTGAGGATTATTCGCTCGTTAGGACTTTGCCAAACTCACCTATTAATATTAACAAATAAAAAAAATTTGTAAAGAGATTTTTTTATATAATCGGTTTATAAGCTTTTTTTGTTATATTTTATATAACATATAAATATTGAATTTCTTCTGCGCTGCTTGTATAATACCAATAAACTGATTGATAAGGAGATAATTATGCGTGTGTTAAACGTCGGCGGTGGACATAATAATACATCAGTGCTAAGGGGTGTGCATAATCTTCGTGCACGTCATTTTAGAAGGCAAATGAGCAGGATAGATCAAAATATGCAGCGTATAACTGAATTGTATTTAAAAGGGAATCCTGAAATCGCGGCAAAAGTTAATGCTGTTGACGAATATGTTATGGGAGAGAGGTTTTCTACTCCCCAAATTTCAAAGGAATATAGACCGAGCGGCATGTTTGCTCTTGACGATATGTCATATGAATATCTTATTGGTAAGTGTACTGACGTAAATGAAATATACAATCAGTTTGGCTCCTATGGTTTAATTGCATATGCGGGAAACTGTATTAGCGACAATGCTCGTGCGAAACTTTTACCAAAATCGAATGACTATATAATATCCGAGAGCATTGTTCTATCGGACAAACCGATTTCCCTCATCTTTAGCGAATATTTAAATAGCAATAACTATGGTCACATGTCTGATTTATACCAAAGATTTGGACAGAGCGGAAAAGAACTGTTTGATAAGTATAGATCCATAGGTTTTATCGACAACGGAGCTGATGCGAATTGGAAAGAAACTTATGGTGTTACTGGACGTTTCAAAGATATTGAGGCAAGTTTTATCCCGCTTAGAGAGAATAATTACTTAACAAAATAACAAAATATTCAAATCTCGCGCCCCTTTTCTGCAATATATTTTCATATTTTGTGAATTATTAATACAAATTTGCAACGATTAATTGTAATATGTTATTATTTATGGGTTAGAAGAGGAAGGACTTATGTCTGCTGAAGATTTTATAAAACTATTGCCGTCACTTTTTGAAGTTAATATTAATACTGATGATTCAGGACATATTATATTTAGCAAATTATCTTCATTACTCGATTTTGATGAGGGTTTTATCTATTTTCTTAATCCTGACAGCTTGCAATTAAAATATTCGTATAAGAAACATGCAGGATATGCATTAGACTCGATTTTTCCTATACCAAAGTCATACAGAAGTTTATTATTTGCAAAAGAGGGTAACATAATAAGCCAAGGCAATAAGCTCCTTGATATTATAAAACTGGATAAACTTAACAAAAAGTCCTACATTTACGCTAAGATATCAATTAAATCGACTGTTTTCGGACTTATCTTGCTGGCCAAAAAAGAGCGTGATTATTATAAAAACGAAGATCTGGATATTTTGAATGCCTCAGCGTGTATATTATCCTATCTCTTAAAAGACATGGAGCTTTCTAATGTATTTAAAATACAGTTAAAAGCCTTAAAAGATGGTATTGTCGAAAAACAGGAAGCTTACAAAACTATAAAAGAACAAAATGAGAAAATTCTTGAAGCCGATAGGGTTAAAAACGAGTTTTTGGCAAATGTTTCCCATGAACTCCGAACTCCTTTAAATTCAATATTAGGTTTTTCTGAAATATTAGATACGCAAATTTATGGTAATTTAAATCAAAAACAGAAAGAATATGTTGGTGATATAAAGGTTTCTGCTACACAACTTTTAGGTATGATTAATGAAGTTTTGGATATGTCGAAAATAGAAGCACATGCAATGAAAGTTGTAAAAAGTACCTTTCCGATTTCAAGAGTCGTGACTGAGGCTTGTAACTTCCTTCTTCCTATTGCACAGAAGAAAAATATAAAACTAGATGTTGCCATGCAATACGATTTTGAGGTTTTTGCAGATTATCAGAAGATTCAACAAATTTTATATAACTTAATTAGTAATGCCATAAAATATTCACCTGAAAACGATGTAATCGACATAGCTGTATTAAGGAGTGACAATTCATTTAAAATCGCCGTTCATGACAATGGAATTGGTATTGACCCTAAATATCACGGTAAAATCTTTGCAAAATTCGTTCAATTAGATAGCGCATATACAAAAAAAGAAAGTTCAACAGGACTTGGGTTAACTATTGCAAAAGAGCTTACGGAGCTTCATAGCGGAAAAATTTCGATTATAAGTGAAGTCAATAATGGCTCAACATTTATAGTTGAAATTCCGGTTAAATAACTTTTAAATTGAATCAGTTGGAACGTTATCAAGCTCTTTGGATTTCTTTTTTAGTTCTTTTAATTCAAGTTTACGTTCTTTTATTTGTATCATTGTATTCATATCCATTTGCCTGATATGCCGCTCATATTCAAGTTTTTTAACTTGCGAGTCGAACTTTTCGGCTTCTCTGAGGTTTTTATTTTCAATTTTTTCGAGTTCTTTTGCCTGTTTTGCTTCAAATTCAACTTCATCAGGATCTTTAATTGAATCTTCAGCCAACCTATAACCAATAACAGACACAGGAACACTATTCCCGTCTATATCTTCAAGTTTTGGAGAATTCCCTTCGGTATCAATGCTCCAAGTTCCCAAATATTTAGGTACATCACCTGTGTATGCGTAAGCGCTTACTATAATTCTATTATCATTGTTGGCATCAAATCCAAGCGGATATATATCCCAACGATTCTCTTCAAAATCTACCCCTTCTTTTTCAGCCCAATAATTTATTATAGAATCCCTAATCTGAGGTAATTTTTTTGCTTCATTCTTTTCAAAATTATATACCCACAAATCTGTTTTCCATATACCGTCATGTCTGTGACCAACTTTTTCTTTTACTATTAACTTTTTATTATCACCGGAAAAATCAATAGGAGTTAATGTTCTAAAAATATATTTGATATCTATATCCTTAGATGTTGAAATTAACGGCTTTTCTTCTTTTTGAATGATATTAGCCTTCATTACTTTTTCAGTATCTGATAGAGCAGGGTCTAATTTTATTAAAAACAAGTCACAAGATGTGCAATCGGTTTCTGCATAATAATATACAGCGGGGTACACCATAATTGTCTTATCGCCGGAAATGATGCCTTGTGCATTAATCTGTCTGTCAAAATTTAATTTTCTGGGTAGGTTTAATTCAGGACTTCCGACCGGATCATTATATTTGACAAGTTTAAATGTTTTTTGAGGTATGTAAACCATATTAGAATCTTGCGGAATTTGAGCTTTTTCTACTTTTATTTCAGCTTTCGTTTTTGCTCTTGATTTTTGTTCATATTCTTCCACCGTCATATAACCGGATTCCGGCAAAAGACTTTTTTCATATTTCTCTGTAACGTCAATTTTATCCACTTCATTCTGATATATGCATTCGGCGACACCTCTGTCGCGTTTTTTCATAATCGGATACTTCATTTGATTGAAGTGAACTTTCATTGCCATTATTGTTCCGGCTAAAGTTGTAAACATATTAGACCAACCCTTCCTTCATTGCTGTAACCGTTGCCTGCGTACGTGTTGCTGCACATAATTTTTGCAAAATACTATGAACGTGAGCCTTCGCCGTAGCCCTTGTAATAACAAGCTTTTCTGCGATTTGCGGATTCGAAAGTCCTTCTACCATAAGTGAAAGTACATCTAATTCTCTTTCTGTTAAACCAAACGTATTTTTGGTTTTTACAGAATTAAAGTCAGCCGAAACATTATCTTTATTAAGAGGTTTATTGATATGAGAAAACACTATTTTTGCAATAGCCGGGTCAATCCAACCAACGCCTTCATAAACCGCCTTTATTGCTGTTATTGTTTGGTCTGGGGTAGCGCCTTTCATAACATAACCGTCCGCACCGGCCGAAAATGCGCTCAATATATCTTGTTCACCGTTTCTGGACGTAAAAATTAATACTTTAGTATTTGGCAGAAATTCCTTAATACGTGCAGTTGATTCAATCCCGTCCATTACCGGTAACCCAATATCCATCAAAATAACGTCTGGAGATGTTTCTCTCGCTTTTTTTACTCCTTCCAAACCGTCCGAGGCTTCTGCGATAAGGTTAATACCTTCAGTTTTTTGTAAAACCATACTCAGCCCCATTCTATAAAGTTCATGATCTTCTATAAAAAGAACATTAATCATAAATATCCCCTTTTAATTAGTTGACTTCCATCGGAATTTTAACCACATCAGTTAATAAGAATGAAAATTCACTTCCTTTGTTAAGAATACTTTCAACCCATATTTTACCGCCATGCGATTCAATAATCTGCCTTGAGAGGTACAGCCCCAAGCCTGTCCCGGAAGAACGTTTTCTACTTGTTCCCTGAGAAAATCTCTGGAACATATTAGGTATGTCTTCTGCAGGAATCCCTGAACCGTTATCTGATACAGAAAATATCAAATCATTTTGCTCATTTTTAATTGTAATACGAATAGTTCCTAATTCTTGTGTGTAATTTATAGCATTTCCGCATAAATTACAAATTACACGCCGAATTTCACTTCTGTCGGCATTAATTACTATATTTTTATTTTCACAATCTATTCTAAAATCAATATTCTTTTGTACGGCTAGAGGAGTCAGCTCGTCATAAACCTGTTTTGCCAGGTCATAAATATTAAAATCTGTTTTATTCAGAGTTAATTTCTCTGCATCATATCTATATACTTCAAGAAGTGCATTTACCAGTCCGAGCAGGTCTTCGTTGCTTTTTTGCATCGTAGACAGAAGTAATTTTTGCTTTTCATCCAATTCACCCAATGCGCCTTCAATAAATAAAGACAAAGTCTGAATAGCTGCGAGTAACGGTGTTCTTAAATCATGCGTAAGTGTAGCAATGAAGTCATCCCTCAATTTATCTGCTTTTTTTTGTTCAGTGACATCCCTTATAACCCCTACGAATCTTTTAATGTTTTCATGTGGATTAATTCTTGCAAAGCTTATTTCAATAGGAATCACAACATTGCTTAGAGGGTTTTTGATATAAAAATCCCTGAGAAATAGTTCACTTTCTTCAAAATTATGAAGTTCTTTTGTTATAAAAGTTTTTTCGCTGAATAAAAAGTCATCAATTGTTGAATTTAAAATTTTGTTACTGACAAGTCCAATAAGGTTTTCGCATGCAGGATTAACTTTTTCAATAATACCATCCTCATTTAGTATTATTATTCCGTCTGCGCAATAATTTACAATACCTTCAAGTTTTGCATTAGATTGTAACAAATCATCTGTTCTTTCTTTTACAATATCTTCTAAATTGTGAGAATATTTTTCTAATTCTTTTTTGGCATTTTCCAATTCCGATATTTTTTTATGCAATTCCGAATGTAAATAACTTCTTTCAATACCATTTTTAATGCTAATAATTAAATCATCATTATTCCAAGGCTTTTCAATGTAGCGATATAATCCAATTTCATTAATTGCCCTAATGGCATTCTCTTTATCGGCATATCCGGTAAGAAGTATCTTACTGACTTCCGGGTAAAGTTTTTTAACTTCAGACAGAAATTCCAAGCCATTCATGTCCGGCATGAGAAAATCAGAAATTACTAAATCCGGTACGTTATTTTTTAAGAAAATCAGTGCTTCATTAGGATTATTAAAAAAATGTGCATCACAAAATCCCTCAACCTTCAACAATGTTGAAAAAGCTGAGGTAACAATTTTTTCATCATCGACTACAACTATCTTTCCCTTTTCCATAATTTCATATTAAACCAAATAATTATATTAGACAAATTATTAACAATTATTACTTTTATATGATATAATCTGGTATAGAATAAGGAGGGCTTATGAAGAAAAGCTTAAAACCCGGTTTTACTTTGGCGGAAGTATTGATTGCTCTTGGTATAATGGGAGTTATATCAACAATAATGATTCCAACTTTGGTCTCTGGTACTCAAAATAAGAAACTTGCTGCATCATTGGGACGTTCGGTTGAGGCTATTGAATCCGGATGTCAAAGCTTAATTCAAGAAGCAAGTGAATTAAGTCAAAGTGGCAATAATGGTAGTCAAAGTGGCAATAATGGTATATTTTTTGGACATAGTTACATCAATAAGAACATAGATGGAACTGATTCGGGTGGCAATGTAAGCAATTCTGTTATTGAAAATAATAATTTATTCGGTAATGCAGCACGATTTTTTAATACAAGGCAATTAACCAGTGAACAAGTTAACCAATATGGGCCTCGCGTTAAAGCCTTTAACGGAAATTCGCCATCGCCGAATGTTCAAAATATATCGGGAAGATTTTTTGTAAATTCTAAGCTTGGTGCATATTGGGGATTAAAGAGAAATCCAAATCCTGATAATGATACTATGGATCAGAGAGATCCGATTATGGAATATGTATATGTTGATGTAAACGGGCAAAATTCGCCAAACAGATATGGGTTGGATATATTCCTATTCGGGTTAACAGATAGTTGTCATATGATACCTGCTGGTACAAACAGGCTTAATAATGTATTGAGCTCCGTTCCTGTTGAGGATGCCAGCAACGGTTGTAAAGAAACAAACGGTGTAATTGATGTTGTGAATGGATTATCTTGTACGCACAGGGTTGTTAGAGACGGTTATAAAATAGAATACGATAAGTAATAAGGAGATAAATTATGGCAGGTAAATTATTGGCAAGCATTCAAAGAACGGATACAGAACAGTTACAAATTTCTATTTCCGAATATAGAGGAAAAAGTTACTTTAATTTAAGAATTTTCTATACAACAGACGACGGTGCAACATGGCTTCCAACTAAGAAAGGGGTAACTTTTGCACCGGATCAGTTAGATATATTATCAGATGCAATAGAAGAAGCTAAAAAAGAGTTTATGACCGAGGAGTAAATGCGCACCTCTTTTGTGGATAATACAAACGAGGGGCAGAATAGGTTTTAGTTTATTAGCAAATTGCTTATAATTCATTATTTATTACGACTATGACAATACAAGATGAAATAATATCAACAGTTTCGCATGAAATGAGAACCCCCTTAACGAGTATAAGAGGGTTCTCTCAAACTTTGTTGAATTCTTGGGACAAAATTGATGATGAAAGCAAAAAGAAATTTGTGAAAATTATCGAGGAGCAGTCAAATCGTCTTATAAATCTTGTTGAAAATATTTTAACCGTTTCAAAAGAAAATTCCGAAGTCTTGGTTTTAAAAAAGTCAAACGTAAATGTTTTAATAGACAAAATTCTTCCCCTTTTCAAAGAAAGATTTAAAACTCACAAATTTATATTAAACTGTGATAAAAATATTCTGCCTGTAAATATTGACGAGGATAAGTTTCAGCAAATTTTGACAAATTTGCTGGATAATGCTGGAAAATATTCTAAAGAAGGAAGTACAATTACTTTAACATCGAAGGTGATTGAGGATTGGGTTACTTTATCGGTTAAAGATGAAGGTGTTGGTATTGATGAAAAAGATTTTGACAAGCTGTTTAAGAAGTTTAGCCGAATAGAAAATCATCTTACAAGTAAAGCGCAAGGAAATGGGCTTGGGCTATACATAACAAAAAATCTTGTAGAAAAAATGAACGGCAAAATTGAAGTTAAAAGTAAATCAGGTGAAGGAACGGAATTTTTAATTAAATTTCCGATATACAATCCGGAGGAGGTGCTTAAATGCTCTCAAAAATCCTGATTATTGATAAAAGGAAGGAGCTTCCGGCAAAGTACAAAAAATCTTTGGATGATGAACAGACTGCGGTGTTTATTTCCAGAAGTATCAAAGATGCCTTGAATGAAATACAACAATCTGAACCCGAATTAATAATAATATCGGATAGTATAAATAATAATCTTTCGGATTTTTGTGAGAGAATAAGAGCATTAACATATAATACAAGGCCTGTAATAGTAGCGCTTTCAAAATCGGCTGATATAAATGATAGAATTCAAGTTTTAGATAGCGGTGCTGACGACTTTTGGAGTGAACCTGTTAATATTGAAGAATTCAAAACAAGAATTAAAGCACATTTAAGAAGAGAAATTGAATCCAATCTTGATAATAAAACTCTTCTGCCAAATTATAAAATTGTAATGAAAAGCCTTAAAAGACTTATCAATGATAATTCTGATAAATCAGTTTTGCTTATAGGCGTTGATAATCTTAATGAATATAAAAGTGTATATTCAGATATCGCAGGAGATAAACTGATACAGGCGTTTGTAGCAATAGTTAAATCTGCGACCGAAACCAGTGATTTTTTCGGGCAGATTGACGGTCAGACTTTTCTTTTAATAACCAATATTCATAGGGCAGAAAAATTTGCAGCATACTTAACATTCGCATTTGATACGATAGTACCAAAATTTTATTCAGAAGCTGATGTAAATAGAGGCTATATGCTAATTAAAGGTGATAGATTAGCAGGCGTGAGAGCGAAGTTTGTTTCTCTTCGAATTGGTGGCATCTTAAATGATTATGAGCTGATAAAATCAACGGATGCCCTATTGGAACGCTTGTATGCATTAGTAAAGACCGCAAAAATTCCGACAGGATCTAATTATATAATTGACAGATTGAAGCTTTCAGGTGGCAAAAATGTCTGGAATAATTCAACAAACGGTAAAATATATATTAATGAACCTGATGAATCGCTGGCTCTTCTTATAAGGACAACATTGGAACTTCAAGGATACGATGTTACTGAAAATATAGAAGAAGAGGGTGTTATTCAGCCATCTGTACTTATACTTGATAGTGGTGACAATTTGGAAAAACTGGATTTTTGCAGGAAAATTAAACAATCTCCAAATTTTGCAAATTCAAAAATTATTGTAACGACTTCGGTTCACGACAAAACCGCCATTTTGGATTCGGGAGCAGATTTGTATTTGCCAAAACCGTATGAACTCACGGACTTAATAAGGTGGGTGGAATATTTGTACAAAAATTAAGTTATTAGAGCAACTGAAAAGTTATATTATATAACCTATTCCAAAACAGTTGCACCGTTTTCCTCGACTTTTAGAGTTCTTACATCCGCATTTATATTTTGGTTAGCCCAAATTTCTTTTACTGTTGACTTAATTTTATCCAAATCATAATTATGTGAAATTACAAGCAAAGTCGGACCCGCACCGGATAGGACACAGCCTAAAATTCCGTCTTCGTGTTTAAAAGTTTCCATAATTTCCTTCATTCCCGGGACAAGCTTTTCTCTGTATTGTTGGTGCAATCTGTCTTGCAAAGCTTGTTTCATAAGTTTCTCGTCTTTTGTATTTACTGCATGCACGAGCATTCCCAAATGTTTTGCGTTAAATACGGCATCCTGCATAGGAACTTCTTTTGGAAGAACCGAACGTGCTATATCTGTAGATAGTTCAAAATCCGGTATGCATACGGTTAAATTCCATTCATTAGGCCAATTTAATCTGCAATATGAAATAGTGCCGTCATCTTCTTGATTAGAGAGTATAAATCCACCTAATATTGCTGGTGCGACATTATCCGGATGTCCTTCAACTTCTGTTGCTATTGCAAGCAAAGCTGCTTCGTCCGCAGGATTCCCTAATAGTTTATTTGCAGCAAGCAGACCACCCACAATAACTGATGATGAACTTCCCAATCCTCTTGCTATTGGAATTTGGGATTCAATATTAATTTTAAGTTCAGTTGGTTCCTGTCCTATTGAGTTGTACAAAAGTTCTACTGCTTTATAAACAATATTGTTTTCATCCTTTGGTATATTTTCAAATGCCATTTCGCCAAAAGATTCATCTTCAGCCATCATATTAATTTGGATTCCGGTACCAGGCATAACAGTTTCTTCAATAGTAACAGTATTATAAATAGGCAATGCAATACCTAGACAATCAAAGCCGGGGCCAATGTTTGCCGAACTTGCCGGAACTTTTACACTAATTTTCATTTCGGTCAATTATCTCCTCATAAGTATATAGGGGTTATACAATAAATACGCGAAAAAGACAAGATGATTATTAACGGCAAAAATAACTGCTATTAATAATTCTTAACAAATCTCAAGAATTAATAATCCAAACATAATGGCTATTTATGGGATATGTAAGCGGTATTTGTAACGAAATGTAACAATTTTGTTCAAAAGTGTTAGAAAAATGAAGAAATGTGGAATTAGGGAAGTAGTAAGAGAAAAAACACGTGTAGTTACATGTAACGGAATACTAAGATTATGAAATTAAA
>JAEEXX010000175.1 GCA_016287985.1 Candidatus Gastranaerophilales bacterium
ACAGGTCAGGACGGTTTTGTCGGTGTAGAAGGCAGAAGCAAAGACAACAGCGCAGGATTCAAAGTTCTAAAAGGTGTTACTGCTGCAGGTTTTGGCGCAATGGTACTCGGGACTCTGCATACCGGGCTCAAAGGCTTTATGGGTAAAATGGCATTCAAAGGGTTCTGGCCTACAATTGACCAATTAAAAGGTGTATACGGATTAACAATTATATCAAGATTGTTCTCAGCAAGAGATAAGGACGAACTCAGAGAATCCTTAACCAAAGACACTCTTGGATTCTTGAGCTGGCTTGTTCTTGGTGATATTGTTAACAGAATGACAGCTGAAGCTATTGATAAATCAGTATTAGACAGAAAAACACCTGATGTTGCAAATAAGAAATTTATCGGCAGAGCCTTCGGGTCTATACTAAAAACAAGGGATGAAATAGTTATTGAAACACTTGCTAAAAACGGAATTTCTTCTGTTAAGGAAGAAAACGGAAGGATTGTTGCTAAGAAATTCAAAGAATTAATGAAAGACTTAGACAATATTGCGGATAAGGAAGCGGTTAAAATAACAAAAGGCAAACTTAGAACCTTAAATTGTGCACAACTTGCAGGTTACGCATTCTCAGGGTTGGTTCTCGGTCTTGGTATACCTAACTTAAATATTTATATAACCAATAAGCTTGATAAAAAGAGAAAGGCTCAGGCTGCAGCAGAAGCCGCAAAAGCCCAACAGGTAAATATTGCTGACTCACAAGCAGCATAAGTTGTAATAGTGGAACGGGGTCGGCTATTGACACCAAACCCGTTCTTCTTACTAATGCTCCGGAATATCAGTTATAAATCCTTCTTTTAAGTTTTCATATTCATTACGTGCTTTTTTGTATTTATTAAGCATAATGCTATCTCCAATTTTCTCACCTGCTAAACCTCCTCCAAAAATAAAAACAAATGCACTAGCAAAACCAAGTAATTTTCCTGGCATTGTAGAACTAGCCTTCATTAGAGCTTTTGCGCTGCTAACACCTGCAAATGCGCCTAGACCAATTCCGATAAACCAACCTAAAGGTGATGATTTCCAACCTTCTTTGACATTTAAATCATTGTATCTTGTTTCAGCCGATTCTAATTCATTTATGCGTGATATTAATTCTTCCTCTTCAGGGTAACGAGTCTTTAATAGATTATTTATTTCTGTGCTGCTAAAATTTGCTTTCAATAAATTTTTTACAAAAATTGAAATTTCATCATTTTCAATTATACCGTCCTGATTAGCATCTGCCGTTTTTGCATATTTAAGCATAGTTTTGTCCTGAATTTCCGAAATAGTAATTCCCATAATGATATCTCCTTTTACTTAACTAATATTCCCCGAGGTAGAATCCTCTTATATTTATTAAGTAATTCGGTGCTTAAAAATTGCCCGATACAGGCACAGAAAGATTCATATCATATCATATAGCAATTATATCAGGGGTTACAGCCATGTAGCAACCCCTAAAAATTCGTCTTCACAATCAGTTACAATTTAATCCGAGCATTGATATATTACTACAAATGTATTATAATGTAAGTACAATTAACTACAAAGGAGAAATGTTATGTCAAGAACTATACAACTACGCGTAGATGATGTTTTAAAGAGTGCTGCCGATGAATTATTTGCCAGTCTTGGTTTAGATACTTCTACAGCTATAAGAATATTTTTAACTATGTCTGTTGAAACAGGCGGGTTGCCGTTTGAAGTTAAGAATCCAAATTTATCATTAAGACAAGCTATGGATGATGTTTTAAATAAAATAAATTTAAGCAAACCGTATAAAAATGCTAAAGATGCTATTAATGCAATGTTGGAGGACTAGATTTTGTATACGTTAGTATTTACAAATCGTATGAAAAGAGATTTAAAATTAGCCAAAAAGCGAGGGAAAGATATATCAAAACTTGAAACTGTTTTAGAAATTTTGTTATCAGGAAATGATTTACCTGAAATATATAAAGACCATCAATTGAAAGGGAAAATGTGTCAATTCAGAGAATGTCACATAGAGCCGGATTGGCTGTTAATATACAAAAAAGAAGAAACAGAATTTATATTATATGCGACTGCAACAGGAACGCACGCAGATTTATTTGATATGTAATTACTGTTAAAATTCAAGCTATAAATAATCAAACTATCTGTTACTTGACAAGAACCCCTTTTGGGTTTGAGCAAGAGCAAGTAGTAGGTTGGGGGTACAAGTATGCCAAACCTATTCCTATATTTGTAATAATAGGTTGCGCCTTAGTCCAACAATAACTTATTAAAGCAAAAAAGTCGGTTTTAAACCCAATCTATTTATTGAAGGAATAAAACGAACCAGGAATTCGGAGGCTAAATTGCTTCAGGCTAAACGTCTTCGCAATGGCATGTTTTATTAACATATACCTATCTTAAACATTGCTATTAACAATCCTGTCAATGCAAGCCTTTGGTGAATACTGCCATTCTCTGTATGAAATACGGTTGACTTTCAAACCGGTACGCTCAAGAATTGCTTGCTTCTTCATATTTGATATTTTCGCTGTAGTTTTATCTTCAACCCCATCGCATTCAACTACAAACTTGTTATCAACAAGTAAATCTACGTTCAACCCTGCAATTTTAGAACCGCAAAGGACTTCGTGTCCACAATTTCTGAAAGCTTCGGCAACTTCTTTTTCAAATGAGTTTTTATAAATATTTTCATCAAATTCATCAGAATTAATCAAAGAATAACGGTTTTCGTATTCCTCAATAAATCCGAAATAACTTCTTAAAATTCCCTCAGGTAACTCTCTTGGATTCTTAGAAATAAAGTTAATCGTTTTATATCTAGCTCTTGTAATCGCAACATTAAACAAATTCGGTTTTTGTAAGAATACAAGGCTCTGAGGGAAACTATTGTTAGCATAGGCCCAAGAAATAAGCATAATATCTCTTTCATCTCCTTGGAAAGTGTGAGCTGTACCAATTTTAATCTGATGTTATTCCATCATATGTTCTGAAAGCACTTTTGAAACAGAGATTTTTAATTGTTCCACCTGAGCCCTAAATGGTGAAATGATACCGATTGAAACAGGCTTGTCGCCCCATGGTTTCTGCCCGTTATTTCCACCTCTTTCATCTTCTACTA
>JAEEXX010000176.1 GCA_016287985.1 Candidatus Gastranaerophilales bacterium
CGAAAATGGAAGAATTGCAACACAAGATGAAAGAGACCATCAGAGATGATTTTGCCATGCCTTCTTTAAATATCACATTTCTTCGGGAAATAAATTGTTTTTGATGATTGTGTTTTAAGAATTTTATAAATAAGCACAAAACTTAATAAGACTCTTAATACAAACGATGCTGTTTTATAAATTCTTCCATTGTTTCTATTGCTCTTTTAGCGAGAAGTTCCGTTTTAAGTTTTTTATTCTTTCGGGGTAAATTATTGGGTAAATCAATAGGGGCAACAATTGCCCAGTTTGAATTAATTGGCTGAGGGGGTAAATATCTTAAAGAACCATCACGTTTGCTTAGGTGTTCAAGGTGTGCCTTATCGGTAATATAATTTGTTAATGCTCCAAGCATAGTTTCTTTGGGAAGGGTAAATAATTCTTCTCCTTTAATATGGCGTGCCATATTTATTCCTGCAAGTAAACCTCCTGCAATAGATTCTGTATAACCTTCAGTTCCCGTGATTTGTCCCGCAAAAAACAGACCTTTACGTTCCTTTGTTTCAAAAGTCGGATTTAGGACAACAGAAGCATTTATAAAGGTATTTCTGTGCATAACTCCATAACGTACAATGTTAGCATTTTCTAACCCCGGAATCGAATGAACAAGTTCTTTTTGCGCACTCCATTTAAGATTAGTTTGAAATCCTACAAGATTAAAAAGGGTTTTAGCTGAATTATCCTGTCTGAGTTGTACAACGGCATAATTTTCTATCCCGGTTCTTTTGTCAATTAATCCGACCGGTTTCATCGGTCCGAATCTTAGAGTATCAACCCCTCTTGAGGCAAGCACTTCTACAGGCAAACAAGATTCAAAGAATTCTTTTTTATCAACTTCGTGGTTTTCAATTCGAGGCGCATTTATAAGAATATTGTAAAAGTTTTCGTATTCTTCTTTGCTCATCGGGCAATTTATATATGAAGCTTCGCCTTTGTCATACCTTGAAGCCCAGAAGGCTTTGTCAAAATTTATTGAATCAATCTCTATAATTGGGGCAATAGCATCAAAAAAGTGTAAATGTTCAGTTTTGGTGAAATTTTGTATACTTTTTGCCAATTTATCACTGGTAAGCGGGCCAGTTGCAATAATTGTGTTCCCTTCCGGTATTTCTTCAACTTCTTCTCTTATAAGTTCAATATTTGTTTCGTTCAGAATTCTTTCAGTTACCGCATGTGAAAAATCTTTCCTTGAGATTGCAAGCGCATTGCCTGCCGGAACAGAGTTTTCTTTTGCAAGTTTTATTAATTCTCCGCCTAACAGTTCCATCTCCCGCTTTAATAGTCCGCTTGCATTGGTTATATCAGACGAACCTAAGCTGTTTGAACATACAAACTCTGCACAATCAGAAGTAGTATGTGCACCTGTTGTTTTATTTGGGCGCATTTCATAAAGTTTTACTTTTACTCCTCTTTTTGCCAACTGCAAAGCTGCTTCCGAACCTGCGAGTCCCGCACCGATAATTATTACTTCCTGCATTAATCCTTTACTATTCCTACCTGATTCCTGCCGTGTTCTTTTGCATAATATAAACCTTTATCCGCAAACTCAATCAAGTCTTGTGGAGTTTCCGCATTATCAGGAAATGTTGAAACTCCCAAACTTATTGTAACTTTACTTGTTTCTGTTGAATTTATTTGAAAATCTCTTTCGGCTACAGCTTTGTTAATTCTCTTTGCATTGGATAAAGCTTCTTCTGCTGATGTATTTGGAAGGATTATACTCATTTCTTCTCCGCCGTACCTGCAGACATAATCAGTTGTTCGGGAGTTCTTTTTAAGAGTTTGTGCGACCTGCTTAAGAACCGCATCTCCGGCTTGATGTCCGTATGAATCATTAAATTTTTTGAAGAAATCAATATCGATTATAATAAGAGAAAAAGGTTGTCCATAACGTTTTGAAATTTCAATCTGGTTCCTGAGTGTATCCTGAAAATAACGATGGTTATAAAGTTCTGTTAAACCATCTATTGTGGCAAGTTTATATTGGTATTCAAAATCTTTTGATTTAATAAGATATTTTGCGATAAATGTTAGTGCAAAAGTAACCGTAATTGTTACAATAGGTAATACAACGGGTATCCATATATTAAACAATTCCATTACATAATATGAAATAAAGAGGTAAGCCAGAGTAAACAGAACGCTGGATAATACTGCAAATATTGTTGATGATGAAAACATAACAATAAATATAACTATAGCAGCAACACCTAATAATATTAAAATATTAACAAAACCTTCGGTTTGCTTAATAAAGTTGTTATCAAGCATATTATTGAGGAATGTTGCATGAACTTCTACTCCCGGATATACTCCCTCTTGTACGGGAACGCTCTTTGTGTCATGTAAAGACGTTGCAGTTGTACCTATAATGACAATTTTATCTTTAAAATTCATTCTTTCTGAACGAGATATATTTTCCATGTCACGGACAAGTTTATACATTGGGTAATTTGAATGAGTTCCGCTTGTCCCATACCAATTCAGAATCGCTTCTCCATGTTTGTTCAGGGGGATTCCTGTGTCTTGAACCTTAAGCATCTTATTTTTGTTTATTTCATAAGTATTTGTATCATCCAAAGTTAGATAATCACTTCCTGCTTTGAATGCCAGGTATGGATAATATTTATCTTTGTATGCAACAAGTGGCGCGACTTTTCTTATAATCCCGTCGCTGTTTCTTATAACATTTGTCATTCCGATATGAACATTTCCGTTTATAAGTTCAGGGAGTATCGTTCTGCAGTTTGTGAATGTATACTTGTTCTTAATATTAACTGATGACTTATTCTCCAAATTTACACTTAATCTTGGAGGTAAGTTTTCGGGTAGTCTTATGTCAGATGCAACATTATCAAAATTCATTCCCACATAAGTATTCTTGTATTTATTAATAGTATCAGTGAAAATCTTATCTGCGTTTTTTTCAGTCCTTATTGATTTTATGAATAAAAGATCAAAAATTATGGCTTGAGGTTTATCTTTTTCAATGTAATTCACAATATTAGCATATATATTTCTTGGAATAGGCCATTCACCATATTTATCCCACAAGTATTCTAAACTCGCATCATCAATTGTCAGAACTAC
>JAEEXX010000028.1 GCA_016287985.1 Candidatus Gastranaerophilales bacterium
TGACTTTTTGACAAGGTTCGCAAGGGTTTTGCTGCGGCTGTTGAACTTTGCAAGGGCAGCCTTTCTTCTTCTTAGCACAAGGGTCACAAGGCGCTGCGTAACCTGTCGCACATGGGTCACATTTCTTTTCACATTTATTGCAATGTCCCCAATTTGCCGGGTTTAAGCTTGCCCAAGAGAACGCTTCTGCTGTAGGAACGGACAAAGCTACAATTCCTAATAACGCTAATACTGATAATGTTTTTTTCATAAAATTACTCCTTTTCTAATAAATTGTGTATATTTAACTACACTTTATATTGTAAAAAATTCTGAAATAAAAACTATCGCCCTATAAGGTATTCAACGGGCTTTTAAAGTTTGTACAATATGTTATAATAAAACTAGAGGTCTTATGTTAAAACGTATTTGTAAAATTACATTCATATCCCATGGTTCAACTGTGCATACAATGGCGGGGGTAATAAGTAGTGGACTTAAGTACCCTAAACTTAATGATTTAGGCGAAGAAGAACTTAAAAATGTTTGTGTATATTTAGAAAAGCGTGGCGTTGCTTACGATAACATATATACCAGTCCAAATGTTTGCTGTATGCAGTCCGCACAAATTGTTGCAAAACTTTTTAAACAAAAAGCTGTTCAGATTGACCTTTGTTCAAGAAATTACGGTGAGTGGCAGGGGATGCTTTATTCTGACATTTTAAATAAAGAAGGGCCCAAAGCGTTTACACAGACTCCAGAAAATGGCGAGTCCATTAAAGATTTTAACAAGCGTGTTTTAGTTGTTATAAAAAAATTAATAGCGGATAATAAAGGAAGTCGAATTATAGTTGTAACTTCACCTGATGTAATACAGTCCGCTATCGCTAATACATTAAAGCTAACTCCAGAGAATCAACATAAAGTTCTTATAAAACCGGGGTCACTAACTCAAATTAGTTATTTTGACAATTGGTCAAGTGTAATATATAGCGACTATTGTCCTCTATAAGTATGTAGAAAATTTGGTTGAGTAAAATAGACATCTCCTTTTAATTATTGTAAAATGGCTATGTAAATTAAGGAGAAGGAAATGCTAAAGTCAATAATTCTTGCCGCAGGAAAAGGTACGAGGATGAAGTCAGACAAACCAAAAGTTTTGCATGAGATTTTTAATAAAGCGCTTTTGGGGTATGTTGTTGAGGCGGTTAATAATACAGGTCTTGCAGATGAAAATATCATAATTGTCGGTCATCAGGCAGAAACAGTTAAAGAATATATTGAGTCCGGTTATAAAAATGCAAAAACCGTTCTTCAATCACCCCAATTAGGGACAGGGCACGCAGTCAGTATGGCGCTTCCCCTCCTTAGTGATTATGAGGGTGAAGTCGTTATCCTATGCGGAGATACTCCGTTAATAACTCCCGAAACCATAAAGGAGTTCGTGGAATTTCATAGAAAAGAGAAATCGGATTTAACAGTTATGAGTGCAATTTTTGATAATCCGACAAATTATGGAAGAATAATCAGAAACTCTGACGGTTCTTTGAATTCAATTGTTGAAGAAAAAGATGCAACAGCTGAGCAAAAAGAGGTAAAGGAGGTTAATGCCGGAATTTATTGCTTAAATTGGGCAAAAATTAAACCTGCATTTAAGGATTTAAAAACAAATAACGCTCAGGGTGAATATTATTTGACTGATATAATCAAATGGTCAGGGGGTAAATCTTTAAAAACTTTGGCATACACTCTTAAAAATAACGAAGAAATATTCGGTATAAATTCAAAAGCAAATCTTGCAGAAGCAGCAAAATTATTAAATAAGAGAATTATTAAAAAACATCTTGATAACGGGGTTACAATTATTGACCCTGATACAACATGGATAAGCCCCGAAACCGAAATTCAGCCGGATACAATAATTTACCCCTCTTGTTATATAGAAGGCAAAAACATTATCGGGAAAAACTGTAAAATAGGGCCATTTGCGCATTTGAGGGGAGATGTCGTTATAGAAGATAATGTTAAAATAGGTAACTTTGTCGAAGTTAAGAAGACAACAATTAAATCAAACACAAATGCCTGCCATTTAACATATTTAGGTGATAGCGAAATAGGTTCAGGGGTAAATATAGGAGCCGGTACGATTACGGCTAATTACAATCCGATTACAAAAGTTAAAAGTAAAACAATAATAAAAGATAATGCTAAAATTGGCTCAAATTCGGTTCTTGTGGCGCCTGTTACAGTAGAAGAAGGAGCAAATGTCGGTGCAGTTGGTGTTATTACAAAAGATATTCCCTCATGGGCGCTTGCAATAACCCGCTCGCCTCTGAAAATTATCGAAGGCTGGGTAAAGACTAAGAAACAGTAGCTATATCAACTATAGTGCTACTGGCTCTATATTATCAAGATTAACGGTTTGTTTTGCCTGCCATAAGTCGAATTCTAACTGTAAATTTAACCAAAACTGAGCAGATGTATTAAGTACTTTTGCAAGTTTTAATGCCATTTCCGCACTTATACCTGTTTTACCGTTTACAATTTCAGACAAATTTTTACGGCTTGTGCCTATTCTTAAAGCAAAAGCAGATATACTCATATTTAGAGGTTTTATACATTCTTCTAAAAGTATTTCACCCGGATGTGGAGGATTAAACATTTCCATTATATACCGCCTTTCTGTTAGTGATAGTCTTGATAATCAACTATGTGAACTTCTTTCGTTTTTTCGTCAAACTCAAAGGTTACACGCCAGTTCGCTTGTACAGTAATTGCCCATTGACCTTTTAAATCACCCTTTAGTGAATGTAAATTAAATCCGGGTAAATTTAAATCATCTATTTGATAAGCATTGTCTAATGCTATCAGAATGTGTGACAATTTTCTTTGATGTATTGCTTGAATACCTTTTGTGGAACCTGTGAGATAGAATTTTTCAAGCCCTTTGTGTTTGAACGATTTAATCATACTTATATTATAACCCATAACGTTACAGGTGTCAACCGTTGGTGTGATTGTAAAATTATGTAAAAACGGCTTTTCCTTAATACAGTTGGATTTTAGCTACTTATGTAATTTTTACATAAAATTTTAAGGCCATTTTTGAACTCCAAAATACTTTATGTATATAACGATTATATTAAGGAAAAGGAGACAAAAAATGACAATTCATAGAACTTTAGCAAAAGCATTATTAGTTGCCGGCGAAATTGGATTAGGGTATCTAGGAATAAGCAGTTTAGCAAGTAAAGGCAAAGATAAGTTTGAATCTAACAGTGTACATGAGGTTTCAACAAATTCAGGTTCAACTGTATTTAAAATGCAAAATGGAATATGTATAGAATTCAACACATTTAAGTATGCCATGAAGGATGGTCAACTTATGCGTTGTTCTAAGTATAATGACAATGATGTTTGGACTGCTGTTAAGTTTAAACTATCCTATGGTGTCGAAATATAACTCTTATTTTGTAGTTTAGGAACTTGTCTTACATTAACTTAGCAGTAGTGTAAACCTTAGTCTGCCGCAGAATCTTCAGACAATAGCTGGCAAAGTTTTAACTTCATAAAACATTTTTGCATTTCGGACAAATTCATTCGGGTTGGCGCTGACGTAAAACTCTTCGGTTTCTTCTTTCCCTGATAAATTTAACAAATCTAATTGAGTCAAATCTTTTTTGATATATTCAACAAACATTTCAGCAGGGTCAATAAACATATCTTTTGGGGCAAATTGTGAAAGGATATCTAAGAGATAAGGATAATGAGTGCAGCCCAATATAATTTTATCAGGGTTGTTTTCAAGCATCTTTTTCATTTTATCTTTTACATCTTCATAACATTCAGTGGTATTAATCATTCCGTTCTCAATATAACTTGTCCAATTCTGGCAAGGAATTTCAGACACCTCTGTTTCAGCATTATATTTTTGTAATACTTTTTTGTATGCGTGCGAATTGATAGTCGCAAGAGTCGCAAACACACCAATATTTTTAATATTCATACCTGATATAGTTTTTGCACAGGTCTGAGTTATAGGATAAATTTTAAAATCATATTCGTTTTTAATTGTTTCATAGGCTATTGCAGATGATGTATTGCAGGCAATTACGACAGCTTTAACTTCTTTTCCCTTAAAGAAATTCAAAATTCTTCTTGAACAACCCAAAAGCTCTTCTTTTGATTTGTTTCCATAAGGCATATTTTTTAAATCGCCATAATAAATAGTATTTTCATTTGGCAATATTTTCTTAAATTTGGAATATACGGAAAGTCCGCCTACGCCTGAATCAAAGAATCCTATGGGAGAGTTTTTAATTTTATCAATATCCGTATATTTCATTATTTACCTTTTCTTTCTTATTTCAAATAAACCCCTCACCCTAACCCTCTCCCTCAAGGGGCGAGGGAACCGGTTCTGAATCTTGAACTCTATTTGCTTCCTTTCAAATAATCAATAATTCCTTCTGCAATAGCTTTTGCGGTTTGCTGTTTTCGTTTATCCGTAATAATTTCGTTTCTTTCTTCAGGATTGGATAAAAATCCGATTTCGCAAAGCACAGCCGGAGACGTGGTATGGTTTATTACGTAGAATTTCGACTTAAATAATCCTCTGTCTTTTGCAGTTGGAATTTCTTTTACAAAGTGTTTGTGTATAATTTCAGCGAGAGGTTTGCTGTAATCGTGGTACCAATGAGTTTCAATTCCATTCGGATCCGTAGAAACAGCTGAATTAACATGAACGCTTATAAAGATTTCCGGTTCTTCAGATTCGGAGAAATCAACTCTGTCTTCAAGGGAAACGAATGTATCATCGTCTCTGGTAAGAACAGCCTTAATACCTTTCGAGAGTAATATGCTCTGTACTCTTTTTGAAATATCTAAAGTTATATCTTTCTCATTAATTCCTTCTCTGATTGCGCCATAATCTGTTCCGCCGTGTCCGGGGTCAATAACTACTTTATTTGAATTTTTAGTTTTCTTAATCGGTTTTTCAATAGTTTTTGTATCTTCTTCCGAATTACGAGAAATAATTACTTTTATTGCTTTCCCGTCGACTCCTTCTTCTATTTTGATAATATCTTTTTTGCTGATTTTTAGTGAGGTTTTGATTCCGACTTGCGGAAGCAAAGACATAGTAAGTTGTTTGAATTGAGAGTTTGCCAGTGTATTTGTCAGGTCTTGTTCGTTATAGCTTTTTACGTTAAAGAAAAACAAGTTAAGCGTATTGTCTGTTCTGACTATTGAATGAACAACCGGTGCCGTGAAAGATAAAATTAATTCTCCATTTTTAGAATCAATGTTTTTGACGTAGGCTTTATTCAAGTTCGCAATATTGTTTTCAAGTGCTATGTGATTTAATTTTTCGGAATTAATTAAAAACAAAGACTGTGAATCTTTTGAATATATTGGGATATATTTATCTGCAGAATCCGACGTTATAACAATTCTGGCGGTATTAAAGTCAAATTGTCCTATTTTAGCTGTATCATGGCAGTTCTCAGAAGAACATAAAGAAATTTCACGATTTCTGATGATTTTATCTAAATATGTATTAGGCAAATCTATTACAGCACGTTTTGGGGAAGTCAAATGGAATACTCTTGAGGTTGTTATTTGTCCTATACCGCTTACCAGCAGTCCGTTATTTTTCGGGATATATTGATTAATAAAATATTTTGTGCGCAGTTTTAATTTTGTTGAGAGGTCAACAGAAATTACACTATCGTAAGTTTTTCCGTCGGTATTAGTAAGTGTAGTATCTTCAAATGCTTTTTGAATATCTTTTATCGTATTATCTTTGTCGTCGTTTAATTCATTGAGCGGAATTGCGACTTTTTGTATGAATTGTGAATTGGCTGTTATATGTGAGTAATCTTGTTTTGCGCTTGTTTCATCATAAATAATATTGAAATAATTGTTGATTAATTTCGGTTTTTCCGTTTTTACTATAATGGTTCCGCCTGAATTGATTAACTGAACATCAGAAGTATTAAAGTCTTCTTCAAAAGTAATTACGGCACGAACAATGTTGGGATTGGTGTCAAACTGCGCAAGCCGAATTTCTTTAATGTGACTTTTTTCAAAAACAATTTGTTTTTTATCTCCGACCAAGACGGCATTGTTTATATCAAAATAAAGCCTATTCGGATTGGTTAATCTGACGAGTTTTTCCGGTGTTTCCACGGTCTCATTTGTATTAGAAACTTGTGTGCTTATTATAACAAGAGAGGAAGACGTATCATAATTCAGCCCCATAACTTTGATTGGTAAAGAGTCAGCCATTGTTGGGCTTACTGAAATAAGTATGAATGTTATAAATATAAATATATAAAGTAAAAATCTCTTCATTATAAATCCGTTGACATAAAACCGGATATGTTTTGACCCAAATCCTTGTAATATTTTATCAAAAAATTTAACAAAAAAAAAGCACTTGATTAGAGTGCTTAAGTACGTGTTTCGAGAGTTAGACTTTATAAACTCAGATTAAAAATTCATGCCGCTTTCATAACGGTAGAATTTATATATTATGCTATCGCACATTTCCCTTAAAAACTTACAAATAATTTCTTTGCTGTCGTTAAAATTATAAACACCCGGTAACATATACATACTAAATACTCCTGTAACTATCTTCACATCATGTATAACGGCACTTTTTTCAAAAACTTTAGCGTAAAACGTCGAATTGTTACAATTCGTTACAAATCTAACAACAAATCATTTACGGCTTTTTTGTTATAATATTGTTATTGATAAGGAGAAGACAATGCAAGAAATATTGAAAAAGAGTGCAATGGAGCAATTTAAAGCTCTAAAAAATAAAGAAGTTTCGGCGTTAGAATTAACAAAAGCTTCATTAGAAAGAATTAATGATGTGGATGAGAAGTTAGGAGCATTTAACTCTGTGACTGATACAATAGCGTTAGAGACTGCAAAAAAAGTTGATGAAAAGATTACGGCAGGAGAAGAACTCCCGCTTCTTGCCGGAGTTCCTTTGGCTTTAAAAGATAATATGAATCTTGTAGGTTCAAAAACAACTGCATCAAGCAAGATTTTGGAAAACTTTGTATCACCTTACAATGCAACTGTTACCGAAAAATTGTTGAACAACTTGATTCCAATAGTCGGTAAGGCTAATTTGGACGAATTCGCAATGGGTTCTTCAAACGAAAATTCCGCATTTAAAAAGGTTCACAATCCTTGGAATTTGAATAAAGTCCCGGGAGGTTCATCAGGCGGTTCCGCAGCATCTGTAGCGGCTTGTGAATCTGCGCTTGCACTTGGTTCTGATACCGGTGGAAGTATAAGACTCCCCGCAAGTTTCTGCGGTATTGTCGGAATGAAGCCTACTTACGGCAAGGTTTCAAGATATGGTTTGATAGCTTTTGCTTCATCATTAGATCAAATAGGCCCGTTTTCCAGGACGGTAGAAGATTCTGCAGCTCTATTAGAAGTTATTTCAGGACATGACCCTCACGATTCAACTTCTCTTAAACTACCGGTTGAAAATTACAGAAAGTCGTTGAATGATGATATTAAAGGCAAAAAAGTAGGTGTAGTGAAGGAACTTGTAGCAGAAGGACTTGCTCCTGATGTAGATAAAGCTATTCAGCAGGCAATTGAGACATATAAATCTTTAGGTGCTGAAGTTATGGAAGTATCTCTTCCAAACATCAAACATTCTATCGGTATTTATTATATTCTGGCTACGGCAGAATGCAGTTCTAATCTGGCAAGGTTTGACGGTGTAAAATACGGTCACAGAACAAAAGATGCAAATAATCTGCTCGATATGTACTGTAAAACACGTGCTGAAGGTTTCGGCCCTGAAGTTAAACGCCGTATAATGCTTGGTACTTATGCACTGTCATCAGGTTATTATGATGCTTATTACAAAAAAGCTCAGCAAATGAGAAGGATTGTAACGGAAGATTTTTTGAAAGCATTTTCGCAGGTTGATGTTTTAATTGCGCCTACTTGTCCAAATACAGCTTTTGATTTGGGCTCAAAGACAGAAGATCCGCTTGCAATGTATCTAACGGACATTGCAACTATCGGAGCTAATCTTGCTGGGATTCCTGCTATGTCAATTCCGGCAGGGTTTGATTCGTCAGGTATGCCGATTGGTTTGCAAATTATGGCACCGCAGCTTGCTGAAGCCAAGATGTTCAATTTTGCTTATAAATTTGAGCAGTCTCATGATTTTTATAAGCACATTGCAAATATATAAAACAGACAAAAGGCGGGGAATTTTTCCCCGCTTTTTTTATGGTATAAATATAATATGCAGAGGAAATGTATCGCTTGCGGAGAAATTAAAGACCGCAATGAAATGATAAAAATAACCAAAGATTACAAAAAAGCAAATGCAGTTATAAATCCAAATAATTTTACATTTGGCAGATCGGTATATCTTTGTTATAATCAAAGTTGTATTGATAGTGCTTTTAAGAAGAACAAAATAAATAAAGCATTAAAAACCAATACAAATATAGATAAATCTACTCTGGAAGATTTATTAAAAGGGTATTTGAAAGGAACAATTAATGGACAGTTTAAGAGTTAGTGAATTAGCCAGAGAACTTAATTTAACAAGCAAAGATGTTATAGAAAAGTTCGCAGAGATTTCGATTGTTGTAAAATCTCACTCGAATACTGTTACTCCTGATCAAATTCGCAAACTTAAAGAGCATATGGGGCTTACAGAAAAAAAAGCTGCTCCCAAAAAAGCTTTTATCGTTAAAAAAGCAAAAACCCCGTCTGCTGAGCCGGAAGTTGTTAAAACAACTCCAAAGGAGCCGCCCAAGGTTGAGAGAATTGAGAGAGTTCAACGTGTAGAGAAGCCCCAGAAAATTGAAAAGATTGAAAAACTTGAAAAGGTACAACCAAAACCGATTGATGAAAATAAAACAGGCATTGATAATGAAAGACGTTCTGAAAAGCAACAGACAGAAAAACCGGTAGTGAGGGTTGAGAGGACTAAAATCGAGTATCCAAAAAATCAATCCAGAATAGAGATTGTGAGAAAAGCGCCGGCACGTCCGACAACAAACGAAGGTAGTAAACCGGAATCTTCTGATAAAAAATCTTTTAAGAAAGAAGGCGGAGATAAAAAACTTGTAGAAAGACGAATTATCCCGCAAGAAATATATGAAGGCAAAGGGCAATCCAAGAAGAAGACTGATAACCGAAAGAAAGATAAAGATTATAATTCTAAAAAAGAAGACCAGGAGATGATTTCTCTTGAAAAAGCGGCCGCTCAAAAACATAAAAAACGTTCACACAAAGAAGAAGAACAAGAAGCAGTTACTTCTATTGTTGTAAATCAACCTATGACAATTCAGGAACTGGCTGATAAAATAAGAAAAACTCCTGCCGAAATTGTACGTTTCCTTATGTTTCAAGGTGTAATGGCAACGGTAAATCAGCTGATAGACGTTGATACTATTAAGAAAGTTTGTGCAGAATATCAGCTTGAAGTTCTTGAGGAAGACATAGAAGCATTTATGGAAGAAGAGCTTGAAAAAGAAGAAAAGCAAAAAGCTCTGTCGGAAGTAGATAAAAAATTGCTTAAGAAACGTGCGCCGGTTGTATCAATTATGGGGCATGTTGACCATGGTAAAACGACGCTTCTTGACAGTATTCGGGCTTCAAAACACAAGATTGTTGCGACTGAAGTTGGTGGTATAACGCAATCAATTGGTGCATATACGGTATACCTTGATAACAAGCAGGAGAAGAAAATTGTGTTTGTGGACACCCCAGGGCACGAAGCTTTTACGGAAATGCGTGCGAGAGGTGCCAAAGCAACAGATATTGCCATCCTGGTTGTTGCGGCTGATGACGGTATAATGCCTCAGACTATTGAAGCAATTAATCATGCTAAGGCTGCGGAAGTACCGATTATCGTTGCTGTGAATAAAATCGATAAACCGGGAGCAAATCCTGATAAAGTTTTACAACAATTGACAGAACATGGTCTTGTCCCTGAAGAATGGGGTGGTGATACAATTACTGTCAAAGTTTCAGCACTTCAAGGACTGGGCATAGATGAACTCTTGGAATATATACTTCTTGTCGCAGAAGTTCAAGATTTGAAAGCAAATCCGAAGGCTGAAGCTTCAGGTGTAGTAATTGAAGCTTATTTGGATAAAGGTAAAGGTCCTGTAGCAACACTTTTGGTGCAGAATGGAACTCTTCGTGCAGGAAATTGTGTTGTCGCAGGTACAGCATGCGGTCGTGTCAGAGCTTTGCTTTCGGATTCAGGAGAACGAATTCAAAAGGCGGAACCTTCAACACCTGTAGAAATTTTGGGGTTAACGGAAGTCCCGAATGCCGGTGATTATTTTGAAGTTGTTAAAAATGAAAAAGAAATGAAATCTATAGTTGATAAGAGAAAAGAAAAAGAACGTAATAAACGTCTTGATGCAATGCTTCCGGCTCATATGCGAAGGGAATCGGGTGCTGCAGAGGGCGATGTTCCGCATCTTAATCTTATTATCAAAGCTAATACACATGGTTCGGCGGAAGCTGTTTCCCAAGCAATTGCACAGCTTGAATCTGATGAAATTGTAACAAAGATTATTCATGTCGGAGTTGGTGATATTTCAGAAGCAGATGTTATGCTTGCTTCTGCATCGAATGCGCTTATTTTAGGATTTACGGTTAAAGAAGATGCTAATGCGCTTGCTGCAGCCGAAAAAGAGGGCGTAACAATTAAGAAGTATGATATTATTTATCAGGTTCTTGAAGATATTGAAAGCACAATGATATCATTGCTTACGCCGGAAATTAAAGAGGTGGTTACCGGTCAGGCTGAAGTAAGACAAATCTTTACAATAGGGAAAATTACTAAAATCGCAGGTTGTTACGTTACTGAGGGTAAAATTAACAGAAATGATACTGCAACAATATATCGTGAAGGTGTCGAAATATTCAAGGGCTCTGTCGACCAACTTAAGCGTTTCAAAGATGATGTTAAAGAAGTAGCTCAAGGTTTTGAGTGCGGTATTTCATTTATTAAGTTCAATGATATTCAGGAAGGCGATATAATAAAGTTCAACACAACCAAAGAAGTTGAAAAAACTGAATTGTAAAATTTTACTTTGATTTGTGACACCTATAGATAAAGCGAAAATTTTTAGTTTTTTAATTCTTTTATTAAGAAATGTAAAACTTTGTTTTGAAGACTAGGACATGTTTTTAAAATTTATAGTAACATGCCATGTATCAACTATCCCCAAATCTCCTCCCAAAATGATTAGAGAAAAACACTTATACTGGCCGGAAAGCAGGTCAGTTTTTTTTTATAGACTATCTTATTATGAGTTTTATATCCTTTGTTAGTAAGGCCAAATCTCCTTGTTCGATAGCGGAATTAATTAATTCTCTATATTTATCAACATTATCAATTTTTATTTTATCAGGCAAGACTAAATCAGAGTTAAATTTTGTCTCTGTAAAACCCTTATTTAAAATCAAAAATTCTTCATATATTTTTATCAATTTATTAATATTAGAATCGAATTCGAATTCCTTTCCGAGAAAATATTTCATATCTTTTGGGAATAATTCTGCGAATTTAAGCATGAATTGAGTATCTGCGGTGTTTTCACTTTCAATGTACTCTGCATTTAGACAAGGGTTAGAAACTATTTCTCCTTTGGGTTGTGCTTTCAAATATGCCGCCCACATGAGACAGCCTACATAGAACCCTATATTATTATAAAAAATATCAAGGATTTTTTTATGGTATTGTAAAAATTTTACTTTCTTTTGAGAAAGATTCTTAAATCTGTTAATATCGGCATATAAGTAGTCAACAGTGCCTTGAAAAGCCAAAATATAAGGTGCGAATCCGGGATCAAATTTTAACTCTGCGTTAGTTTTAGCCATTTAGAACTCCTTAAATCGCTTCTTTAAAAATTAAAGTAGCATTATGTCCACCAAATCCGAAAGAGTTTGATAGTGCTGCGTGTACTTTTTTCTCTCTCATTTTATGAGGGACATAATCAAGATTTGCAACTTTTTCATCTTGGTTATCAAGATTTATAGTAGGTGGTACTTTCCCTTCATTAATTACTTTTATGCATATAATTGCTTCAGCAGCTCCGGTTGCGCCAAGCATATGTCCATGCATACTCTTTGTTGCACTAACGAGCAGATTAGGATTCTTTTCTTTATCGCCAAATATTTTTGCTATAGCTTGAGATTCGGCGATATCTCCTAAACCGGTACTTGTACCATGCGGATTGATATAGTCAATTTCTTCCGGTTTCATTTTTGCATCAGCAAGAGCAAATTCCATGGCTTTCAATGCACCATTGCCTTCAGGATCGGGTGCTACCATATCGTGAGCATCTGCTGTTTGGCCATAACCTACAATCTCTGCATATATTTTTGCACCTCGTGCTTTTGCGTGTTCATATTCTTCAAGTACTACAACACCTGCACCTTCTCCCATGACAAATCCGTCTCTGTCTTTATCATAAGGTCTGGAGGCTTTTTGAGGTTCGTCGTTGCGTTTGGATAATGCTCGACATGCTGTAAATGCGCCCATTCCCAGGTTCGAAATAGTTGCTTCGCAGCCTCCTGCGACAATAACATCAGCATCACCATACTGAATGCTTCTGAATGCGTCTCCGATTGAATGTGTACCCGTTGCGCATGCTGAAACTACAGCCTTATTTACACCCTTATAGCCATGTTTCATAGATATTCTTCCGGAAGCCATATCTGCAATCAGCATTGGAACAGTAAAAGGTGAACATTTTGTAGGACCCTTTTCCAGCATTGCTATATGATTTTTTTCAAATGTATTAAATCCGCCAGCTGCAGCACTTACGATTACTCCGATTTTATAAGGGTCAATATTAGCCTTGTCGATACCGGCATCTGCTATTGCTTCATCTGCTGCAACTATGGCAAATTGGGTAAACCTATCCATTCTTTTTGCCTCTTTGGGTCCTATAAGAATTTCAGGATCAAAATCTTTTTGTTTTATTTCTGCGGCAAAAGTTACGGCATGACCATCAAGCGGCATGTTTTCAATTCTCGATACTCCGCTTTTACCCTGAATAAGGCTGTCCCAAAATTTATCAACTCCTACACCGAAGGGGGTTACGGCTCCAAGCCCTGTTATTACTACTCTTCTATTTGTCATATTTATACCTCGTGACCTGTGACTCGTGAATCGTGAACCGAATATATTACAAATCACGAGTCACAACTCACGATTCACGAAATAACAAAAGGGCGGTAAATATTTGTACAATATTTCCCACCCTTTGTAATACTAGTGTTGCATAACTAATTATGAGTGAGACTCAATATAGTTAACTGCATCTTGAACTGTTTGAATTTTTTCAGCTTCTTCGTCAGGAATTTCGCAACCGAATTCTTCTTCAAAAGCCATAACTAATTCAACTGTATCCAATGAGTCAGCACCAAGATCAGCCGTGAAGCTAGCTTCAGGAGTAACGAGTGATTCGTCACAGCTTAATTGGTCTACTACAACTTTTTTTACTTTTTCTAATGTACTCATTCTTTTTTCCTCTTATTTATGTGTAATACACTATTCCAATCAGAATTATACTATTTCAATAAAATTTTGCAAATTTTTTAAAAAATTGTTACAAATTTTGTTTAAATTAAGTTTTGCGGATTAATTTATTTAGTTGTCTTCAAATATAATGCTTCTCATATATTTTATAATGTAAGCTTTCATGCTACAATATGAAAAAAGAGGGAGAGTTATGCAAAAAAATCAATCAATTGGTATGTATATTATTTTAGGTATACTTGTTTTAGCATTTATAAGTATGTTATTCAATGAACCTACGTCAAGTACGGAAGAGCTTTCATATACGTCCTTTATACAAAAAGTTGAAAATAAAGAGATAAAAAATGTAGATATGGATAATGGGGTATTAATAGCTCACCCTATAAATCAGCCGGAAGCTAAACCGGTAAAAAATCCTTGGTACGGTGAAGTTAAACCGCCAATTATTCAGTACAAAGTGGCTTTTCCAGAAAATTCAGATATTGTTAAAAAATTAGAGGATAATAATGTTGAAATAAGCATAAAGAAGACTGCTGATTCTGGTTCTATGTTTGGAATAGGTTCTTCGTTTTTTACTATATTGCTTGTTTTAGGTTTTCTATTTCTTATATTTAAAACAATCCAAGCTGGCGGTGCTCAGGCAATGTCTTTTGGGAAAAGCAGAGCTAAAATGCTTATGGATAGCAAAGTAAAAACAACATTTAAAGATGTTGCAGGAATCGATGAAGAAAGAAAAGAGCTTGAAGAAATTGTAGATTTCTTGAAACATAGCGATAAATATGTAAAATTAGGGGCAAAAATTCCTAAAGGAGTTCTTCTTGTAGGTGCTCCTGGTACAGGTAAAACATTGATGGCCAAAGCTGTAGCCGGGGAAGCAGGAGTTCCGTTCTTTTCAATAAGTGGTTCTGATTTCGTTGAAATGTTTGTTGGTGTAGGTGCTTCACGTGTTCGTGATTTGTTTGAACAGGCTAAGAAACACCAACCCTGTATAGTTTTTATTGATGAAATTGATGCTGTTGGGCGTCAAAGGGGTGCCGGTTTAGGTGGCGGTCATGATGAAAGAGAACAAACTCTTAACCAATTGCTTGTTGAAATGGACGGTTTTGATGAAAATACAAATATAATTATTCTTGCAGCCACAAACAGACCTGATATTTTGGACAATGCTTTGTTAAGACCAGGAAGATTTGATAGGCAGATCGTTATTAATAAACCTGATGTTTTGGGTCGTGAGCAGATTTTGAATGTACATGCTAAAAATAAACCGCTTGCAAAAGAAGTCGATTTAAAGACGCTTGCGAAACGTACACCGGGATTTACGGGTGCTGATCTGTCCAATCTTTTGAATGAAGCAGCGCTTCTTGCTGCTCGTCATAATAAGTCCGAAATTGAAATGCCGGATTTGGAAGAAGCAATTGATAAAGTTATGGCAGGACCTGAAAAGAAAAGCAGGATAATTTCCGATGAAGAAAAAGAAAATACGGCATACCATGAAGTAGGGCATGCTCTTCTTGCGAAGTTACTTAAAGATTGTGATCCTCTGCATAAAGTTTCTATTATACCAAGGGGAATGGCTCTGGGTATAACTTTAACTCTGCCTGAAAAGGACCATCTTACAATGCGTAAAAGTCAATTGTTAGATAGAATAACAATGGTTCTTGGAGGAAGAGTTGCAGAAGAACTTATTTACGGTAAAGACAATGTTACGACAGGTGCTTCTAATGACCTTGAAAAAGTTTCAGCACTTGCAAGAAGTATGGTTACAACATACGGTATGAGTGAAAAAATGGGAAATCTTACATACGGTAAAGAGCAGGAACACGTATTTATGGGAAGAAATTTTGGTAATACAAGAGATTTTTCCGAAGAAATTGCTGCTGATATTGATAAAGAAGTAAAAATAATTGTTGACAAGCAGTATGAGGTTGCAAAAAATTTGCTAAGCGAAAACCGGGACATGCTTGAATATATTGCAAAGCAGTTGCTTGAGAAAGAAACTTTAGATGAAAAAGAGTTCGAAGAACTTATGAATGAAGTTAAATCAAAACGTACGTTTGATAATTGGAATAATTAAGTAATGAGGATAAAAAATGGACAGAGATGAAATGATATTAGAAGAATACAAAATGTATTCCAAACAGAAAGACAATTTTATTGACAGAAATTTTGTTACTAACAGATTTTATATGATTTCTTTTGTGGTTATAATTTTTGCAATGATTTTTACGGGCGATGTAATATTTATGGAGAAAATATCGGCTACCTTGTTATTTTCCGCAATAGGTATAGCTGTTTGTGCATTATGGTGGATGAATGTTGATGCTTATAATATTTTAATTAGGATAAAATTTGCCAATGTTCTTGAAATGATTGAAGAAAAGTTTCCAGTAAAACCATTTACCGAAGAGAAAAAAGGAATTGAGGAATTTAAGAATAAAAAGATATTTATGTTTTCGGATATACAAAAAATAATTGCGGTTTTAGGTGCACTATTTTTCTTTGCAGTTTTTGTAAGTGAAATTACACCGTTGTTTGCAGCTATTTGGGGTAAAATAGCAGGTTTAACTTGTTCAATAAAAGGCGGACTGTGATAGCTTAGGGGTTTGGCAGTATGAAAAATAACACTCAAAGCAGAGTTTTGAATTGGCATTATATAACGGTGTCCCTTATATTTGCGGTGGTAATATTATTATGTGTGTTATATTTACCGCCAACAAAGGATTTTGATTCGGGAATGCTTCAAGCGGTAAGAACTAACCTGTCTTGGTTTCCGTCATTTATTCCGGTAATGCTGAATGAAATTGGCCGCTGTCATTATGTTTGGCCGTTGATAGCTTCTTGCGGAATTCTTGTATCTCATAAATACTATATATCGGCTTTTTTGCTCGTATTTTTTACTCAAGGGGCGCATGTTTTGACAGACTTCATAAAGAACATTATATGCAGACAAAGACCTTGTGGAGATTCGTACCCAGGGTATAGCTTCCCTTCAGGGCATTCTCTGACAGCAATGTGCTTTTTCGGGATACTAATATATCTTGTTCACCGCCATATCAGCGGATTTTGGAAATATTTTTTCATAACGATTTTCGGAATGCTAATAATTTTGAATGGCCTTTCCAGGCTCTGGCTCGGAGTTCATTTCCCGACAGATGTATTT
>JAEEXX010000177.1 GCA_016287985.1 Candidatus Gastranaerophilales bacterium
AACATCAGGTGATAAATCATTAATAGCTTTTCCTTGATTAATGATAACAACTTTCAAAGAATCGTGCATATTTTTCTTTACCAATGCACGTGAAGTATATTCTCTAACTGCGTTATCAGGAGAATTGGTTCCTAATTCTTCCAAAACTCTTATAGAATCATTATCTTGATGAGCTGTTAAAGCATCAATAATTTCAACAATATTTTTATTCATCATTTATGCAACCTCCTCAAGATTACCTGCCATCATTTCTGATTTCCACATAGCTTCTAAATCAGCGACTGACATATCAGCAGAAATTTTACTGCCACAGGGTTTAATTCTTGAAATCAATTCGGACCAACCATCTCCTATATCTTTGCTAAGTCCAATCATATCTGCATGCCAAGAATTCATGCCTGATTTTATACCGCCCAGAATATCAATATGTGGTAATTCTATAGGTTTATTCATGTAGTTGTTAATATTTTTAATTCCGCTCCCAATGCTTTTTAAAGCCCCGACATCGGAAATATTTGTATTAACAGCATAGTCCCATGCAGAAGAAACACCTTCTCTAATTCTGCCAACAAATTTTACAATTGGTTCAGTGATAGCAGCTTTAATTTTGTGCATGCTTCCTGCAATAGATGAAGCAATCAATTTTAAATTACGTGGTTCCTTAGTCGAATAATGTTCAAATACGTCAGCAAATGCTGAAACATCCAGCGTGTTTCCTTCAAAATTTTGATACTTGAACGGATTCGTCGTTGAAGTACGAGAAGTTTTGAACTGATTTGCGATACGTGGGGTAGATGTAGACGACGCTACTTTAATAATTTTCGCCATAAATATTCCTTTCCGGATAGTTTCCATAACAACATACCAAGAATAGTATATATATCCGATAAAAAAATCATTAGTTTGGAGGATATTTTTACCATATGCATATACAACTTTAGTTGCAGTTTAATGATATAATGTAAAAACTCCACACCCTATCGACAATCGGCATTTTCTGCCAACTTTTCAAAATAGCTATTAAGTGTAAAAATGGCACTTTATGCAAAATTAATACCTCTTCTGCATCTTCGCCGTTTGGCTAAAAATATTAAATAGGACTTGACAAATATTTTTATGTGTTGCATAATGAAAATGTTAAATGAAGTGTATAAAAAACACTTAATAAAAAACAAGGGTTCAAGTTATGATTAACAAAGTAATCAGTATAAGTTTTAAAGAAAATACTCTGTCACGAGAAATGAGTTCGGCAGATGCAATATTAATGCTAAGGGATGCAAATGCATCAGTAAAATTTCAACAAAGTCAAGATTATGCAAAGAAAGCGGATTCGGTAGACTCAAATCCGATAGTGGCTCTTGGCTACAAGCTTTATAGAGCATTTAATCTTTTATCTGAGAAAGACAAAGAAAATACAGATGAAAATATTGATTATGTTGCATAATTAAGCAGATATACTATAATACACACACATAATTTGCGGTAATTTAATAAATTGCCGCTTTACTTTTTAGAAATAAAATTTGATAATTACTGTCGTGCACTTGAAATGCAAAAATGTTTGTGAGAAAATTTTCGAGTAACATTTATGGCAAGGTAGCTCAGTTGGTGAGAGCGCGCGGCTCATACCCGCGAGGTCTACAAGCAAATTGACAATAAAATAGAAATTACAAATATGGCTGAGTAGCTCAGTTGGTAAGAGCGTGCGGCTCATACCCGCAAGGTCGACGGTTCGAATCCATCCTCAGCTATATTTTTTTGTGTCCATTCTGTGTCCACTTTCTATTTTGGATTAAATATTGTGCTACATGAATTAAGATACAAGTATCATGAGTCGTACTTGTTATAAACTTATGTAGGTCTTAACATAGTTATATAGAGACTAATTGAATGTATATGTAAAAGAACAGTCGGTTTGAGGATTTTTAACAAAGAATTTAATAATTTGTAAAGAATAGTAAAAAATTCATTTACTCCAAACAAAAAATATTTTTAGGAGAGTTATAATAACCATGTAACAAATATTGATTTGTTAATAAAGAAAGGTAGGTAAATATGCCAACAGTAACAAGAATTGGTCAGATGCCAATATCAACGAAGATTGGAACTAAAACAAACAAAGCTTCGCAAAAAGTAGCACAAGGAAATTATGCCATATCTTGGGCACAATTTAGAGAAATGATTAAAAGCCGAAAATTTGAAACTACGGCAATCGAACAACAAAAAAATTATAGCGAATTATACAAATGTTGGTCAAATGATCAAGGCGATTGGGAAGATGTTCCGGATTGCAGTAATTCTGACGGTTTTTGTATGTAAAAGGCTTCATTCATGTTGAATAAAAAACTTATACTTGCTCCTCACACGTTAAAGCATTATGAAGCCACATTGAATACATATTTTTTCTGTAATGCACGGAATGGTACTTTTTGGAAAACAGACAAAATAACAGGTGAAATTATAGCAACATTAGACGGTACCTCCACTATTGAAGGTATCGTCAATATGTTGCATAAAAATAATCCGGATATTCCTGCAACAGAGTTACATAAGCACTTTTACAAGACTTTAGAATTTTTACTGAAAGAGGGTTATATTTTTGAATATATCTGATGCAGAATATGAAAAATATATACGTTTTTACTTAAGTTCTATGCTTGAAGGAAAAAGTTCCGAAGTAAAACACAAACGTCGCAATCCTAAGATAATGGCATCAATGACATCTTACATAAAAAGGAATGCAGGTGACTCTAACTATTTATTTTCATCACCATTATGTGCATCCTTGCGTTTAACAGATTCTTGTAACTTCAGATGCATACATTGTTTATATAGTGATGGAGAATATTCTTCGGTTAACGACTTAACAACAAAACAAGTTCTTAAACTTGCAGATGAATTAATTAAAGCCGGAGTAGCTTTTATTCAAATAACAGGTGGCGAAGTTTTTTTGAGACCTGATATTATAGATATAATTAGAAAATTTAAAGAGAGTAATGTGTCCGTTACATTACTTACAAATGGTTCATTATTATCCGATGAAAATATAAATTAAATATCAGAAATATTTTATCCCTTT
>JAEEXX010000178.1 GCA_016287985.1 Candidatus Gastranaerophilales bacterium
GTGCTATATGGCAGACACAGGTCTATTGATTTCCCATGCCTTCGACGAAAAGACCATCGAAAACGAACAACTGTACCAAAAACTTCTCCTCGACCGATTGGAAGTTAACAAAGGTATGTTCGTAGAAAACATTGTTGCACAGATGTTTAAGGCAGCTGGACACAAACTGTATTTCTATTCTTCCTATTCCAAAGAAGATGCGGCGGAACGTATGGAAGTTGATTTTCTGATACCTAAGCCTGTTATTTCAAGTAGGCATAATATCTGTCCGATAGAGGTAAAATCAACGAACAAATACACGATAGTATCGTTGCAAAAGTTCATCGCAAAGTATAAGAGCCAACTTGCCACGCCGTACGTACTCCATACCGGCGACTATCAGGAAAAAGACGGAATTGTCTATCTGCCACTGTATATGACGCCGAGGCTGTGAAGAATAACGTTTCTCGTCTATTTATTTCATAGGACAAGGTTTCTCTACGGCTTAAATTCCATAGAGATAGTCCCCTTTTTGCTTGTTAACGAAATGACTATTTCTGAAAAATTGAGTAAATTTGGAGCACCAAGACCAACGGGCATATCAATAGAATAGCCATATTCTAAATTTATTTTTTCAAAATCGATATCAGTATGAATCGCCATCGGGTATGTAGTACCTACCCCTTTTATTGAAAGGGAATAATCAAGCATATCGCAAATATAAATAAAAAATCATTTGTAACTATTTGCATTAACATTTTTTTTGTTTTTTTATTGCATTAAAGCCTTAATTGCGTTTTCATATTTTTGGTTGGTTATAAATTTTTCTAATGATTTTACGAAGTCATTTATTACATTACCGAACAATTGTTTAAAATCATTTATACAATCTTTATCTTTTCCATCATAAACAATTGCGTAAAGGAATTGCGCAGGATTAAAATCCTTTTTGTTCATAGCTGTATTCAAGTATTTTTCCGAGCTATTGGGTTCGACCCTATTCCATGTATGAAAAAATTGTCTAAGTAAAAAAGAACAATATTTGGTTTGCTCTTCAAATGGCAAATATAAAAATCTAATTTGGAAAAAAACAAAACTCGGTTTGTAATATTCCAACAAATCGCTATAAGAATGCATAATTGTAGCATTAAGATGCATACATAATTGAATGCTCGCGGTTTTATTTATGCATTGCAAAATATTGCAAACAACATCATTATTATAAACAGGATTAGCAAAATGACTTGTCATTTCATAGGCATAATTTCTTAAAAAATCACAAATGACAATATCTGTTATACTACTATTATGAATAATATTGTAATTGAAATCATCTGACAAATTAGATTGACATAATGCCATTATTGCTTTTTTCATTCTATCGCAACGCAATTTGAAATCATTGCAATCAAATAAAACAAATTCTAATGCTCTACGAATGTTTTGAGCATCGTATTCTTTATATTTATCGTTAATCCAATCGACCACTTCTTTTTCTGACATAAAATCAATTTTGCCTTCTAAATAATTGATTTCCTTTCTCGACAATATAGCATAAGGTACATTTTGTATGAAATAAGTAGAAAAGAACAGCTCATTACAAATACTTTTACGTACAAAGTCATTCATATAATTGAAAGAATGACTTTTGTTAGGAAACAATGTTATAAGTGTATTATGCACGTTCTTTTGGCTTTCATAGGGCACACTTTGCAAAATTGAATCTATGGCTTTTCCATATCGTTCCTCGGTCGCTTTCAGTGCTTTGTTACTATCAAGATGTACGTCCAACATATTATGTTTTCTAAGCAAAGCGTCTTCGCTATCATATATTTTTTGATATGCTTGAACACTTACCAATTTAATTGCCTCCAAATAGCACAGTTCTTCTATATTCACTTCTTCATGTAAAGTTGGCAATACGAAATACAATTGGTTAAATAAACGAATAAGTTGTCGTGGAGTCTTAATCAAAGTTGACAATTGTTTTGCAATGTCTTTTGTGGACTCATGTATTCTGAAATGTTCAAATACTGACTTAATTTTTGATTCTATTTTATTTTGAATCAAATATTTAGGTATTGTCGGTAATACTATTGGAATTTGGATTATTTTATCAAGGAAACTTGCTCCATCATCATTGCTTAGACCGATATATTTCCCTAATGCCTTGGATACGATATCATTATCCATCGCAAGGAGATAAATTGTATTCCTAAAATCAGCTATTTGTCTTACCAACCGAAACATTGAATGTATTTCGTTGTTGTCAAGCCTGTCTATATCATCAATAATAACCAAGGGATGCTTTTTGGATTTTATTATTGTTTGAGATATTTCTTCTTTCAATTCCAAAATTGATTTATCGTAACCTTGAACTGCGGCTTTTGTATCGTCTACAAAGCGACTAATAGTATCGCCCAACCCCGAAAAAGGAAACAATTTTCCTATGTATTTGGCTGTATATGAAAAAAGACTTGCATATTTTATTATTGCTTGTTTTAATTTATCTATACTATACTTTCAAAAAAACATCTAATCAAATCCTCATCATTTCCTATAACCCAAGGATTAAAATGAACAATATTAATTTTGTCATTTTTATTTTTCAAAAGCTTTTCTTCCACGAAATTTAGTACAGTAGTTTTACCTTCCCCCCATTTACCAAACACACCATAGCTTATGCTTGGATGTTCTTGATGAGCTACATCGGTGATTGAATTCGCAATTAATTCAACCAAATTTTTTCTGCAATAATCGTCATGCACTATCTCATTTTGAGGAGTATCTGACTCTATTTTGAAACTATTCATTATATTCGTATTGTTAAAACATCCCCGCAATTTTGTACGGGGATGTTATTAAACATTCAGAAAAATCTCTCCTTACGCCTTGCACTCCACGGCCTTCTTCTCAATATCGAGACCTTTCTTGTACGCCTCGATATAGCGGTTGAAGCCTTCTACCTCAGCAGGAGTCGGGGCGATTTCGGTGCCGGTGTTGCCGGCGAAGACGTTGGTTTCGAGCCAGTCGGGAAGGGTCTGTTTGGCGGGGTTGTTGACTACAAACGACGCCAAGAGTGCAATGCCCC
>JAEEXX010000029.1 GCA_016287985.1 Candidatus Gastranaerophilales bacterium
AACTGATAAAAAAAGACTTTATTGAAGTTGCAAGAATATTAAGGAGCTAAAAAAATGCGAAACAATCATCTACACTATACTGCGTTTAAGTCTTGCTGAACGATTTTCGCTCAACAAATTTTTAAGTTTCATAATTGCTTGGGCATGCAATTGTGAAACTCTGGATTCCGATATATTAATAGCTTCTCCGATTTCTTTTAATGTCATATTCTCATGATAGTAAAGAACCATTATCGTTCTCTCTCTTTCGGGCAAACGTTTCAAAGCCTCCTCCAATTCTGATTTAACATCTTTCTCTTCTAATTCTTCGTGCGGGCTCAAATGTGAAGAATCTTCAATAGTATCAATAATCTCAATGTCCCCGTCTGCAGCACCTTTCTTCTCATAAATAGATGTTATCGTTGTGTCGTCAGCAAGAAGTTGTTCAACTTTTTCTTTTTCAATGCCTAAGTATTCGGCAATTTCAGTATTGCTTGCCGCTCTCCCGTACTGGCGTTTCAAATCTTCCTGTGCCTGTTTAACATCCTTTATTTTTCTTCTTATACTACGTGGCAAAAAGTCTTCTGAGCGGACTTTGTCAATTATATTTCCTCTAATACGTATTAAGGCATATGTTTCAAATCTTGCACCCATTTTAGGCGTATACTTTTCAACAGCATCAATTAAACCTTCTATCCCGAAACTGGAAACATCTTCATACGAAAAAGTCGGAGGAAGAACAACTTTAACTCTGCCTACAACATATCTTGTTAAGTAAATGTACTGCAATATAAGTTGATCCCTGAGGTTTTTATTCTCATGATCATCAAAATATTTCTGCCACAATTCAGCCAATTCTTCATTGGTTGCATGCTTTATTTTGTTGTATGAAGAGAAATCCGGAGTATTTTCCATCACATGTTGCCCAGTAATATAACACACTTCATTCTAACCTTTTTGATTAAAAACTCTATCGTTTGTTTGTATGAATTGTTAAAAAGTAGATTGTAGGTAGTAATTATAGAATTAAAAAAAACTGAAATCGCTCGCCTTTTTACATATTAGTGAACGGTTCATAAATCACTTTTTAAAATTGACATGACATGCCTGTTGTGATGTAATATAATAAGGACTTTTAAGTTTAATAAGGAGGAATTGAATGCCAACGGCTAAATCATCGAAAAAGAAAACAGTAGAGAAACTTGAAAAAGCACTAAATACACCTAATACAGTAGAAACTGCAGAACAATTGGAAATATTGATTTCTAAAGTTCAAAAAGCACAAAAAATATACGAAACTTACACGCAGGAACAGGTTGATAAGATATTTAAAGCTGCTGCAACCGCTGCAAATAAGGCCCGCATTCCTCTTGCTAAAATGGCTGTTGAAGAAACCGGCATGGGTGTTTTGGAAGATAAAATTATAAAAAATCACCTTGCTGCAGAGTATATTTACAATAAGCATAAAAATGCAAAAACATGCGGAATTATAAGTGAAGATAAGGAAAACGGGATTAAAATTGTTGCAGAACCTTTGGGAATTTTAGCAGGAATCGTTCCTACAACAAACCCGACTTCTACTGCCATTTTTAAATCACTTATCGCCCTAAAAACAAGAAATGCCATAATTTTTTCACCACACCCGAGAGCTGCAAAATGTACAATCGAAGCGGCCAAGGTCGTACTGGATGCTGCCGTAAAAGCAGGTGCTCCGGAAAATATTATAGGTTGGATTGATGTTCCGTCGGTTGAGCTTTCAGCGGCATTAATGAAACATCCTTCAATCAATTGTATTATTGCAACGGGCGGCCCCGGAATGGTTAAAGCGGCATATTCTTCAGGTAATCCTGCACTTGGCGTTGGCCCCGGTAATGTCGCGGCTGTTATTGATGAAACAGCCGATATTCAAATGGCTGTCTCTTCTATTCTCATGTCAAAAACATTTGATAACGGTATGATTTGTGCTTCGGAACAGTCTGTAATTGTTGTGGATAAAGTATATGAAAAAGTTAAAGCAGAATTTATTCACAGAGGAGCCTATCTAGTAAAAAAGGCTGATGAAAAGAAATTAATTGACCTTCCTTTTATTGATCCTCAAAGAGGCTCTGCACATCCGCTAATTGTTGGACAATCTGCGGCTAAAATAGCTAAAATAGCTGGTTTTAAAGTTCCTGAAAATGCAAAAATACTACTTTGTGAAAGACCAAAAGTTGATTGGAATGATCCGTTTTCAAGAGAAAAATTATCACCAATTCTTACGATGTATAAGGCCAAAAATTTCAAAGAAGCTACGGAGATGGCACACGAACTGGTATTTAAAGGCGGAGCCGGGCATTCTGCAGCTCTTTATACAGACGAAAGAAAGAGTGACAGAATTAACTATTATGCGGAAGAAATGCCTGCTTGCCGTATAATTATTAATTCCCCATCATCACAAGGCGGTATCGGAGATTTATATAATTTTAGACTTGAACCGTCATTATCGCTGGGATGCGGTTCATGGGGAAAGAATTCTGTTTCCGGAAATATTGGGGTAGAACATTTACTAAATTACAAAACTGTAGCTGAAAGGAGAGAAAATATGTTGTGGTTCAAAGTTCCACCTAAAGTTTACTTCAAAAGAGGAGCTTTAGATCTCGCTCTTCGGGTACTAAAAGATAAAAAACGTGCTTTTATTGTTACGGACAAGTTTTTATTCGATTCGGGTGCCGTTGATAAAATTACAAAAGTTCTTCATGAAATTGATATTGAATATCAAATATTCTTTGATGTTAAACCTGACCCGACATTATCCACAATACATCAAGCTATGGCTCAGCTTAGACCGTTTGAACCGGATTTGATTATTGCACTCGGTGGCGGTTCTCCAATGGACGCAGCTAAAATTATGTGGCTAATGTATGAGCAACCGGATGTAAATTTTGAAGATATTTCTATGAGGTTTATGGATATAAGAAAAAGGGTATGCCAGATTCCTGATTTAGGAGAAAAAGCCACAATGGTTTGTATTCCTACCACATCCGGAACCGGTTCGGAAGTAACACCTTTTGCTATTATTACGGATGACAAAACTAATGTTAAATATGCAATCGCAGATTACGCTCTGACACCAAATATTGCTATTATCGATCCGAATTTCGTAGATGGAATGCCAAAGGGACTGACAGCTGCATCTGGTATTGATGCATTGGTTCATGCAATTGAAGCCTACGTATCCTGTATGGCTACGAATTTTACAAACTCAAATGCTTTAGAGGCAACAAAATTAATATTCAGATACCTTGAACGTTCTTATAAAGAAGGCGCAAATGACCCGATGGCAAGAGAAAAAATGCACTATGCAGCAACAATTGCCGGCATGTCTTTCGCAAATTCTTTCCTCGGAATTTGTCACTCGATGGCACATAAACTTGGTGCGATGTATCATGTTCCGCATGGTGTTGCCAATGCTCTTTTAATAAGGCAGGTTATCAAGTTTAACTCGACAGATGCGCCCAAAAAACAGGCAATATTCCCTCAATATAAATATCCGAACGCAAAAGCAAAATACGGACAAATTGCGGATGAACTCAATTTGGGCGGCAAAAATGATGATGAAAAAGTTGAACGTCTGATTAATGCTGTTGAAAAACTTATGATAGCAATTGATCTGCCGCTTTCAATCAAAGATTACGGAATTGATAAAAAGACATTTATGAATAATCTTGATGAACTTACTGAGCTGGCATTTGACGATCAGTGCACAGGTGCAAATCCTGTTTATCCTTTGTTGGAAGATATCAAAAAGATATATATCGATGCCTATAATGGTGTCGTATAAAAATAATTTGAACAACTGCTTACTATAGAGGTAATATATTGAAACATTCACGTTTAACGATAGCAATTTTAATATCATTGGTTTTAGGAATAGTAGTCGGATGGATCTTTCCGAATTTTGCAGTAAAAATGCATGTGCTCGCAGAAGTATTCCTAAGAATGGTGAAGATGATAATAGCACCCTTGCTTTTTGCGACTCTTGTTGTCGGAATAGCCGGTCACGGTGATGTAAAAAGTCTTGGCAGGCTCGGGATTAAAACGGTTATTTATTTTGAAGTCGTTACTACATTTGCACTTATAATAGGCTTGGGATTCGCAAATTTGTTTGAACCCGGGAAAGGTATAAACATTGACCTACAGGCGGCAGGCATTGTTCAAGCTGCAAGTATGGCAGCAATTAATCATGGAACAACCTTCGGACAGATGTTTTTAAGCCTTTTTCCAACGAGTGTTGTCCAGTCAATGGCCGAAGGAAATTTACTTCAGATAGTCGTATTTTCACTGTTTTTTGCACTTGCAATTTGTGCTGTAGGTAAAAAAGCTAAGCCGGTTTTGGATGTACTTAATTCAGTATCTACAATAATGTTTAAATTCACTGAGTATGTTATGGTATTTGCACCTGTTGGTATTTTTGGCGCAATTGCTTATACTGTCGGGAAAAACGGTGTAGAAATCCTTTTTAATTACGGTAAAATAATAGTTTCTCTTTATGTAGCGTTGGCGGTGTTTGTAATTCTCGTATTATTTATAGCCTGCAAACTTGTCCATATATCCTTCAGAGGACTTTTAAGAGCCATAAATGAGCCGGCATTACTGACATTTACAACTGCAAGTTCGGAAGCAGCACTTCCTAAAGCTATGTCGATTATGGAAAAATTTGGTGTTCCAAAATCTATTGTCGGGTTTGTAATGCCAACCGGTTATACCTTTAATCTTGACGGCTCTACATTATATCTTGCCATGGCAGTAATATTCTCGACTCAATTGGTCGGAATACATCTCCCGCTTGAACAACAACTTGTAATCATGTTTGCACTAATGTTAACATCTAAAGGTGTTGCCGGTGTACCAAGAGCTGCTTTAATAGTACTTGCAGGAACTTTGACCAGCTTTGATATTCCGATTATAGGAGTTGCTATTCTCTTAGGTATAGACCAAATTCTTGATATGGGAAGGACAACAGTGAACTTAATAGGGAACTGTGTTGCAACAGTCGTTATTGCTCGTTGGGAAAATTGTTTTGACTACAATAAAATGAATGAATTTTTGAAACAAAGAAGATTAAAAATAAATACTTTAGGTAAAACTGACAGTAATGTAAGTTTTGAAAAAGATTTCAGGAGTAAATGTTAGGGAAAAGTATTCAATAACCCAACTTAATAGGCTAGTTAAATGAAAGGAAAACCATGGAATATAAAGACACATTAAATTTACCGCAAACAACATTAGAAATGAGAGCAAATGCCACTCAAAAAGAACCTTTAACTCAAAAATTTTGGGAGGGGATAAATGTATATGAGAAAAATTTAGCTCAAAGGGATAAAACGAATTCTTTTGTGCTTCACGACGGCCCTCCGTATCTGAGTTCGGGTAAAATTCATGTTGGAACAGCTTTGAATAAAATTTTGAAAGACATTTTAATTCGATATAAATCTATGCGCGGATATTATGCACCTTACGTTCCGGGATATGACGGACACGGACTTCCCATAGAAAATAAAGTCGTAAAAAATATTGAAGGCGGAAGAAGTGCATTGACGCCTGCCCAACTAAGAGAAAAATGCAGAGAATATGCAGCTGAGAGCTTAAAAGGGCAGGAAAGCGAATTCAAACGTCTTGGCGTATGGGGAGATTGGGCGCATCCATATTTAACTATTGACCCTGAATTTGAGGCAGAACAAGTCCGAGTTTTTGGGGAAATGTACAAAAAGGGTTATATAGAAAAAGGCTTAAAACCGGTATACTGGTGTGCTTCTTGTGAAACTGCACTTGCGGAAGCAGAAGTTGAATATGCCGATATTTCTTCAAAATCAATCTACGTAAGATTTAAATTTGATGCACCTTCTACGGAGAAAATCAACAAATTGGTTAATCTCCATGGAAAAGATGTTTATGCAATAATCTGGACAACAACTCCCTGGACAATCCCTTCAAACGTTGCTATTTCAATGCATCCGAAGTTTGAATACTCTTTCTTTGATTATAAAGGCGATATTTATATAGCCGCAACAGATTTATTAGGTGCTTTCTTGGCAGATACAGGAATTGAAGAAAGCGAAATAAAAATTGTTGGAACCTGTATTGGACAGGATTTGGAATTATTGGAGGTTAAGCATCCATTGATTGACAGAAATTCAAAAATAATCCTTGGTGAACACGTTACCCTTGATGCCGGTACAGGTTTAGTTCATACAGCACCCGGACACGGTCTTGAGGACTACGAGGTTGGGGTTAAATATGGTATCGAGGTGCTTTCTCCTTTAGATGCTAAAGGATGCTGGACTGAAGAAGGCAGAATTCCGGAATTAGTCGGAGTTCCATATTATAAAGGTAATGATATGGTAATTGATATGTTAGAAAACTGTAAAGCCCTAATGTATCAAAATGAAATTAACCACAGCTACCCCCATTGCTGGAGATGCAAAAAGCCCGTTATATACAGAGCTACACCACAATGGTTTGTTAAGGTTGATAAATTCAGAGATAAAGCGTGTGAGGCAATTAAGAACGTAAAATGGATTCCGGCAAGCGGTGAAAGTCGTATCGGAAATATGGTTGCAGGGCGTACTGATTGGTGTATTTCCCGTCAAAGAGCGTGGGGTGTTCCTATCCCTGTATTCTACTGTGAAGATTGCGGAGAGGCTATTGTAACAGATGAGACAATCGAAAATGTTGCAAAAATATTTGAAAAGGAATCTTCTGATGCTTGGGTAAAACGTACAGCCGAAGAACTTTTACCTCAGGCATTTAAATGTCCTAAATGCGGGAAAACGCACTTCAAAAAAGAAAACGACATTATGGATGTTTGGTTTGACTCGGGTGTGACCTGGAAAACTGTAGTCGAAAAACGTGCTAATGAATTAGGTCATACTCCTGTCGATATGTATTTGGAAGGTTCTGACCAACACAGAGGATGGTTCCAATCTTCTCTTCTGACTTCCGTTGCAGTTCAGGAAAAAGCACCATATAAACAGGTTCTGACACACGGATTTGTATTTGGCGAAGACGGAAGAAAAATGTCAAAATCTCTGGGCAATTACATAAGACCTGATGATATTATTGAAAAATACGGAGCCGATATTTTAAGGCTTTGGGCAGCATCGGTTGACTACAGAAATGATACCAAAATCGGTGATAATATAATTAAACAGTTAACTGAAATATTTAAGAAAACACGAAATACAGCAAGATTCTTGCTGGGTAATATTCATGATTTTGATCCTGCAAAAGACTACGTAAAATATGAAGATTTGAAGCCGATTGACAAATTCGCACTTCATAAATTAAACAAAGTGATTGCAGAAATTACCGAATCATTTGAAAATTATGAATTTTATAAGTACTTTCAAGCACTTCAAAACTTTGCAGCAGTTGATTTGAGTTCATTCTATCTTGATATTGTTAAGGATAGACTGTATACTGCCGGTAAAAAATCACTTTCAAGAAAAGCATGTCAGACTGTACTTTACGAAAATCTGCAAGCATTAGTACGGGTGTTAACCCCTGTAATGCCACATCAGGCGGAAGATATTTGGCAAAATACTCCTGAATGCCAACGTGGAGGATTAGAAAGTATACTTCTTGCAGACTGGTATGATGTTCATCATGAATGGAACAATGAACTGCTTGAAGAAGAATTCGGAAAAATCTTGAAAATAAGGGAAGTTGTAACACGCGCAATTGAACCTCTGAGGGCTGACAAAAAAGTCGGAAGTTCATTAGAAGTAGCGGTTTATGTAAAATCACCTTATGCAGAACTTCTTAAAAAACATGAAAAAGATATTGCAGATATATTCATTGTTTCCCAAGCATATGTTGCAGAGAATGCACCTTCCGGAGTTCTTAACGAATATACAGAAGACGAAACAACTGTTTGGGTAACAAAAGCTGAAGGCGAAAAATGCTGTCGCTGCTGGAAATACAGGAAACTGAATTCTGACGGCATCTGCGAAGATTGCCAAGAAGCAGTAGAAAGTATTTAAGGTCTCTGTATAGAGGAAATAGGCTCTTTCCGGTTTTAACATTTTGGGCCATCTTTCATTAGAAACAGATAGCGTAAATACTATGTTTTATGCTAAAATTTCTTTATGAATACAAAATACTGGACAGCATTTTCATCAATAGAACAGTTGGATTCAACATTTATCCAAAGACTTTATAACTATTTTGGAGATGTTGAAACTGCTTATAATGCGACATTATCGGATTTGAAACAGATTGAAGGATTATCTGTAAAAAAAGCTGAAAATTTTATTAATAAGAAAGAGAGTGTAAATCCTGACCAAACTCTTGAATTTGTGTTGAACAAGGGAATGGAAATTCTTACTTTTGATGATGAAAATTACCCATACATGCTTCGTCAAATTCCCAATCCACCAATGACACTTTATTACAAAGGAGATTTGCTCAGTTGTAACCTGAAAAGGACTGTCGCTTTTGTGGGCTCAAGAAAAGCAAGTTATGAAGGAAAAGAGAGCATAAAAAGAGTTATTTCAGATTTAGCTAATACAGATATTTGTATCGTTTCAGGTTTGGCAACGGGGATAGATGCGGTTTCTCATAAAAGTGCAATAGAAAATAATTTAAAAACAATCGGAGTTATTGCAAGCGGTTTCGATTATGTATACCCAAGCGGGAATAAAGCATTATATGAACAGATTGAAAACGGATGCGGTGCTGTAGTAACGGAATATTATCCGACATTTGCACCTGTTCAATTCAGATTCCCTCAAAGAAACAGAATTGTAACAGGACTTTCTTACGGCACGGTTGTCGGAGAAGCAGCAATAAAAAGCGGTGCACTAATTAGCGCGAATCTCACTCTTGAACAAGGGAGAGAACTTATGTGTATACCGGGTTCTATTAATAATGTTAATACAGAAGGAATTTACAAACTATTAAAAGATGGTGCAACAATGGTTACTAAAGGAGAAGACGTCTTGAATGCTCTAAATTGGGAAATTCCTGTGAATAATAAAAAAGAAGTAAACATACCCGAACAATATTTACCCCTTTATAATATAATGTCTGTTGAGCCAAAAAGTTTTGACGAACTTCAATCCGAAACAGGTTTGAGTACGGAGGATTTATTAACCAGATTGACAGAAATGGAACTTCACGGTTTAATAGAACAGTCGGAAGGTGAGCGCTACAGGAGGGGGTAAATATTAACAGCGCTTGTTATTAGATTAAAAGATACAGGAAGGAAATTAAAATGGCAGAAGCATACGCCGAAGAAAAACCTAAAAAGAACAAAAAAGAACGAGCTTTAGTAATAGTAGAGTCACCGGCAAAATCAAAAACAATAAAAAAAATTTTAGGTGACGGTTATCAAATTGAAGCAAGTTTCGGACACGTAAGGAATCTGCCTGAAAATGTTTTGGGATTTGATGTCCATAACGATTTTAAACCTACTTATGTCATAATTCCCGAAAAGAAAAAAGTTGTTACAAAATTAAACGATTTAGCAAAGCATTCGGACAAAATTTATCTTGCATCCGACCCTGACCGTGAAGGAGAAGCAATTGCCTGGCATGTTCGTGAACTTTTGGAAGTTGATGATAAAAAGGTTTTCAGAATTGAATTCAATGAGATTACTCCAAAAGCTGTAAAATACGCTGTTGCGCATTCTCGCCAGATTGATATGGATAAAGTTCAAGCACAGCAGACAAGACAGATTTTAGATAAACTCGTTGGTTACAAACTATCTCCGGTTTTGTGGAAGCAGCTGGGAAATTATCACCTCTCTGCCGGAAGGGTTCAATCTGTTGCACTACGTATGATTTGCGAAAGGGAAGATGAGATAGAAGCTTTTATCCCTAAAGAATATTGGTCAATTCATACGATTATGGACAAAGAGGGTAAATTATTTGAGGCAGAAGTTGTTAAACACAAGGGGAAAAAATTTGACATTAATAATGAGGAAGAAGCAACCGCAATAAAGAATTACCTGCTTTCCCCGAAACTTGAATATAAGGTGGATAAAGTTACACAAAAAACTACCAAGCGTAAACCTACAGCACCTTTTATAACTTCGACTTTACAACGTGCCGCAAGCTCTAAACTTGGGTTTGGTGTTCAAAAAACAATGCAAGTCGCTCAAAAACTCTATGAAGGTATTGAAATAGACGGCTCTCCCGTCGGCTTAATTACCTATATGAGAACAGATTCAGTTCGTATTTCAGATGATGCACATGAAATGGCTAAAAATTTCATACTGGAAAATTATGGAGAAAAATATTACCCAGAAACAACAAACATATATGTAAAGGGAAAACAGAATGTTCAGGATGCACACGAAGCAATTCGTCCTTCGTATCCTGAAAGAACACCTGAAAGTATAAAACCGTATTTAGAGACTGATCAGTATAAATTGTATAAGCTGATTTGGGAAAAATTTATGTCTTCCCAAATGGCACCTGCTGAGGTTGGAAACAGAACAATTGATATTTCGGCAGGAGATTACGGACTCAGAGCCGGAACAAGTAAGGTTTTGTTTGACGGATTTTTAAAAGTATACAATGATGCTGAGGAAGAAGAACAAGAAAAAGAATCAAAGATTCCTGACCTTTCTCAAGGTGACATTGTTAAATGCAAAGAAGTTAACCCTAAACAGCATTTTACACAGCCTCCGCCAAGGTATAACGAAGCATCTTTGGTTAAGGCTCTTGAAGAACAAGGAATCGGACGACCATCTACTTATGCAACTATTATTACCGTTATTCAGACCCGTAAATATGTTGAAAAGAAAGACAAAGCTCTTTTTCCTACTCTTTTGGGCAGAACTGTCTGCAAACAACTTGTTTCACAATTTGCAGATATTATGGATTACAAGTTTACCGCAGGTATGGAAGAAAAGCTTGACGCAATTGCAGAAAAGAAAGCTGTCTGGAATAAAGTTCTAAAAGATTTTTATACCCCCTTTATGGAAGAAGTAAATTCAGTGATGAAAACCGCACAAAAAATTGTGATAGAGAGCGATAAAATCTGCCCGAACTGCGGAAAGAAAATGCTTGTTAGAACAAGCCGATATGGGAATCAATTTTTGGGATGTTCAGGCTACCCCGATTGCAAAACAATTATTTCAATTGATAATATAAATGAATTAGATAGTGAAGCTTCCGAAAATGGCCCCAAAGATGAACCTCAGACCGTTGATGAAAAATGCGAAAAATGCGGTGGGCAAATGATATTAAAAGTTGGTCCTTATGGCAAATATCTTGAATGTAAAGAATGTAATGCACGTAAAAGATACATACGCTCAACCGGTGTAAAATGCCCTAAATGCAATGAAGGTGAAATTGTTGAAAAAAAATCTAAATCCGGAAAAATTTTCTTTGGCTGCAACAAGTATCCGGACTGCGACTTCGCATTGTGGGATGAACCAACAGGCGGACACTGTCCTGATTGCGGAGAACTTTTGGTTAAAAGAGTTAACAAAAGCGGAACGGTTGAAATGTGCTCAAACAGAAAATGCAGTTACAAAAAAGTTATAGAACAATCCCATACTGAAGAAATATAGCGAACTAACCCAGAACCAAGTCGCCGTTTTTCTTGATGTGTTCAATTAATCCGCCATCATTAAGCAATTGTATCATAACTTCAGGCAAAGGTTCTATCATTGTAACCGTACCTTTTGTTAAATTTTTTAGTACCCCTGCCTTAATATCTAAATCAAGTTCATCGCCGGCATCTATGCCATCTGTATCACATTCTATGGCTAAGAGTCCTATGTTAATGGCATTTCTGTAAAAAATCCTTGCAAATGATTTCGCTATAACGGCACCTACTCCTGAAATTTTTATAATCTGCGGTGCATGTTCTCTCGAGGAACCTAAGCCAAAATTATTACCGGCTACAACAAAATCTCCTTTATGCATTTCTTTCGCAAAATTTTCATCCGCATCTTCAAGTACATGTTTTGCAAACTCTTGTAAGTCAGAGCGCAAATGAAACAGCCTCCCCGGTGCTATATGGTCTGTAGAAATATTATCTCCGAATTTAAAAGCTTTTCCCTGCATATTAACCTCAAACTTATTTAGTATTCACGCAACCATCGCAGCTACTGTGTTCCCCTCTGCATTTATCTCAACATTTACCCCCTCAATTGCACAGGCATTACAAGATAAATATAATCTTCTTCCGAACAAGGCGCAAATACAGTTGCGGAAAGCGGAGAATTTAATTTTATCACAACTTCTTCTGATTCCACTATTTTAAGGAATTCCAGTACAAATTTATAATTAAAAGCAATCGTTAACGGTTCGCCAGTATATTTAATATCAAGTATATCCTGCGAATTACCGGTTTCAGGAGAATCACCTGAAAGTTTAAGCTCATTATCAGCGAATTCAAATTTTATGATACTATTCTTTTCATTAACCATAACAGCTACTCTTTCCAGCGCAGAAATTAAGTTAAATTTATCCATTACAGCTTCTTTAGGAAATGTTTGCGGAATGAGCTGATTATATTTTGGGAATTGCCCTTGCATTAATCTTGTAATCATTTTTGTCTTATCAATTGTTATAACAATTTTCTTTACTTCTTTACAAATTTTGATACTCTCAGACTCATCTAAAAGTGCAATCTTAGATAATTCGGATAACACTTTTGAAGAAAGCAGCATCTCGAAAACCTTTTCGCCGTCAGCCGAATTATTCTTAATAACTTCTCTAACTCTTGCTAATCTGTTACCGTCTGTTGCTGCCATTTCCAAGATGTTCTTATTAACTTCACAAACAACTCCTGATAAAAGGTTATTTGTCTCATATCCGGCTGCCGCAGAAACAACCTGCCTGATTGCTTTTATAAACGGTCTTGTTTCAATTTCAATAGAATCTTCTTCTGAAATATTTTCTTCGACCTGCGGAAATTCATTAGCAGAAATTCCTATTATATCAAATTTAGAATTTTTGCATGTAATGATTGCAGAAGCACCGTTTAATTCTATTTTAACCAACTCATCCTGGAGTCTCGATATAATGTCACCAAGTTTTTTTGCAGGAAGTGTATACTTTCCTTGCTCCTCAATCTGCGCATTTATCAGAGTTGTGATTGACAAGTCAAAGTCAGTAGCCGTTAATTTTATCTGATTGTCAGCAACAGTTTCAATTAATATGTTAGCAAGAACCGGTTGTAATCCTTTGACAACAGTTGCCCGCTCTACAATTCTTATACCATTCAACAAATCTTCTTTACCGACAATAAATTTCATACACATACCCCTCAAAAACTCTCATCGACGTCATTATTTTATTACAAAACAGGCTATGTGGCAAGTAAATTTTATATTTGACTTTTATAAAAGTTTCATTAAAACATAACTGTAAATTTTTGTAACAATATCTTTAAAAACCCTAAAGTTTTTCAAAAATGTGCCGATATACATAATGTAAATAATAGGGCAATTAAGTATACAGGAAAGGACATGCGTATGCGTATCGAAAATGAAATGTTATCAAGGTTTGGAAATACCAAACTTGTAAACGCCCCGGAAGAAAAGAGCCTATCAACAGAATTGGATTTTTTCTTCGATAATGTTATGGGAACAGTGGTTGATTTCTTTAAGGAAAAGGAAGAATTAAAAGTTTAACCAAGGCTCAAATTTTACAAATACCCTAAAAGGGCGGGACCGGTCTAAACAACCGTCCCGTTCTTTTTATATATTTTTATGGATTTATTACTCTACACAAACTTTGTTAAAATTATTCATCAGGAAATGCCTGATAATCAATTAGCCTTCCGAACGGTGCATATTCGTAGAATCTTATTAAATTACCGTTTTCACTATATTCTTCAATTGTCCATGGTTCACCGCTTCCCAAATAGTTTTCAGTATGTCTTCTTAATTTACCACCTATGTACTCATCTATTGCGACAGGGGTTCCGTCTCCGGCGTATTCTGTTTGTTTTGTAATCACATTATCATAGAAATCTTTGACATAATGCGGTTTACCGCTCGGATAAAATTCAACGACTACCATGTCTTTTGGGTCTTTAAAAAATCTCAATGTATCCGTCATGGGTACCGGTGGAATTGTGTCATTACCATCAGGCGCAGGAGTTATTGTTTTCTGAAAAACTTTTTCCCCGGACAACACCACCTCGTCACCAACAGGCATGGTACTGCTTTCCTCAAATAATAAAATTTTCTTACTTTGTTTAGATAATGTTTTATCATTATTTGTACTGTAATATTTCCCGTTTTCTATTCTGTTGTCGGTATGTATCATAAATTCCCCTTAACTATATATCCCATATTAGTATTAAGTATTTTTTCTCACAATAATTGCCCCAAAATTTAATAATTTTGGAATATAATTATTGTAAAGTCCAGTCCGTAAAGGAATTTATGCTTTGCAAATTTTTGTTAAGAAAACAAGACCTGAAAAATTTTTGTAAAAAAAGAGGACGTTCTGTCCTCTTTTTTAGTTATTACCAATTATTTTGTAGTTTGAATAAACAAACTAATTAAATCATTCAACGCAGAATATTGTTTTTGATAATTTTGAGATTGTCTCTCCAGATTTAGAATTTGCTTCTTATATTCTTGAATTGATCCTTGACATTCTCTTGCTGAAGTTTTAAGCCCTTCTTGAACCTGCTGAGCATCCTGAAGCACGCTCTTCATTGAAATACCCAAAGCTTCCATAGTTTGCTTGATAATCTGCGCACCAGTATGTCTCGAAACTCCGCTTGGCAACTGAGATATAAGTTTCTTCAAAACTGCTATATTAGAGGGCATCTCAAAATTGTCGGAATTTATATCCATGGCACTTTGCTGCATTTGGGGCTCCGATACGAACAACGGCTCTTTCTCATCTTCAATATCATCAAAAAAGCCTGCAGATTTATCTTTTACAGGTTCTGCAAAAATATCATCATTTTTTGGTGTTTCCATACTGCTCATAAAATCATCATTAGCAGGTGCTTCAAAAAGCGATGTATCTACATTCTCATTCATATCCATATTTTCAGCTTGCTTTTTCAAAGCTTCAACTATTTTTTTCCCTACACTTTCGTTATTCATAATTTACTCCCTCGTAAACTTCCTACCGATAAAAAATATTATATTATAAACATTTCTAAAACAAGCATAAAATCATGATTATTGTTATTTTTCGTAATATTTGTAATATAATATTCTTATCGGAATGGGAGAGATATGCATGAAAAAAGATATTGATTGGTCTTCATTAGGTTTTGGATATATAAAAACCGATTACAGATATGTTTCTAATTATAAAAACGGTAAATGGGATGACGGCGTTTTAACAACCGATGAAACGGTGACACTAAACGAAAGTGCCGGTGTTTTGCAATATGCACAAACTTGTTTTGAAGGGTTAAAAGCATACAGAACGGTTGACGGCAGAGTTGTATGCTTCAGACCCGATATGAACGCAAAAAGAATGTACGACACTGCTCAAAGACTTGAAATGGCTCCGTTCCCGGAAGATAGATTTATTGATGCGGTAGAAAAAGTTGTAAAAGCAAATCTTGATTACGTGCCGCCTTACGGCTCGGGCGCGACATTGTATTTAAGGCCCTATATGTTCGGTTCTAATGCCGTAATCGGAGTTAAACCCGCAACGGAATTTCAATTCAGAATTTTTGCAACTCCCGTAGGACCATATTTTAAAGGCGGTGCGAAACCGATTTCTTTAAGAGTTCCCGATTTTGACAGAGCGGCTCCGAGGGGAACGGGACATGTGAAAGCCGGATTAAATTATGCAATGAGCTTGCATGCAATAGTTGATGCACATAATCAAGGTTTTAATGAGAATATTTACCTTGATTCCGCTACAAGAACAAAGGTTGAAGAAACAGGCGGAGCAAATATAATTTTTGTTACAAAAGATAACAAGATTGTTACGCCTAAATCAAATACTATACTTCCTTCTATCACCAGACGTTCATTGATGTATGTTGCGGAAAAATATCTGGGATTAAAAGCTGAAGAAAGAGAAATTTATATGACAGAGGTTTCGGAATTTAAAGAATGTGCTTTGTGCGGAACAGCCGCCGTTCTTTCTCCTGTCGGAAGAATAGTTGACCACGGCAAAGAAATACTTTTCCCGTCCGGCATGGAAAAAATGGGTGAAATTACACAAAAACTATATGATACACTTACAGGTATTCAAATGGGAAGAATAGATGCACCGGATGGATGGCTGAGAGAAATTGCTCGGAATACGGTAACTGTTTAAGACTTTAAGATATTGTAAAAAACGAAAAAGAGAGCTTTCTTAATAAAAGCCCTCTTTTTTTGTAAATGTTATTCAAAACTCAAATTTTGTCCGATTTTTACCGTTGATTCTTCTTTATCTGATGCGGAAATTGCTCCTATTGCATCAAGTGACAATTGTAAATAACGTTGTGCTTCTGCTAATTTTTGCTGAAAATGGGATTTCCATTCCATAAACTGAAAATATTGAAAGTTATGTGGAGGATTATTTCCCCAATATTG
>JAEEXX010000179.1 GCA_016287985.1 Candidatus Gastranaerophilales bacterium
GTCCTTTGTCCCATCAGCGTTAGGGATAAATTTGGCATCAATCTTGGAGAATTAATATTCGTAATTATAGATACAAGAGTTAATATAACCTCTTTATCATTTTCTCTCTTATCAAAAATGGCAGCCAATAATTTTTTCCCGTAAATAAACAGCGGTAAGTTTTCGAAAATGGTCTTTTCTTTTTGACCATGCATCAAAAATGTAAGTAGTTCATAAGGTACATCACCATAGAAAAAATCTATCGCTTTGTCAACGGTTCTGTACATAAGTTTAATTTGTTCTTTTTTGGGCAAATCCTCTGGATTTACCGCGAAATCAAGTGCGGATTTTGCATATTTTGTTTGGGTATCAACTAATTCGTTTATAATACCGTGAAACAATTCTTTTTTTCCGCCCCAATAATATGATACCATTGCAACATTGACATTTGCAGCTTTCACTATATCTCGTATACTTGTTCCGTCATAACCTTTTTGCGCAAACAACTTTGTTGCAATTTTAAGAATTCTGTCTTTTGTATTTTCGTCATCAATTTTTTTCATTCTTTAATTGTTAAACAAATGTTTAATATTTTCAACCCAATTGTAAATTTAATTTTAAACTTATTGACAGGATTTATTTTTTCATTTAAATTAGCATTCGTAAATGAAATTTTATGGAGTGAGAGATATGAAAAAGTTTTTAAGCGGTATATTGCTATTGATGTTTTTCTATATGTATACGGGATTATCAGTAATGGCGGCGAACCCGAATCCAAATATGCCAAAACCGCCCCAACCCAAATTACAAGCTGCACCGAATGCAAAATCTATAGAACTTGCATTTGTTTTTGATGGACCGTCAGATAAAAATGCAGAAGTTTTGGGTACTTTCCAAAAAGTAATCACAATGTCACTTTTGCCGGATTTCAAAGCATCTTTTCCTAAAGATTTAATTTTTACCGGTAATTGGACTGAAGCAGGTGCAAAAGCGGTTTCTGATAAAGCATTGGCATCAAGGGCAAGGATGATTATTTCACTTGGTTTTATGTCAAGTGACTATTATGCAAATAAACCAAATAAACAAAAATATGTTGTGACGATTGACCAGTATGGTTTAAGAGATTTTGGAGATAAATTCTTTAATCCGGTTCAGCAGTCAGTTAATGATTTTGTTACATTTCAGGCTCTTGTTCCCGGAAGTAAAAGGACCGCAGTGTTAATAAATGAAAATTATTACAAAATGCATCAGGATTGGAATGCAATAATAGCAAAAAGATTAAAAGAAAAAAATTGCAATATCGATTTTGCACTCGTTCCGGTTAATTTAGATGTCAAAGCTTCTTTAGCAAAAATGCCAAAGGATGTTGACTCTGTTTTTGTTACTCCTTTGTTTAATTTAACCCAAGCACAGAGAAAAGAAGTTTACCAATATATAAACAGTAAGAAATTACCGTCTTATTCTACCGTAGGTAAGGAGGATGTTGCATTAGGGGCAATGCTGGGTGCGTCTACTTTCAATGTAGATAAAAAGCTTGCCGAAGCTACTTCTTTTAACATTCATGGTGTACTTCACGGACAAGCGGTTAAAGAGGAAAAAATACCTTTTTATGACGATAAGGTGTTATTTTATAACTCAGATGCAGGAGAAGCAGTTGGTTATACACCACCTTTGAGATTGTTAAACAACTGTATGATTATTTCAAATAAAGAACTTCCTAAGTATACATTAGGTTCTCTATTGGATGCATTAGATGAAGGGAACCTTGATATAAAACGGAAAGACTTCCTGGTAAGTGCGGCAAGACGTTCTTTAGCGAGTGCTTATTTGAGGTATCTGCCAACATTAAGAATAGATTTGGCTCACCAGAATTATAATGGAGCTTATGCAAGTTCGTATGCAAGTACGCCCGAAAGAGTTGGCTTGTTTACAGTCGGTATGGATCAAGTATTGTACTCTCCTGATTTGGTCACAAATATTATAGTTAAGCACAAAAAACTAAAATTTGATAAAGCTGAAAACGCACTATCTAAAGCTAATACGGAATTGAATACGGCATTTTTATACGTTGATGCTTTGATGCTGGAAAATGCAATTAAGGTTCAAACCGAAGAATTGCAGGAAACAAGAGAAAATCTTGCAATGGCTCGTGTAAGACAAAAAACGGGTAAATGCGGTAATGAAGAAATTATGCGATGGGCAGGGCAGGTAAGTGAAGAAGAAAAAAGATTACTTGGTATGCAAGCTGAATTAAAAAATATTAAAGTGCATGTTAACAAGTTGTTAAACAAGGATCAGAAGCAAGATTTTGAATTTGCTCCTTTGACAGCAAGTGATCCTTCATTCTTCTCTTCCGATATTCATATTATTGACCACGTGAGAGATCCCAAAAAACTTAGTAAGTTTACGGATATGCTTGTTGAAGAAACAAAATATATGTCTCCTGAGACAGTTAAATTGAAGGCTGCTATTGCAATGAAGAAAGCAGAGATGGCAAATTACGGGCAAAAATTCTTCCTGCCGAATGCAAAACTTTCATTGGAGTACACAACACAATTTGACAGACAATTACCGTATGAAAGTGGCGGACATAACCAATTGAAGGCAATTACTGCTTCTGCAAAGGCTAATGAAGCGCAGGCAAGAGGAATGCAGAATGCTCAAGCCGATGCACAAGCTGCTGCACAGACTGCTGCACAAGCTGCTGCCGCAACTGCGGCGCAACAGCCGGGAGCAACTCCTGATTCAATTAATGCAGCCGCACAAGCTGCTGCCACTAATGCTGCCGCACAATCAATATTAACAACAACTGCTGGCGCAGTTGGTGCAGGCGCTCAAGCTTTTGGCGATGCTTGGATGAATACGCCTTGGTTGAGCCTTGATAAACATTCGACAAGAGTGCTTTTAGCAGCTCAATGGAAACCAATTGAAGGTGGTCACAAAATTGCTGAAATAGCAAGGTGCAAGGCCGAATTAAATGAACTGAAAGCTTACTTAGAAGAAGTTGATACTACCCTTGAAATGACAATTAGGGAAGTC
>JAEEXX010000030.1 GCA_016287985.1 Candidatus Gastranaerophilales bacterium
GAATAAGTTATGCCGTTGCAAAGGTAGTTGCTTTTATTCTTATTGTTGCAGCAAAAATACCAACTTGCCCATATCAAGATTTGGTGTGGAATATTGGCTATTGGACAGCAGTATTTGCCATTGTATTTTGCGTGATAAGAGCTCTTCCTGTTATGCTTGAAGCGAAACGGGTTATCGAAGGATAAGTCCTGAAAATTTTATTGCACATATGCATACCTTTATACTATAATTTATGATAGTTTAAGGGGAAAAAAATTGGGAAGATATCATTTTATCGCAATTGGCGGAATCGGGATGAGCGGGCTTGCTAAGTATTTGCTTGAAGAAGGAAATACCGTAACAGGTTCTGATATAGAAGATAGTAAATATATAAAAGCGTTAAAGGAGCTTGGAGCAAAAGCATATATAGGACATGACAGAAACAATGTTCCTCAAGACGCTACTGTAGTTGTGAGTACTGCTATAAGAGAATCTAACCCTGAGTATGTCAGAGCACAAGAATTGGGATTGAAAATCTATCATCGTTCGGATTTATTAAAAGAAATTGCAGAAAATGCGCAAAAAGCAGGCAAAACATTTATTGGATTCTCAGGGACTCACGGTAAAACAACAACCAGCGGTCTGGCATCTTACGTTTTAGATATAGCCGGACTAAATCCATCTTTCGTTGACGGGGGAATTGTTCCTGAATTACATACAAATGCACAGCACAAGAACGGCAAATATTTTGTTGCAGAGCTTGATGAAAGTGACGGAACCATTGTTAAGTACTCACCTGATATATTAATTATCAACAACCTTGAACCGGATCATATTGATTTTTATAAAAACGGTTTGACAGATTTAGTTAAAACATTTAATCTGGCAGCAAGCAAATCGAAGAAGGTAATTATAAATTCCGACAACAATGGTTGCAAACTTCTTAAAGGTAATTTTATAACTTTTGGTCTTAAAAATGCAGACTATACTGCCAATAACATTAAATACTCGGCAAACGGTACATCTTTTGACATTTATCACAATGGTAAGATTTTGATGTCTGTAAATACGTTACTGAGCGGAGTCCATAACGTTTATAATAATTTAGCCGTAATAGCCGCTCTAAATGAAGCAGGAGTGGACTTATCAAAAATCGAAAAGGCATTTTCAACCTTTACGGGGATGGGTAGACGATTCCAAAAAATTATTGACATTGATGGAATTCAAATATACGATGATTATGCTCATCATCCGACGGAAATCAAGGCGACACTTGATGCAGCCTCGCAGAAATTCGGAAAAGAGAATATTGTAGCCGTATTTCAACCCCATAGATATACAAGACTTAAAGCTCTGTGGAATGATTTTAAAACATCATTCGAAAACTCATCCAGAGTTATAGTAACAGATGTATATGCAGCATCAGAAGATACTATAGACGGAATCAGCGGTGAAAATTTTGCAAAAGAATTAAAAGAGGCTCAATATATTTCTGGAACTATGGAAGAAGTGGGCTTAAAATTACTCCCGACACTTAAACCCGGAAATATTGTCATAGGAATGGGAGCAGGCACTATTACCAATCTCGGAAAAGCTTTAGAGAAAGCACACGGAGTCTTAACTTGCAAATAGAAGTAAAAAAAAATTTTGAAATAAAAAATTTGACCACTTTCAAAATCGGAGGTGCAGTTGAGAATGTATATTTCCCAAAATCACAGGAAGAGTTTACTTATTTACTTAAAGAACTTCCGGATTATTTAGTATTAGGAAATTGTTCAAATTTAATAATCTCTTCTTCCGGTTATAACGGAAACATTATAGTTACCACAAATATGAAAAATTATAATATAAACGGTAATATTGTCACTGCAGAATGCGGAGTTAAAGGACCTTTGCTGGCACAAAAGACTGCAGAAGCAGGACTTAGCGGATTTGAATTTATGATTGGCTTCCCCGGCACAATAGGAGGAGAAATATTTATGAACGCTTCCGCACATGGACAAGCAGTTTCAGATAAATTAATTAGGTGCTGTCTTTTTAACAGAAAACAAAAAGAAATTATTTTTAAAGAAAAAAGTGAAATGAATTTTGGTTACAGATGTTCTTGCCTTAATCAAAGAAACGAACTTCTTCTATCGGCAGAATTTGTCTTGAACAAGGGAAATAGAAACAATATTCAAGAAATGATAGACAGAAATCTGAAAAGTAGAAAGGAAATCCAGCCAAATTTAGCAAATCCGAATGCGGGAAGTGTATTTAAGAATCCTCCTAACGATTCTGCAGGGCGTTTACTCGAAAAAGCCGGCTGTAAAAATTTATTTGGAAATAATGTCAAAGTTTGGAATAATCATGCCAATTTTATTGTAAACCTAGGAAATGCAACGTCTGAGGATGTTTTGGAGTTAATGTTAAAAATGTATACAGCAGTTAAAGAAATGTTTACAATAGAATTGGTTCCGGAAATTATTTTTATTGGAAATAAAACCGAGAGAGAGGAAGAAATATGCAATATAATATACAAAAAGAATCGAGAATAGCCGTTCTTTGCGGAGGTATGTCATCAGAACGTGAAGTTTCGCTCCGTTCAGGGAATAATGTTTTAAACGCATTGAAAAGATTAGGTTATGTTAACGCAGAAATAGTTGATGTATCCCAAAATGTTGCTAATGACTTAAAAGGATTTGAATTTGCATATAATACATTGCATGGTAAATACGGTGAAGACGGATGCATACAGGGACTTCTAGAGATACTTAAGATACCTTATTCCGGCTGCGGTGTTATGGCCAGTGCTATTTGCATGAATAAAGAATTTACAAAGAGAGTAATGGCAACAGCCGGAATCCCGCTTATTACTTCAGTATATCTTCTTCCTAATGAAGACCCTACAAAAAAAGTTGTTGATTTAAATTATCCGCTCATGGTAAAACCCGTTTCTGAAGGTTCAAGTTTTGGAATGAGCAAAGTCAACAATGATTCGGAATTAATTGAAGCTGTTAAAGTTGCAAGAAAATATAATCCCGAAGTTTTAATAGAAGAATACTTAACAGGCGTATCTGCAACTGTAGGTGTTTTAGAAAAAGATGGGAAACCATTTGCCACTGAGATTTTGGAACTTCGTCCGAAAAATGAATGGTATGATTATGAGGCAAAATATACTAAAGGGATGACCGAATTTATACTTCCGGCTGAATTATCGGATGAGATGACGAAAAAAGTAAAAGATACTGCTGTAAAAGCTTTCAAAGCATGCGGTTGTTCCGGAGTATCGAGAATTGATTTTCTTATAGCAAATGACATGCCTTATGTGTTAGAAATTAATACAAACCCCGGTATGACCGATACAAGCGATTTACCGGCACAAGCTGCAGCAAACGGAATAAGTTATGACGAACTTGTAGAGATGGTGTTAAGAAGCGCGGGATTAAATAAATAATATGTCTGATGAAGAAGTTACAAAACCACGATATTACCGAAATCACAGGCTTAAACAAGCCAAAATGCAAAGGCAGGTCAGAAAAACTCAACGAAGACTGACCAGACTGCGTATAATGTATAAGTTGTTTCTTTTGTTTGGCATGATTTTTACAATTATTTTCATATTAAAAATGCCTCAATGGAGACTACCTTCAAATGCATTTGACAGAGTAGATAACCCTGCTTTGGAAATCATAAATAATCAAATCGTACCTTCACAAAAAATTTTATCCGCTCTGAGACGAACACAAGTTCCTAAAAAACCAATATTTTTAGTTAAAACCACACCGTTAAGAGACAGTATTAAGAAACTTGAACCGATTCAGGATGTTTATATCCGCAGATTTTGGTTTCCGGCAAGATTACAAATTCTTGTTGTAGAGAGGACCCCAATAATAACGATTTCACCAAATCCGGATGTACCTCCAATAGCGTTTTTTTCTTCAGATGGAAAGTTAATAGGCAGAGAATATATGCCGTTGGATGAAAGCTATAGTACCGTTCTTGTAATTACATACGGAAAAGACGATGATTATAGGAATTGGGATTTGGCAAAAGTTTCTAATTTTAAGAAGCTTGCTTCTTTGATTGAATCAGAAACAGGTGAGAAAGTCGAATATATAGATTATAGAGATCCGAGAGATGTTTATGTCAAAATACCTACAGTAAACATAAGGCTCGGTGTTATTAATTCTTCAATATTCGACAAAATTCAACGACTTCCGTCTTTAATACCTCAAGTAAAAATGATTAATAAAAAGGTTAAATATCTTGATTTGAGGTGGGATATGAGTTATATGAAAATGGATGAATAATGACTGAGAATGCTTATATTCATATTCCGTTTTGTAAATCAAAATGTAAATACTGTTCATTTGTATCTATTTGCGATTTAGATTTAATAGAAAAGTATGTTGATTCATTAATTTGTGAAATAAAAAACAGTTATAGAAATGAAACATTAAAAACGCTTTATTTTGGAGGAGGAACACCTTCTGTTCTTGATATAAAATTTGTCGAGAAAATTATTAGCAATTTTAATTTTAGTAATAACACCGAGATAACTTTTGAAATAAACCCTGATGATATGACATTTGAATATCTTAAAAGATTAAAAGAACTCGGAATAAACAGACTGAGCTTTGGTTCACAAACATTGAACGACAAAATTTTAGGTATTATAGGTAGACGGCATTCCTCAAAACAAATCGTTGATTCTGTTGAAACAGCACAAAAAATTGGTTTTGATAATATTAGTCTCGATTTAATTTATGGATTACCTAATCAAACTGAAACATTGCTTCAAGAAGACTTATCAGTAATAAAAAGTTTGGGAATAAAACACCTATCAACATATGGTTTAAAAATAGAATTCCCTTCGTTTTTTTATTCACACTTACCCAAAAATCTTCCAAATGATGATACCCAAGCAGACATGTATATTTTAATCAATGAAATAATGGAACAATATGGTTTCCAACGATATGAAATCAGTAACTTCGCAAAAAAAGGTTATGAATCCAAACATAATTTAAATTATTGGAATAATTCGGAATATTACGGTTTTGGAGTAGCCGCTCACGGATATTTAGGCAGTATAAGATATTCAAACAATAAAAATGTTGAAAAATATATACAAAATCCGTTAAATCATGCAAGCGAACATTTTGTCAGTCCAAAAGAAAAACTTGAAGAAGAAATATTTTTGGGTTTTAGAAAATCTGAGGGAATAAATATTACACAAATCAATGACAAATTTGATTTGGATTTCAATTATAAATATAAAAATGTATTAAAAAAATATATGGGCAAATTTATTTTACCAACAGAAATAGGATATAAACTTACAATAGAAGGTATCCTTTTGAGCAATGTTATTCTTGCCGATTTTATAGACTAAATATCTGCCCTGTATTGCAACGCTTGAGTCAAATGCTCTGATGATATATTCTCACCCCCTGCTAAATCCGCTATTGTTCGGGCGATTTTTAGCACTCTGTTGTATCTCCTTCCGGAAAGTTGATATTTTTGTGAAGCAAGTTTCATAATTTGAGCCGATTGTTCATCAAGTTTGCAGTATTTTTTGATTTGGTTGGTATTTAATTCGGAATTCGTTAATATTCCTTCATTTTTATATCTTTCGGATTGAATTTTTCTCGCCATTACGACCCGTTCACGAATTTTTGCTGACGGTTCACCTTCTGAATTATTACTTAATTCTTCTGTTGTTAATCTGGGTACATTTATAACCAAATCAATTCTATCTAACAACGGGCCGGAAAGCCTTGATTTATAACGCTGAACCTGAACATCCGTACAAGTACACTGCTTGACTTTATCCCCTAAAAAACCGCAAGGACATGGATTCATTGCACCCAAAAGCATAAATTTACTCGGATATTTTACGGAAGATTTTGAACGTGAAATAACAACTTCACCATCTTCCAGTGGCTGCCTTAAAACTTCCAAGACTTGTCTTGGAAACTCGATCATTTCGTCTAAAAATAAAACCCCTCTGTGTGCAAGAGTTATTTCTCCGGGTTTTGGATTCGTGCCTCCGCCAATTATACCGTTGGGGGAAGCTGTATGATGAACAGCTCTAAACGGACGCTTCGTCATTAAAGGTTCATTTTGGCTTAGCAATCCGCATATACTATAAATCTTAGTCAGCTCGAGAGCCTCTTTTAATTCTAAAGGCGGAAGAATTGATGCCATACACTTTGCCATCATGGTTTTGCCGGACCCCGGGGAGCCAAACATCAATAAATTATGTCCGCCGGCAGCCGCAATTTCCAATGCCCGTTTAGCTTTTTGCTGACCTTTTACGTCTTTAAAATCATATAGATACTCTATTTTAGAATGTTCTTCCAAATAAGAATCAATATCTACTACAGTTTTTTGCAAGGGACTTTCCTCAAAGTGCGATACAATTTCACGTAGATTTGAAGCGCCGTATATATTTACCCCCTGAACGAGAGCAGCTTCTTTAGCATTTTCATAAGGTACAAACACTGTAGTTATACCCTTCTCTTTTAATCCGGTAACAAGAGGGAGTACACCATTCACAGCTCTTAGAGACCCATCCAAAGATAGTTCTCCTATAAATGCTATATCTAGGTCATCGGGTATTTCTATTCCTTGCTCTTTTAAAATTCCGACAGCAATCGGCAAGTCAAAGTTTGTTCCCTCTTTTTTTATATCGGCAGGTGCAAGGTTAACAATAACTTTTCCTGTCGGGAAGCTAAACCCTGAATTTTTTATCGCAGAATGCACACGCTCACGAGCCTCATTCACCGAGCTATCCGGCAACCCTACAATGCTTATGCCTGGCAAAGAGTTGGCAACATCAACCTCAACCTCCACTTTGTATGCGTTAATACCTATAGTAGTAGCAGTAATAGATTTTGTTACCATTATTTAACCCCTGTTACCTGACAATTCTACGCATGAATAAGAGCTTTGACCTCTTTTCTCTTAACCTTCAAAGTAGTTGTTCTTGGTAAAGGTCCTTTATTGATAATAACATTGGTAGGTCTTTTATACGGAGCCAAATGTTCTGATAATGTTTTAACTTCAACCTTAATCATTCTTTCTATATCGTCTTCGGAATAATTTTCGTAAAGCTCTTTTTTAGGAACAATAACTGCAGTAACTTCTTCTGTGCCGTCTTTTGCGCCAAATTCACGGACGGTGCCGAGTACGCATAATTCCTGAACATAATTACTATTTTCAAGAACTGCCTCAACTTCTTCCGGAAATACTTTTTTACCACCTTGAAGTACAATCATATTCTTAATTCTGCCTGTAATAAATATATGTCCTTTGTTGTCTATTTTTGCAATATCACCCGTATGCAGCCAGCCTTCTTCATCAATAATTTCAGCCGTCATTTCAGGCTGATTATGATAACCTTTCATTACAGAAGGACCTCTTAACAACAATTCTCCTGTTGAAGAATCAGTCTTTGCTTCAAAGTGTGGCAGTGCAGCTCCAACGGAAGACATTAATCCTGGTCTGTCCCAGTTAACTGACACAACAGGACTCGTTTCTGAAAGCCCATAACCCTGATATACCCTAATACCAATTCTTTCAAAGAATTTCCCAACTTCGGGATCAAGAGGTGCTCCGCCAGAAATACATCCCCAGAACTTGCCACCAAAAGCTTCATGAATTTTTTTAAACAATTTCCTTCTCATTTTGTATGAAGGTATAAATCTTGCTAAATGATACATAGCATTAAATATCCATCTTGCAGCTAACGGTAATGAATTTATTTTCTTTTCAACCCCGGCTTTTAGAAGTTTTAAGAAAGCAGGAACAACAAGCATAAATTCTACTTTCTTTTCCTGCATAACACTCGCTATGTCATTGGGTTTTAAGCTCGTTGTATAATAAACAGTGTGGCCAAAACTTAAAAACGTTGAGAAACCGACTGTCATTTCAAATAAATGATTCATAGGTAATATTGATAACATTGTAGTTTTTGTATTTTTAGGAAGAATTAAATTAATTGCATAAGTTAAATCTTCAAGCTGAGCATTTACGTTTGCAAACGATATTTCGACACCTTTTGGAGCGCCTGTCGTACCTGATGTGTAAATAATCAATGCAGTTGATTTTGAACTTCTTTGTCTCCACTTTGCATCGTATTTATCAGGTAATTCATAAATATTTTTGATATGGCCGTTGTTTGCATATTCATCATTTACCAATATATGCTGAATTGAAGGGATTTCTTTCTGCAGGTATAATGCAGTATCAAGGTAATGCTGAGAACATATTAAAACAGTGGGAAGACAGTCGGATAAAATAGATTTCAATTCATATTGAGAAAGTTTAATATCAAGAGGAACAGTAATCGTACCAGTGAGAACCGATGCAAACACACACGGTGCATACTCCGGTTTGGATTCGGATAAAATTGCAAGACATTCACCTTTTTTGATTTCCAAATCTTCAATTAAATATCGTGCAAGTTTTCTCGACAACAAACCAACACCCTTATATGTCATTTCAGACCAGCCGTACATACTTTTCATGCCAACTGCGATTCTGTCTGAATACTCTGCTGTCTTAGTTTCCAAAAACGATAAAATATGACTGTTTCTTCCTTCCATATCCTTAACTCCAATATATGTACCCAAAATCACACCATAATTGTACCTTTGACAGAATATAAAGTCAATAATAAGCATACAGTTCAAGCGTATTTATCTTATCTTACCAAATTTTGCGATTTTTTATATTAAGAATTGTAAAAATAATAAATTTTACACTAAAGTTTTACAATTATATGCCGTTATAAAAAACATAAGGAGTTAAAAATGGCTAACGAAGAAAATAAAAAAATTATAGATGAATCAAAATATAATTATGGGATTCCCAGGGCCAAAGGTCCTGCAGCAATTGGCAAAGGCGGAGATCCTTTCTTTAGAAATATTCATGCCTCAATGGATCAAATAAATGAACTGTTAGAAGAAACTGTTACTTTGCAAGATTGGATTCAAAGAGAAACTTCAAATAATGTAGCCTTAGCCTGCTTAGATAACCAAAATCTCAGAGAAATATACTATGAAATTAAAGACGGATTTGGAGAATATGGCCCTATTATGTTAATGGGATTTAAAACTCCGCAAGGCGTAGAAATTCCCAGACTTAAGGTCCTTGACACAAATGGTGATGTACTTGAAGTACTTACAGGCGACATGGCAATAGACGAATTGAATAAAAGAGCACTTGCATATAGAGAATCTACCAAAGAATACAAGAATACTGAAATATTAGCTGAAGAAAACTTAATTCAAGAATATTCCGGGAATCCAAATGATTATATTTAGGCTATTTCACTTCTCGTTTTAAAATAATACCGTTTAATTTACAAAAAGAGGTTAGAACACTTAGTTCTTCTTTTATTTCTTTTTGAAAAGCGCCATTTTCTGCCACTATTGGAACATTCTTTGCTGATTGAAACAGTTTAAGTGCTTGTTTAATGTAATTGCTCCTTGAATTTGTCTTAGGTAATGCCAATTCCTGATATAATTTTGCTGATTGAATATATATTTTCATTTGTATATATTCAAGCTCAAATTTTTTTGCAATAAATAATGCTTTTTCAAAATATACTTTTGCGGATTCAAAATCTTGCTTCGCAATATAAACTTCACCTATAAGTTTGTTAAACAATGCTGCAAAATAATAATTGTTAATATTTGGCTCCTGCGCTATATCTAAAGCTTTTGTTGCAATATCTAAAGCGAATTGAGTACCATTTGTTGCTAATTTTATCTCTGCTATCAAATACCAACAAAGTAGCACACCGGTCGCTATCTTTTCTTTTGCAAAGTATGAAACTTGTTCTTCTAATATCTCAAGAGCTTTTTTATTTTGATTACTTTTTTTAAATATTCTGGCAAGAAGTGTTTTTAATATATTTTTCGTAAAATTATCATTAATATTATTAGCATACAAAACAATATTGAAAAGCTCAGATTGCAGGGTATTATAATCTCTTTCAAAGAACTTATTTAATACATCTGTAAAATTCCACTTTGAAACTAGTTCCGGTGCCATAGAATCTATCTGAAAATCTTTTAACAAATCATCTAAAATCTGCTTAGAAACTGCGACATCCCCTTTTATTGTATTTGCCATTGCGAGCAATAAATATGCCCTGCATTGAATTTCACTATTGTCCGGAGCATTTTTCTCTATAATTTCGCAAAGTGTTTGTATTACTTGAAAAGCTCTATTTTCGCCTTTAAAAACGAGCGCTTCTGCCAAATCAAAATATAGGTCAAGCCACAATGAAAATAATTCTTTTATTTTTATTTGCGGAACATCTTTTCCTTTTTCCAAAATAGGCATAATGTCGGGCAGAAGCTCTGTTTCCACAGTTGTTATTAATTTCCCGTAATTACCTAAACGTAACAGCGGCTTTACTACTCTGGTTTTAATTAAAACTTTCTCAAGATGCATTTCTTCAGGGAGTTTGTTTAGTACATTTTCCACACATTCTATTACACCAAAATAATTTCCTGCCTGCATTGAACAAGAAGCAATATATCCAAGGAGTTCTACGTGCGCCGAATCTTCATCATCTTCCAACATTAATACAGCATTTTGCAGATATTCCAACGAGCTTTTATAATCAATTGGCTCGAGTAACTTCCCAACTCTTGTATAAATATTTTTTTTCACTTTTCTGTAAAAATCATTGTTTTTATTTTCAATTAATTTCAGCGCCTGCTTTTGAACAATAATATATAAACCAATATCACCTATATAGCAAGCATTCTTCATTAATATTGTCCATATATTAAAAGCTTCAGTGCTATCCTCTAATTTTTGAGCAATGTATGCCAGCAAAGCCGGTGAGGATTGTTTATATGATTTTAGAATATCTTGCAAAGAATTAAGCATTTCTTCAAAGAAGGACTCCTCTTTAACTGAAGAAACCACCACCTTCCAAATTTTATCTGTCTTGAATTCAAACGCTATATTATTTATTTGCGTTATGAATCCGCAATTAATAAGATATTCCATGATATTTTCCAACTCGTTAACAGACAAATTATCAAACGATTCTAATATGGCAGGGTATACCTTCTCACCTAGTACAGACAGCACCGCAAGAACTCTATATGCCTTAAAATATTTTTGTTTGAGTATTTTTAATCTCTGCCCTATAACATTTTCTATATTTTGATATTCAAAATTCGTTAATCCCAATTTTTCTGTATCATTTTTGAGTAAAACCAATTGTTCAATGTTTGCAGGATTTCCATGACATATTTTTTCGATGTTTAGTAAAAATTCCTTATCAAATTTCTTATTATATTGTTTTAAAAATTCAACAGTTTGAGCTTTTGTGAACGGGGCTAATGACAAATCAAGATAGTTTTCTTTTGCAAGTTCTTTTGACGGGAAAAGTCCTAATCCTGGCTTAGGTTCAGTACATATCAATATAAACTTGGCACGATTTGAAATATTTTCATCTTTTAAAAGCTCTTTCAAAAAATCATATGATAACCCATCAATATATTCAAATTTATCTATTATAAAAATTACCTTCATCTTTTCAACAATTGTACTTATTACTTTTTTCATTGTTGAAAACATTTTTGCCTTGTTATAATATATGTTTTCATATATATCAACATTATTTGGGTACAAAAGATTTAGCAAATCTAAAATTTCATCGTATGTCAAAGACGGAAAATCCTGTTTAAAAAATTTTATAGAATTTTTCTTCAACTGTAATGTATCCGGACAAAAATTATTAATGCTAAAGAAATTTAATAATAAATCCTGAAAATAGCCAAATGGAGATAACTGAGTTATTTGGGAGCAAGTTCCCAATAACCATATCAATTTTGCCCCTGTTAATTCTCTAATAGCATATCTTAAAACTAAATTTTTTCCGGCACCGCTTTCACCTGATAATGTAATTATTTTTGAATCCGAACTTTTTATCCCCTCAATTAGAAGAGATTTTATTTTCTGCTGAGAATTGACTTTTGCTGTATAAATAGGCTGAAAAAAATTTTGGTTCAACGATTTCGCAGCAAATTCAGTTCCACACTTGCGACACACTTTGGCATCAGGAAAATTTGCAGAACCGCATTCACTGCATAATTTTATTAATTCTTTACCACAATATGAACACTTTTGAGTATTAATAGGATTATACTGGCCGCAATCTTTACATAAAACACCAACTCTTGCCCCGCATACATCGCATTTTAATGATTTCTCTTTGATTTCATTTTTGCACTTCGGACAAAGCATTGAACAGATTAATCCTTTACTATATTTACAACATTACCCAAAATATCTAAAACTTGCTTCTGTGTGCAATTAAGTTTTTCCGATATTTCATTTATTGACAATCTCTCTTCATATTTAAGCTTACACACCTCAAGTACAGACAAATTCGGATATGCTGAATTTAATAATTGCAACTCTTCCTTATATTCACTTATGTTGTATGTGACAGATGGAATTTCGTAATCATATTCAAAAGCTTTGTATATAGACAATATGCTTTTATCGTTAAATTCATTATCTATTTCCGGTTTTGAATCTATATCTCTTGATGGCTGTTCGTCGCTTATAACACTCACAGCTTCCGGATTATACTGTTCAATATTTAAATCACTACTATATTCATTTAATTCAAGTGTTTCCTCACCAAGTCCGACCTGCAATTCATCAGAACTTGAATCTAAATCTTCTGTTTCATTTAATTCAACCGGCTCTTCTTCAAGCTCCTCGACCGGTGCTAACTCATCTTCATATTCATCAGAATCTAAATCTAAATCTTCTGTTTCACTTAATTCAACCGGCTCTTCTTCAAGCTCCTCGACCGGTGCTAATTCATCTTGCTCAGTATTTGTTTCAACAATGTCTAATGAATCTATATCGTCAATATCAACGACATCCGAAGCAACATTATTAATAAGACTGCCCTCATTTTCGGAAATACCATTAATCATTTTGTCTACCAGCGTTTTATCAACATCATTGTCTGCATATTTATTTTCCGGTAAACTAGTCGTAGGCTGAACTGAATCATCAATTTGTAATATTTCATCCGAATTTGATTTTAGGTCTTCTTCATCATAGAATGATATAGCATCCGTATCTACTGACTCAGGCTCTATCTTATCACTCCCAACACTTTGTTCAGTCAATGTCAAAGAAGGTTGCGAATTAACAGTTGCAATTGAATCATTATCAACACTACATGACCGGATATCATTTCGCTTCGTTTTAACTATACCCAGTCTCTTTGGCACAGTTACCATTGATGTTGAGACTATCTTGCTTAAATAAGATGCTACCACAGTCTCGTTGCGCACCGTATTTAGAACAACTTCTGCATGATTGTATACATCCGCAACTATTTCATCTAAAATTGACTCGCAATCAGGATATTTCCGATGTGCTTTTATCAATGAAACTATTAAATCATAATGTTTTTCCATATATCAGCTTTCTTATTATAAATTAATTACAAGTACAGGATTTCCTGGAAGACTATTGAATACACCCATATTCATGTTCATATTCATTTCAAGAACTTTTCTTACAGTGTCTTTTACGACATTATCAACCATACTAACACCGCTTGAATTTACAAATTGCTTTATTTCAAATTTGTTTGTACCTTTATTAAATTCTAATTCAACAGAAATTTTATTAGTTATAGGAGATTTGCTTAACATTAAAAGTTCTGCCTTCAAATTTAACTGTAACACTTTCCCGACTTTTAGAAAATACCTTTTAGCCGTGGCATTATTGGCATAACCGGTCGGGACCTCCCAATTGACATTTAGGTTAGAAACTTGAATGGAGGCATTCAAATTTTGCTCTATAGCCGGAATTGAAACGGATGCAGCTTCCTCTGTAGGTTTAGTCGTCTCAATATTTTCAACTGTTTCAATTGGCATTGCATCCTGTCTGGAATCTAACTGTTTTGCAGACGAACCATTTTCAATATTTTCTACAGATTCAGCCGGCAATTTGGATGGAGATATTGACTCTGAATACTTTGTATAACCATAATAGCCCGCTGCACAAAGAAGAATAATAACGCTCAATAGTGGAATAATAGAGCTCTTTTTCTTTGATGCATTGACAACTCTTGAATTTCCACTGTTGAACAACTTGTCAATCTGCTCATTCTCGCTTGCTTGAGAATTATTTATTTCATAACGTTTGTTCTCAACAACAGCGGAATTTGTATTATTAAGCATTTCTTCGGTAACTTCAAACGGAGTTTCATCATCACTACCATTTTCTCCATCTATACGTTTTATACTTGGCATTATCTCAGTACTATAATCAAATTCAGACAGTTCTGTAATATCGTCAGTTGCATTTCCATCTAATGCAACTGAATTAGTAGTTTCGTTATTTGCATTATTTGAACTTTCTAATTTTAAGGTATTTGTAGAATCTTCTGATTTAGGATTTCCGATGTTATCTAAAACTTCCTCTTTGACAATTTCTTCCGCACTTTCTTTTACTAACTCAATCGGTTCATATTCCTCAATCAAAGTAGCATTAGCTTCTTCAGCTATAGCATTTTCATCATTATAAGATTCAATGCCTTTAAGTTCTCCACTTGTAACAATTTCTTCAGACTCATCTAAGACAGGGACTTCTACGTTATAAGATTCGATTTCATCTAAATCCCCACCCGAAATACTATCTTCATCATTCCCATCTAAAACAGGAATTTCCTCATCAACGTCTGTCGTCAATTCGTCATAAGATTCACCTTCCAAAAGAACGTCGCCTTCAGACTCATCCGATACCAAAAATTCTTGTGACTCATCAAACGATTCCAAAACTTCAGGGGAAGTGCTCTCCGTATCAGACACAATTCCTTCCGATTTTGCAGAATCTGTTCCACCATCCTTAGTCAATGATATAAAGTCAAATTTACTAAAAACAGATTTTGATTTGGAAACTAGCTGTAAAAATTCTCTCGCAGATTGTGAAGATAATAATGTTTGATAGAACTCTTCCTTTCTCGAAAGCACTCCATCAACAAAATCATACGCATCTTTCTCAAAATCTGTCTTATAACCATTGTCAGAACAAGTTACAAATCTTGAATTAACATCATAATAGGATACAAGCATGTCGTCTTCGATAACATAATAATCGTCTTTACAGTTGTCGAGATTTATCCTTTCCGGAAATACAAACCCTGTAACCTCACCTGTAGTTAACTCTCGGTCAAGTTTAATAAACATATACGCTACAGGTAGAATATTGTAGTCAAAATGTACCTTTGGAACAAAGAGCTCATTTTCATCAAAATAAACTCTTACATCTATATAATTCCCATCAACATATATATCAGAAATATCTATATCAGCCAGAACTTCCCTTACATTATGAATTCCGCTCTCAATATCTACTGATTGATCCTGAAAATACTTCTCAGCTATTTCTGCAGCAAAAATATTTGCGACAGCTCTGCATCGCAACTCTGCATTACTCATTTCGCAACAACGCTCTTGAGAAGCATTTAAATACTTTTCATCTATTAAAATTTTGTCATTATTCACAGACATGCTCTCCCTAGTTTCTCATTTATAATATCATAATCTGCACCAAAAAGCTATATTGTAACATTTATTTGACAAATAGATTTATATAATTAAACCATTTAATGTATTTTATCTAATAAAACATAAAGACTTTTTTGTTTTATACGTATTAATAAGTTGAAAGGACTTAATAAATATGTTCTCTGCAATGATTCAAAATTTATTGTCATCATCAGGTCAGTCAAGCGCTATGCAAAGAGCTGTACAGATGAATAACCAAATTCAGAGCATTAACTCACAATGGTTCCCTGTAGAAAAAGCATCAGGAAACATTAAAAATAATGAGTCTGTATCATTTGAAAAAGTACTTCAGGCGGGTGCAAAAACCAAATTTGGAGATTTAATTACCAATCCGGCAACAAGGGTAAATGCCCAAATATATACCGAAACAGCTAATTCTGTAAATCAAAAACCCGTCTATAATGACAAATCCAAAATAAAAGAATTAATATCCCGAGTTTCTAAAAAGCATGGTGTTGATGAAAAATTAGTAAATGCACTTATAAAACAGGAATCCGGATTCAATCCTAATGTCAAATCCAAAGCCGGTGCAATGGGATTAATGCAGCTAATGCCTTCTACTGCACAGGATTATCATGTAACAGATCCGTACGATCCGGAACAGAACATAAAAGCGGGTGTTGAAAT
>JAEEXX010000180.1 GCA_016287985.1 Candidatus Gastranaerophilales bacterium
TTTTTCAATTTCAATTTCTTCTACTTCGCCATTTATTTTTTGTATTTCAATAGTTATAAGCTCATCCTTGCATAAGTAATTGTAATCAATCATATCCTGAGGTTTCACACCATCAATTGAAAGCAATATATCTCCCTTATTTACCTCCAATTCTTCAGCAATAGAATCCTTTATAACCCCGCTAATGATTGCAGGCATGTTCTATACCCTCCAAAAGTAACGTAAAATTCTTATATTCGCAATTTAGATTGTCAATTACCATTTTTGGATAAAATGTTAAATTATCATTTTCTAATTTCTTTTTTGATTCAATTAAAATTACTTCAGTTTTTCTTTTTAACTGTTTTATAAGCTTTGCAATATATTCATCGGAAAGATTTTGAGCACAATACAATCGAAGCCTTGCATTTACTAAAAATTGAACCGGATTTTCCGGCATTGGTGAAACCAGAAGTTCCGAGAATAAATCTTTCCCTGAAGATGTAATTGCATAACATTTTGACGGACGTCCGCCAGCCGACATAAATTTTTGATATGATATTGCCCCTTGTTTTTCAAGTCTTTTAAGAGCAGGTTGAATTGTTCCAAGACTCGGGATCATAAAAATATTAAAATCAGATTTAATATTTCTTGAGATACCATACATTGTCAGAGGCGTTTTATTTAACTCATATAAAATAAGTAATTCAATCATTAAAGTCCTCGTTATTTATAACCGATGCGAACTCATCGGCGAGTGCGGTACTCCACTTTGAACCAGATTCTACCAGTATTGTTTTAATTGCATCCTGCTTTGACATCGCAGTTCTATACGGTCTGTCTTCCAATAGGGCAAAATAAGAATCAACTATTAATATAATTTGAGATTCAATAGGGATATTATCTCCCGATAAATGTTCCGGATATCCGGTACCGTTCCAGTTTTCGTGATGCTTTTCTATTATCGGAATTATATCTCCAATATTACTGATAGGCTTTAAAATCTCCCTTGCTGCAATAAGCGGATGCTGTTTTATAGAAGCGAACTCTTCCTCATTAAGCGGTTCTGTTTTTGATAAAAGGTCTTTTGGAAGCATAGTATTTCCGATATCATACAACAACACAGCTATTTTTAATTTATCTACATTTTCTTTTGGAAGTTCAAATCTTTTTGCTAAAAGTGTCGCCAGAAAAACTTTCTTCTTTGTTATACCCACAGCATGTTTAGGATTGTATGTGGAAACCAACAAATCAGATACCTGATATAGCATCTCATTATTTATATTCATCTCTTGAAGTTTCTTATTAAGTAAATTTGATGTTCTTTTGTCAATAGGTATACGATGCTTTGTCAAAATATCCGTAAATGCATTTATGGCTATTTCCTGCCACGAGGTTTCAGATGCAGGTTTTGCAACTGTTACCCTGTTTCTTCCAGCTCGTTTTGATTCATACATTGCATGGTCAACGAGTTCTTCTAACTCATATATGTCCTCCGAATGCTCTTTAAATGTACCCAGTCCAATGCTTGCAGTAATATGTCCGATTTTTTCGAGAGGAATTGCTTCTATAGTTTTTCTTATTCTTTCCGCAAAAATTATTGCTCCTTGAGAATCTACACCTGGCAAAATTACATTAAATTCTTCTCCGCCCATTCTCGCTGCAATATCAATCGTCCTGCAGCTGCTTTTTAAAATTTCAGATATAGCTTTTATTGCCATATCACCATATGTATGACCAAATTTATCATTGATTTTTTTTAAATGGTCTAAATCTATACCGATTATAGAAAACTTAGTATTTTGTCGTTTTGAACGCAACACTTCTTTTTGCAGAAATTCTTCAAAATATCTTCTGTTATACAAACCGGTCATACTATCAGTTACAGCTTGTTCTTTTACAGTTTGGAATAATCCGGCAATTGTAATTGCAAGCTCAATTTGTTTTGAAAAAAGTTTCAGAAACTTTAATTCATTTTCTGCCGCATCCTCTCTTGATGAAAACACAACCAGCGAACCAAAGTGAGAATGATTATAAGTTAACGGAATTAATATATACGCCTTTGTTCCGGTTGCTCCGAGTCCTTTAATAACCACTTCCTCAGATATATCAGGAATTGTTTTTTTTATGAGTTCTAATACATCTTTTGATTGATATATTTTATCTTCTTCAATTGATTCATATATTTCATCAATATTGGGACTATTAAACCGCATTTCATAAGGATCACAGTCAAACAAGCTTCTAAAAATTCCATCAAATAATGAACCGGAACAAGCCATCATCTGAAGGTATTCACCTTCACCATCAGTCATTTTTTTTGCTATACAAGAATGTAAATAGCCCAGTTCACCTTGCAGGCTTGTAACAATAGCGTTAAGTACACTTGACAATGGCTTTGATGAATTCATCATGTCCCAAATGTGCTGTAATGTGAGCATTTGCTTGTTTGCGGTGTCAAGTTCACGTGTCCGCTTAGCAATTTCTGCTTCCAATTTTAAATTAAGCTCATATACTTCAAGCAGAGACTGCTTTCCGGAATATATTGAAGTTTCAACTTTGTCCAGTTGTTTCTTGAAATTTTTAATTCCGTCAAAAATTCCCACAAGGATATCCTATATATGCTACATAACCCATATAGTATAACATTTTTACTCGGCAACATCAACCTGGTCTATACTAGAATATATATTTAATATTTTAAAGATAATCAAATAGTTGTATTTAAGTTACCTGACGGCCCCTTACTCTTATCGTTCCTTAATTCTTTGATTTTGTCTTCAATACCACTTTCAGCAGCAGCCCCGCCGATTCCTCCAGCCAAAGCTATCCAAGCCCCTAACAGCCATCCAATTGGACCTGTTACGGCTGATGTAGTTACAAATGCCGCTGTCAAAAGGGAGCTCCCTGCAGCAGCAGCTACAATCTTTCCTTTACTACCTTCAAAATTTAAATTTGAACGATTACAATTACCATAATTAGGTATAGAATTAATCGACTGAACTTTCATACACACACCCTCCTTTGTA
>JAEEXX010000181.1 GCA_016287985.1 Candidatus Gastranaerophilales bacterium
ATTCCAATCATACACTTAATTGCCTTATATATCATTATTAAAACCGTCAATAAGGAAGTAGAAGTAGAACATGCAAAAAATCTTCTCAATGAAAGCAGAAAAAATCAGGCCTATTGCAAAACAAAATATCCGTTACTTTTCGTACATGGAGTGTTTTTCAGGGATTTTAAATTTATGAATTACTGGGGGCGAATCCCAGACGAACTAGAAAAAAACGGCGCGACAATTTTTTACGGAAATCAGCAATCGGCTGCATCAATTGAAGAATGCGGAAAAGAACTTACACAAAGAATTCAGGAAATTTTAAAAGAAACAGGTTGTGAAAAAATTAACATAATTGGTCATTCCAAAGGCGGCTTAGATTCCAGATATGCAATTTCTTTGGCCGGTGCAGCTCCATATGTTGCATCTTTGACAACAATTAATACGCCTCATCGAGGATGCGAATTTGCTGATTACCTGTTAAATGAAATTCCGGAATCGAAACAGAAACTGATTGCAAAAGCCTATAATCGTTCATTAAAGAAATTAGGTGATCCAAATCCGGATTTTATGAAAGCTGTAACCGATTTAACGGCTTCAGCCTGTGCAAAAAACAATGAAATTGTAAAAGATAATCCAAACGTTTATTACCAGAGTGTAGGCTCCCTGTTAAATGTTGCAAGAGGCGGACGCTTTCCATTGAACTTAACAACACATTTCGTTAAACGATTTGACGGCCCAAATGACGGACTGGTTGGCGCAAGTTCATTTCCTTGGGGGAAAAATTACAGATTAATTACACATCATGGAACCCGTGGAATTTCTCACGGAGATATGATTGATTTGAACAGAGAGAACTTTGATGAATTCGACGTTCGAGAGTTTTATGTACAGTTAGTGCATGAATTAAAAGAAATGGGATTTTAGCTGGTTTATACGTATATGGCGATTTCAGGGCTATTTCGTGTTATAGCATTCTTCGTTAAACTTGTCTTTTGCGAATAGTTGAATAATGAACTACTAAGACATGTTATATAGCATTCTAAACGCAGTAAAAATAAGTAAAAAAAATTTTTTCAGAAAAATGGACTTTATTCTACTATTTTTATAACGAAAAGTAAAAACTAGAATTTTTAAAAAATGTACTTTATCCATCAAAAATCATACAGAAAAGTAAAAAGTAAATAAAGTACATTTCCGAGAGAAAATGTACTTTATTTACTTTTATTAATAATTAAGAAAATGAAATTGCTTATAACGATTACCTTTGCAAAAATTGCAACTTGAAATCTTTCTTTTGTTATTTAATAATTTGCTTTTAGTTGATATTAAATAATTATTATTACATTTCTGGCAGTTTAACCAAACATTTTTTGTGTTATTTGGAAGAATTTCATTTGGATTTAATAATAGATAATTATTAATATAGTTCCAATCTTGTTTAAGACCTCAATCTTTATAGGGAAAACTGAAGGCGGAAAACATAATTTATCACCTTTATTGCCATTACTAACATCAGCAGCATGTACATCAATATCAAATACTGATATTAGCATAACTAATGAAAGTAAGAGTGACATAATCTGCTTTCTAATCATTTTTCCTCCACTATTATAAAATATGATACTTCACAACAAATTCATCAAACGAGTCCGCAACGTGATATGTTACAGGATCAAACTCTCCTGACTCTTCATGACTCAAGACACACACTCTTGGATTATCTTCATACTCGTTATTCTTACCTTTATCAAGACACAGGAAATCGCCTCCAAACAATTCCGCAAATGGCATCAAATCATTATCATATCTATCTTCACCATAATAAAAAAACTGAAATGCTTCTGATTGAACATGTGAAATATCATACTCGCTATTTATAAAATCAGCAACTGCGTCATTTACAATTCCAAAAAACCTTGTTACAAGCCTAGTTCTATTAGCTTTAATCTCAAAATCTATAGGCTTTGCGCAATTATATTTTTGTATAAATTTCTTAAAAGTATATGGGGTATTTACCCCCCATAATTTAGCCTCTTCACTATACTCTTCATCTGTTGGTAAGGGTTTAATTATACTTCCCTCTCTAACTTTAATCATTTTAAATCTCCTCTCATAAATATAAGCATAACTCTATTGCTATATCTATCGATTCCTTCTCAGATAACACTATTCTTTCAATATTCTCTTTAACCACAGATTCAATTGGAATCGGAGGAACATAACTACTTCCGCCTATAGTAACCGGAACATTTCTGACACGACCGCCTTCCATAAAGAATCCTTCATTAACGAGCTTTGCAATATGACTAATCATATAATAATCAGAATTACTTCGAATAACATCTATATCTAATATAAACTCCCAAGCATGTTTTAAGTTTAAGATTTTCTGAACAACACCTCTTTTACCTGTAGATCCCCAATCACCACTTCTTGGTATTCTCTTAGCAAATTTGCAAGTTTTGATTCTCCTGACATAATTATTCTAAACACGCGAATAAGCTTATCGTATTCTTCCTTTAATTCTCCTGCAGACTTCCATATTAATACATTTTTAGTTACAGAACTTGAATAAACCATTCCTTGGTTCCATTCATATGTTTTATATTTATCTTCAGGTATCTTATCAAGCCCCTGAAGGCACAAGTTCCAATCCATTCCATCAAATTTTGTAATCTTAAAAGCAACCGTATGCGACTTTTTAGGCATATCAAACATCATTATTGGCGTTGCCCATTCCATTATTATCTCTATTAGTTCTTCTTCGTTAATAGTTTCTAGCAACACTTCGTGTGTATCATAAGCTATGAGTTTTGCATAATCTCCACTACTAATTTTGAAACTACCTAGAAGCAAGCAATATAGTTGCATTGCTTTTTCACGTATATTATCAATTTCTTGGCTACTATAAAGATTACACTTGTGAAGATGATCATTACGTTCTCCGTTCTTAAACCGATATAATTTATCAATTATTATCTGAATCGTTGCTGGATGAACTTCAAAAAGGTCTGCATTAC
>JAEEXX010000182.1 GCA_016287985.1 Candidatus Gastranaerophilales bacterium
TCTGTGGTTGACAATGATTTCTTCGGGATGGCATCAGAAATGGGGTTTATGCTCACCATAGGGATTTGCCCGTTAATTCTATTCTTAACGGCTCTTTTTGGTTACATTGGAAAACACTATTTTATGAATCCGATATTTATATTTATGCAAAATGTCATGCCAGCGGATGCTTTGAATGTAATAAAAATAGTTTTGAATGAAGTGTTTTTCTTTTCAAAAGGCGGTCTGATTGCCATTTTAGGATTTTGCATCACTTTGTTTTTATCAACAAACACTTTGGCTATTGTAGCAAAAGGCCTTAACCGAGCCTATAAAATTAAAGAAACCCGAAGCTTTCTGTATTCAAGATTGCTGGCTTTAATTATGGTTTTTGTCAATGCGCTTGTCCTATTTTTAAGTATTACGCTCATCATATTTGGTAGAGTTATTATAAAATTTTTAGTTACCTATTTTGGGATGACTGAACACCTTGCCAACATTATGCTTTTTACTCGTTGGCCGATTGCGTTTTTGACCCTGTTTATTATGGCTTATTTAAGCTACTACATTTTGCCGGATCTTGCCGGACATGAAAAACTAAAAAGACACAGCGCACTTCCCGGATCAATCTTTTTCTGTATATCCTGGTTAATTGGTTCATGGGGATTCTCCTTATATGTTAATAACTTACATACATACAATTTCGTATACGGTACAATTGCCGGATTCGCTGTTATGATGATGTGGCTATATTACACTTCAGTCTTGATTTTAATCGGAGGCGAGATAAATTCCCAGTTGTACGATAAATTAGAAAGAAAAGAAACAATTATGGAAAAAAGGATGTCCAAAAGTTCTTAGGTTAATCTTTTGATTACTCTGTATTTCATAGGAATCGTTAACCCCTTGTTCACATTGCTGAGCAGCTCGAAGCCGTTCCGCATGTAAAAATCCACTGCCGAACGACTGGCCGACAGTTCCAGATCTTTTGTCTCAAAAAGCTCCTTTAAGCAATCTAACATTCCTTTACCTATAAGCCCCAAATTCCCTCTAAAAATTTTGGGCACAGTTTGTATATATGTAATAAATTCTGAAGAAGGAATATGATAGTAAGAAGCGACTTCCACCAAACCCTTAATTTTAAACGGATTTAAGCAGTTGAAATTACGCATCTGGGTCGTTAGCGCATAATAATTAACGTCTTTTTTACCAAGCAGAATATCGGATTTTGATTTATTAAAATCATCCAAAATATCTTTCGCTAAACTGAGATGCCCCCCCCATATTACAGATGTTGTTGCAAGCACAGCCGCATCCGCTTTGCTTTTTGGCGATAACTCCACAAATGCAGCCTTTTTTTCAATTATCTTGCTATCTGAGTATCCCCTCGCCACACTTACCGAATTAACATAATTCGCCCCAAATGTTATCATTACATCACCATCCTATTTAATATTCTTAGAAAACTTCATAAGCGCATCGCCTTTATCATCTGGAGATTTTACAATTTCAAAACCTAATTTCTTAAAATAATTTATCAGATTTTTTGGTGCATGAAGCCATAAGTCCTTATTTACAAATGTATTTTTGAAAGCCTGAATCGTAACTTTGCCACACTCAACAAATGTTTTAAACGGGAGTTTGGAATCTTTCCAATCTCTTCTGGAGATATACCAAGGATTCACTTGAATCATATCAATCATAACTTCATCATCGGCCATACTTGTAGTTTTAGCGATACTCAAAATTGAGGGTTGACTTATCTGATCAAAATCATCATTTTGCGTAGTTAATAGAAAATATCTTGAATTTTCATTATTCCGCTCATATTGAAAAATATCGCTTATCAAAGCAGCATTTAATCCCCAATGGCGTAATTTATTATATGTTAAAACATCACAATGACAAAATGGATTCATTTCAATCAATGAAGCAGGATGATCTGACACCAAAGCTATCATTGGGTAGAATTCTTTTGCATTAACAGAACATACTTTTTGACCTCTAAACGATATCATAAAATTTCTCCTTTACTAATACACTAAAAAACCAGTAAAAAATTTTTTTGCTATTTATTAAAGGTTTCCGAAACTTTATTAAGAATATTAACAGTAGAATCCTTATTAAGCAAAATAGACTGAACAGCGGTATTTACAAGTAAATTTATTTCTTTTTGATTCTTTTTTTGCTTTAATTGCGGAGTTACTTTGTTTATTTGTTTTGCACTTATTGAACGTGCTTTTGAAATCAAATCTGAATAATCATTATAGAAATCATCTTCTAGGGCTTTAGAATTAGTAGAAATAACATTTGTCATTTTTGCCAATTTAAGCTGATTTTCAGAATTCGTTAGATACAAACAAAAATCTAACGCCTCCTCTTTATGTTTTGCACGCAGAGGTATTACAAAATTCATTACAGAAAAATCATTTTGACCGACAGGGCCTTTGATTTGCTCAATTACGTCAGTTTGTGAATACACTTTTGGGGCATTTTCCTTTATCATATTCAAAAAATTAGCTCCGCCTTGATAAAATACTATTTTCCCAGACATGTATTGCTCGAGGGCTTCTCTATGGGTCATATTTATCGTTTCCTGTGGAATCAAATTGGAATTATAAAGATTTTTAAACATATTAAATAAATCAATACTCGTTTTAGAATTAAAATCTTTTGTCTCGCTAATACCGTACTTATTAAGTATTTTAACCATTGTATCATTCTCTGTTATAGTTGGCAGATATGCATATGCACCTGTGGAATTCTTTATTATTTCAGAATAATCCGCAAGTTCTTGGTATGTATCAGGCAACTTTTTTAGACCTGTTTTTTGAAATAAGTCTTTATTGTATATTGTTACAGCGCTGGTTGCATACCAAGGAATCGAATATATTTTGCCGTTGTATTTCAATGCATTAACGATTTCGGAGTTAAAATCAGATAATTTAAATTCCGGAATTTCTTCTAAAGTGCCTTTTTGTGCTAATATTGCAGAAAAGTCCGGATTTAAATTAATTAAATCAGG
>JAEEXX010000183.1 GCA_016287985.1 Candidatus Gastranaerophilales bacterium
CGTATTTAATAACATTTAATATTTTATTTATGAATGCCGTCAAGTCGTATGGATATGCACACATAAATTCATCAAATGATTGGTACGCATCTATTAGTTCGTCTGGACTCATGATTTGCCGATTAATTTGATGAAAATATTTTTCAAAATAATACTCCAATCCTTTTTCTTTGAACAGTTGTTGATATTTAATGAGTGTAATAAATGACATAACAATAAGCGGTTTGTCGATTTGGGGATTGTATATTTCACTCAATTCTTCTCTATACCACTGGTTCGCTATATGAGAAAAACCACGATAAATATACTTATAATCTGATAGAATCAGTACAGGATAAATCGGAGCATCACTTTTCATCGTGTGATACTTGAATTCTGATTTTCGTATGGTCGCTATATGTTTAGTAATTTGAGAAATACCAACAATCTTACCTAACTTTTTTTCATCTTTTTTAATCTCATTGTTCTCCGAAGTTTTTGGTTTGCGTTTCAGTTTATTATGATATGTTTTTTTGATTATTTCGTAGTCATGGCTCTCCGTTTCATAGCCACCAATTCTAATATCCTTACATTCAAAAAGAATGTAAAAATTTTTCCCATCCAAAAGATAGTCGGGTGCCCCCAAATCCTTGTCTGTCTTCTTATAGTGTTTTCGCATAAACTCTTCAGATAACATTGTATAATGTTCTGTAGATGTACTCTTTTCTAGTAAACCGTCAAACAAGACCTTTTCAGCGAACTTTTCAGTAAAAAGATTACAAATATCTATTTTTGATTGAACATAAAACGATTTAAACTCAAAATATAGTGAATTAAACAAACTATCTATCATAAATTCCCAATTGAAAACACAATAATCTCCATTAGGCATTTTTATTATTGGATGAGAACGAAAGAATTTATAATCTGTATTATTATTTCTATCACTTTTATCATTAGATTTGAAATCTATTATTTCATCAAAATGGAAACATAAAGATTCCAATATATCTCGCTTTATAATAATATTGTTTTCTTGGATATTTTTTGTATCAATGAAATCCGATTGATAATTAAGGCAGACTACAGCACCATAAATTGTCCTAACATAATCTTGCCAATTGCTCGTATTATGTTTTGATAAAAACAGGTTATAAAGTTCAGTGTATTCGTTGTGTGATGATAAAAATTGGAAAAACTCCACTGCGTAATATAATTGCATTATTGTTCGATCCTTCTTTTCCCATTCCATTTTTGACCGCATATTGGAGTTTATTGCAGAATGTAAGAACAGTAATTCTGTTAAATTATTGATTGTTGAATTGTATTTTACTGCTTCCTGATTCAAAAGCAATATAGTTTTAAAAATACGCATTTCTGCTTCTTCATTGGTTATTATATTCTGCTTCACTGTATTAATTGGCATAGCAAACAAATGTCTCAACAATTGTAGAGGTGTTTCGCTTGTAGTCCAAATAATACTATCGACATTTTTTCTTCTTTTGAAGAATTGTTGCAATTGGTTTTCAACAATTCTTCTATTTTCTATACTTAATGAAGAAAAACAATTGTCCAATTTGTCAATAGTTGCTTGATTGTATGAATTACTCAACAAACATGCAATTTTAATACCTTGTTCTCTCGTTACATATTGCAGTAGGCTTTCTATTGTTGGTTGTTGATTCTTACCAAATAATGCATCATACTCCAAAACTTGTTGTATGTGACCAAAGCAATACATTTGCGAAGCGTCAATGGTAGAACAAACATTTTTTTTGCTCACTTTCTTTGTACGCTTCGCTTTTTGCATTTTACGATTAATATATCGCTGATGTCTTTTATCTTTTTGTTTTTTCCTTTTTCTCATAGTATTGTTTATATATTAGTTGTGTTATTATTTTCAATTCTAATCATATCTTGATATTTATTCATTATATCACGAAATTTTTTTTCGGCTTTAGATGGCACTAAAACTTTTTGTAATGAAAAGCACCACCCAAAAGCACAGTCTCCAATTATATTAATTGAATCTGGGAGGTTTATTTCTTTAAGGTTTGAAGAAAAGAAAGCGTATTCTCCAATTTCATCAATGCCACATGGAATGGTTATAGTCTCATCTTTGCCCCAAAATGAAATCAATTTATGTCCACTTTCATAAAGACAATTATTGTCAACTATATATTTATGGGACAGACTTTCCACAAAGAAATCAGAATCGTCTTGTCCTTTCTCAACAAAAGGATTAATCCCCACTGATTCTATATTATGCCCTAATACTACTCGCTTAGATCTACAGCTATAAAACGCATAATTATCAATCTGTTTTACTTCAGAAGGAACAACAAATTCGTCTTCGTTGGCGAAACAAAGTATTAATCTCTCCTTGCCTTTGGTGTATAATGCATTATTATCAACTTCGAAATACGGAGAAAGACAAATAATTTCAGATATGTACTTATTAAAAGAACCTTGCCCTATGGTAGTTACCGATGAAGGTATGGTTAGTTTTTCAAGATAAGAATAATCAACTTCAGATCCTAAATCAGAAAACGCATTATCAACTATTGACTCTGTTCCTTCTATTATTTTATATTCATTTATATAGTCAGACAATAATCCCAAAACACTTTTTTTGTCCTTTGAATAAGAAGCTAGAGCTTTATCAAACCAAAAATTACTCCATTCTTTCTTTTCTCTTTTGGCGTCTTCATTATCCAAATCTGATGCAATACAATACAATCTTATCGCTTCGTTTAGATCCCTCTCCTCTCTATTACCATTATTCCAATATTTTTTGCCAATTTTGAAAATTTCTTGTCCAAGACTTTCGTGTTCAATACCAATAAATTTGTCTTTAATATTGGGGAATAGGAGTTTATAGTAATTAACACGATTTGACAAAACAAATATGTGGCGCAAACTATGAATGTCATCAAACGCAGTTACATCAATTTCTGTACCTTCACCAGCAATCAGTAAATCTGTTATTTTACAATGCATAAATGTT
>JAEEXX010000031.1 GCA_016287985.1 Candidatus Gastranaerophilales bacterium
GAATATCATTGAGATTAAAGAGAATGGGTGAAAATCATTGGCAGCAAATAGAAGGTCAATTTGAAGAAGGACAAACAGTCAAAGGAACTGTTAATAAAGTTACCACATTTGGTGCATTCATTAATATTTTCCCCGGTGTTGAAGCTCTTCTTCCTGTTGCTGAAATGTCTGAAGAGAATGTCAATCCGTTCAACTTATATAAAGTTGGAGATGAAATTGATGTTTTAATCAAAAAATTTACACCAAAAGAACACAGGATTGCGTTGTCTGTAAAAGATATTAATGCATAATGCATAATGTTAGCAAATTCGGGTCTGACATACATCGGACCCGAATTTATTTTTATATCAGAATTTAAGTTTAACCGATTTCAGAACTTTCTGCCGGTTCTTTCTCCGGCTCTTTAATAACCTCTAGTTTAGTAACTCTTGCACCGTCTATCTCTATTACTTTGAAAGTTAAACCGTTAAAAGATACCGTATCCCCAACATCAGCAATATGTCCGAGAAGTTTTACAACAAGTCCCGCAATTGTTTCAACATCATCTTCTTCCAATAATGCTTTATCCAAATCAAAATATTCTACAAATTCGTCAATTCGCATCATCGCATTTGCAATATAAGTATTTTCGCTAATTTCTTTAATATCGAGTTCCTCTTCTTCATCAAACTCATCTTGAACATCACCAATGATTTCTTCAAGAACGTCTTCAAGTGTGATTAATCCTGAGGTTCCTCCAAATTCATCAATAACAACTGCCATTTGTCCATGGCTTTTCTTGAATTCAATTATCAAATTATCAAGTGTCATTGTTTCCGGTACAAGCATAAGAGGACGAATCAGTTTTTTTATGGAAAATTGCTCTCTATTCATAGCTAATGAAAACAAATCTTTTACATGAACGAATCCCAAAATTTTGTCTATATTTTCTTCTTCATAAACGGGATACCTTGTATATTGATTTTCCAGCGCAAATTTCACAAGTTCATCATAGCTTATATCATTAGGAATACAAATCATATCGGTTCTCGGTGTCATTGCTTGCTTTGCCATTAAATCTGAGAACTTAAACATATTATGAAGCATTTCTGTTTCAGTTTCATTTAAGACGCCTTCATTATAGCTTGCATCTACAAGCATATCCAATTCCTCAGTAGAATGCACAAGAGAAGCATCCTCTGCGGAAACGTGAAATGCGCATAAGATCTTGTCTCCACTGACCATTAAAAGCCATACAAACGGACGCATTAAGGAAATAAACATATTCATTGGGGTGGCAACGGCTAAAGCCAGAGAATCAGGATGCCTTAACGCGAAACATTTTGGAAGCTGTTCTCCCAAAAGAACATGAAAATATGTTACCAGCACAAATGCAATAGGAACTGAAATTACGTGAGCTGTTATTGTTGAATTACCGTAAGGTATAAGTTTTATCGCAGGCTCAATTAACTGAACCATTGTTGCCTCTGCAACCCAACCTAATGCGATACTTGCAATAGTGACTCCCAATTGTGCCGCTGCAAGCATTTTATTAGTTTGATTTACTAAATTTAAAGCACGTTTGGCATTTTGGTTACCTTCGTTGCAAAGCTGTTCAAGTCTTGTCTTTCTGACTTTTACGAGTGCAAACTCCGATGCAACAAAAAAACCGTTTACAAATAACAAAAAGGCTATTACAAAAATATTAATAAATATATCCGCCAGGTTCATAAATTTTTACTTACCTTTAAAACTCTGTTTGCTATTTTACAATAGATATAAACATTTTGCAAATTGCCCGTTGTGCAAATAAATTAATAAAAGTTCTTATTGCTGCAGTTCTTCAAAAATAACACTGGGTATTTCTTCTTTCTCCCCCCCGCTGAATGTTTTTACTTTCTTGGAAGTTGTTATATAGAGTTTTTTCTTTGCTCGTGTTACGGCTACATAAAACAATCTCAGATTTTCTTCTGCCGAAAATTCTTTCAGTTCCTGTTCTGTTTTTTTGCGATATTCCAAGTTAAATCCTCGAATTTCTTCCATAAATGAGGTTGAATCTTTAAGTTTCATTATATTTGTTTCAATTGGTAAAGATTTTTCCGTGAGCTCCGGGATAAATACGTAGTCGAATTCATCTCCTTTAGACTTGTGCATTGTCATAATTTGTACTTTTCCTTTTGCTGCCGATTCGTCTTCTTCGGAAAAGAATTTAAACCCGCTTAAAGTAGGGCGTTTGGAAAGTGCCTCCAGTCTTTCAAGGATGAGAGAGTAGTCATTATTTGTATTAAGGCGGCTTACTAATGTTGATATTAGATATACATTTGATTTCTCGATATCAGAGCTGTAATAAAAGAGCCCAATCTTTATTACAAGTTCTTCAATCGGCAAAGTTGAAGAATTTAGCCAATATACCATATCCCATAAAAATTGTGATAAATTGCCGGATTCGATTTCCTCAGAGTTTTTAGTTATAAACGGAATATCAGAATTCCTTATTTCTATTTGTAATCGAGGTTTATAAAAACCAAATTCGGCAAGAATTTCATACGTTTCAGCGAGTTGTTCGTTATCAAATGGATTTTTTATAAATTTCAAAATCGCAAAAATTGTGTTAAATACAGCTTTTTGGCCTAATGATTCGCTCCTGGTAATGGTTTTAAATCCTGAATCGTTGATAAAAGCGGTCCAGTTCGCCACTTGAAAATTGCTTCTTAAAAGAATTCCGATTGTCGCATTTTTATCAAAAGTCAGGGCATTTTTAATTTCTTTTATAATATAGTTTTTTTCTTCAAACGGTTTATCAAAAATTTTTGTTTTAACAGCATCTTTTGAAATGGGATTTTTCCCTTCAACTCCGTTCATGGTTATTTTATAGAATGCTTTTGGTAAGAGTTTTTCGCCCCATAAAACTGTTTTATTTGCAAGATTCATAACATCTTGGGCACATCTTTGGGAATGATTCATTATAACGTTTTTATCAGCAGTCTTAATAAACTCCCTGAATCCTTCGACATCAGCATTCGAAAATGTAGTTGTAATTGCCTGATTTATATCTCCGCAACGTATAAGGTTTCTGTGCTTTCCGCTTAAAAGTTCTATTAATTTCTGCTGTATTCCTGATGAATCTTGTGCTTCATCTTCAATAATATATTCGCAAATGTTTTGATAGTATTCTAAAATATCTTGGTTTTCCTTAAGCAGTTTTACAGACATCAAAAGTATGTCATCGTAGTCAATAAGATTTTCTTCATCCAGTTTTTGCTGATATTCTTTGTAAAACGTTTTAAATTTTTCGATTTTTTTGTCGGACGAGGGGTTATTAATGCATCCGCCCTGAAGTTTCATAACAGAAATTGCTCTGTCAAATTCTTCCAAGTCTTTTTTTGTATTTTTACCTTGAATGCTTCTTATAATTCTCATTCTTTGCGTGTCGTCGCAAATATCAAAATTCGATGGTAAATTTAACCGTTCATAATTAGAGTTTTCTTTTATAATTCTTAAAGCAAGCCCGTGAATTGTGCTGATATTTGGCAATTGAGAATTGTTAGGCGACATATTTTTTATACGTTCTCTGAAATTTCTGGCTGCGGAGTCCATGTAAGTAAGTACGAAAATATTTTCCGGGTTAATTCCTTTGTTCAGTAGTTTCATAATAAGAGCAAGTAAAATTGTGGTCTTTCCTGCTCCTGGAACTGCAGAAATTGCCATGGAACCGTTTTTATAATCGAGGACAGGTTTTTGATCATCTCTGGGAGTGATAGTAAAGGTCGGAGAAATATTTTTTTCATTTTCTTCCGAAGCCAAAAATTCTTCAATCCCACCCAGATTTTCAACTCCTTGGGTATCAAACAGGCTAGAATAAGCCCAAACGTGTTCCTTTGAAAGTAAAAGCAACTTTCTCAAAATTCTTGCAATTTTTTGGGATGAAAGAAAAATATCATCTTCCAGTGTATATTCATCTTTATTCCAGTCAGACTGCATAACCCACGCATTATATAGAGGTCCTGTATCCGTTTTAACCCAATCTGAATTTGAGACGTCAAGCCAGAATTGATATTTTGAGGTTATTTTATTATCAATAATTTTTTGAGGAGTAGCTATAATCAAATCGTTTTCATGAATTTCGAGTGTTGATATCGGATTCTCAGCAATTATAGAGTTTTCAAATTGTACAATTATATCTGTAATTCTTTCTTTAACAACATTTATGCCTAATACATTTTCAAAATCCCTAAGTTGTTTTATAAAAAAGTTGAATTTATTAATTTTGTCTTCAGGAATATCATCGACAATTTTTGTAAATAATTCATAAACTTTTTGGGATAATTTTGAATCTTCATTTTTAATGTCTTGAAAAGTTTCATAAAACTTGCTGTATTTTTCATTGTAAAATTCAATTTTTATTTTGGGAAGTTGTTTATTTTTTTTATATTCCTCAAATATTTTCCCACAATATTTTAGAGGTATTCCAACAAAATCAGATAATATAACCCTAAATTCCATGTCCGAAATTTCTAAATCCTGCATAAGTTTAAGAATATTTATGCTTGCTCTTACAAAAGGATTGTCTATTAGTTTTTCATTTCCTGATAAAAATAACAGATTGCAATTTTTGAGATTTTCTTTTAGGGTAAACTTCAGCATATCATCTTGAATTGGTGTAACAAGTACAATATCTTTAGGTTTAATATTTTCTACCAATAATTTTTCTATTCTTGAAATGGTATCATCCAGTATTTCTGCCCTTTTCGAGAGCGAAGTTAATGTAAAATTTTTCAATCTTTTATGTTTTTTTTCGATAACATTTGAGAAAATAATTTCGCCCTGTTCAAAAATTTCACTGTCAGTTTCAATATTCTCATTGAATAGATTTTTCAACTTGTGTTCTATAGAGGTATCTGCGCTCAGATACCCGCATCGGCTTGAACCCAGGGAATCAAAACATATTAGCCAATCTTTAAGCTGCGGTTTGAGATAAGAAATAAAATCAAAACAGATTGGTGTCATTTCATCCGCATCATCAACAAGCAGATATTTTATATTCTTAAAATAATCAGTGTTTTTATATACATAATTGAAAATCAGAGTCTGCCTTAAGTAGTCTAAACTACGTGTTTTCAATGTTACAGAAAGCAGTTTTTTTATAATATCTTCTGCATCTTTGCCGAATGATTCTTTCAAAATTTCTGAGCGCTTTTTTACTTGTTCATCGGTTAAATTATTCTGCACAATCAGCGAATATCTTCTGAATATTTGGTGAAGAAGTGATTTCTTTGAATTATATCCTTTAACTTCATTCATTTTGAGAATATCTTTTAATAAGAATTGAGAGACTTCAAGTCCGACGAGGTTGGGTAAAATGTATGTTTTGTCTCCGGAAATAGAATTTTCAATAAAACACCAGTTGTCTACAAGTGTATTATAGACAATTGAAAAAAAAGAATAAATGTTTAATTTTTCAATGGCCCCAATATCAATATTTGAGAGCACTTTGTTTGTGAAAAGATTTTTTAATGTGGAATTTTGAAGCAACACAAGAATTTCCGATGGATTAACTCCGGAATTTATGAGTTTGCAGTATTTTTCAACGAGTACCTTTTCTCTTTTTTCAGCTTTAATACAATTTAATAACATACACTTTATGGAGTATTTTAACATGAATATGATTTCAAATGCTTGCAAAAAAAATAATTTTTATATAAAATTGATTTGTACTCAGGTACAAACATTTACACACAAATAGGAGAAATTAACATGGCAAAAACTATTGAGAAAATGGGAATTCAAGAACAAATTATTGAATCAGCAGGTCAAATTTATAACTACCTTAATACAAAAGGTGAAGTTTCTATCAGCAAAATGAAAAAAGATTTAAGTCTTGCTGACAACTTTGCAGAAATGGGTTTAGGTTGGTTATCAAGAGAAGATAAATTGGAATATACTCAAAAAGCAAAATCAGTTACTGTAAAGCTAAGATAGTTATTTTTGATAAGTTTAAAAAGCGGGTTGAAAATTATAACCCGCTTTTTTGTTTGTATAAAAAATGTTATAATAATAAAATTGATAGTTTAATATAGGAAGTTTCATGAAAAAGTTCTTGATATTATCTTTATTGTTAATTGTCGGAGTAATCTGTGCGCATGCATATTCATATCCCCGGTGGCGAACCATTCCGATACATGTTTATGTTCCCCAAAATGCTGGTCAGTATTCTGTTTTAATGAGCAAAGCATTTAATGCTTGGCAGGAAAAATCAAACGGGCTTGTGCGTTTTAAGTATGTTAAAAGTGCAGGCGAAGCGGATATATATGTAGAGTTTGTAGATTATGTAAAAAATTGCGGGAATGAAAGTGCTGTGGGTTGTACACATTCAGCAACAAGGCAAGGATTTTTTACACAAAATTATATAGAAATAGGCATGTTAGAAAGCTCAGTGACTCTAAATCGTAACGGAAAATTTGTTAAACAGGAAGCTCGTCGATCGATTAACCATATATACGGAGTAATGCTTCATGAAATAGGTCATGCATTAGGACTTGGGCATTCACAAGATAAAAACAGCATTATGTATCCTATAGATTTAAATGAGCTCCAATATCTAACAAAAACCGACATGCAATTACTTCAGAATAAGTATCGATAGGATTATGTAAAATTGCTGACTTCTATTGCTTTCATCTCTTTATGAATTTTTGCTTCAAGCATGGAGGCATTGCCGTAACGTGTTTTTATAAGTTCTGCTTTTTCTTTAACCAATTTCTGAAATTCTGCCTTGGGACGACCTTCAAACAATGCTTTTTGGATTTCTCCGATTTCGGGGTCAATTTTTGTTAATGCCTGAAGATAAAGTTCACGCTGTATTTCACGTACTTGACTTTCTATCGCATTTTGAACTTTTTGTACTTGTACCTCATCGACAAACTTTGTAGAACCCTCTTTTGTTGATTGTAGTGGTATATATCTTGGAAAATTACTTGACTTAACCGGCAGTCCCAGTCGTTGCTGCATTCCTTCCATAATTGCAATCTCAAGATTTTCTTGACCAAGGTGACGGAGAAGTACCAGATTATCATATTTTGTACGAAGCATTTCTGTTTCTTGTGTAAAAATTCCTTGAGAATTATGGCTAGCTATTTTTGCTTTAAGTTCAGCTAACTCAGGATCAATCTCTCGGAAAATTTCTTCATACAATTCATTAAATTTTGCGCATTTATTTTTGCCGTATTTGCTTAGAGCCTTATCTATTCTTGTAAATGCGGTTGAATATTCTATTGGACGTTTCCCGGGGTTTTTCCCGTATTCACTGCTCAATTTAGTACTATGTAATACTCCGGATTTTTTTAATGCCGAAGCCAGATTCACTTCTGTTTCTCTTGCGTGTCCTTCGATATCAGAAGTTACGTAATCCTTCATGTATGTCATTCTGGAATAATCACCGCTTAAATTTGCTTTGGCAACACGGGCTTTTTTCCTTAATTCTTTTTCCATCACAGATAAATTAAATCTGGGTGTGTCTTCGTAGCAGTCTAAATATTCTTTGATTTTTTGGGGGTCAGTAATGCGAGAACCATCTTCACATACGATAGCAGTAACTTTCCCCTTATGTTCAAAAGCTAAATGTTTTGTAGAAACGAAATGTGACATTTTGTCGTACCAGGCTTGATTGAATTTATCAAAGCTGTGTAACTTTTTAAATTTTTCAGGACCGAGTGCTTTATATAAGATAATCCAGTCCTCCATGTGAGTGACTTCATGCCCCATTGTAACTGCATAATCCTGCCAATCTTTGAGCATTTCAATGTTAAGATATAAATTACCAGTTTGGATGTCAAACTGGCCTCCTAAATTATTTCCTCCTACAAATTTAAGTTTTACATTCTTAGGATTATAACCCATATGTTTCAGCAGGAGGTTAAGCGCACTTTTTGCCGATTTCTCCGTTACTTCTCCTTCTTTTGAAGCGATTTCAACAAGGGTCGGTATACATCTGTCAATACTGCTCGGGGTAAAACCTTTATTTTTAAAAAGAGCTCTTACCTCATTTATCAATGCTTCATTATCGCCTGTAAGTTTCTTAGGTGCCATTTCTTTTATCTTTGCGATATCTCGTATTGTATCTTTTGGCATTCCCATTTGCAAAGCGACTTCTTCATTAAGGAAAAAATTATAATGCAAAGCTTCTTCGGTTTTAAAGTTTGTGTTTATAATTCCCTTAAAACCAAAAGCTTTTTCAGCTCCGTTGCCAACACTCATCTGCATTTGCAATATAGGTTCTCCCTGTGTCAGGTCTATACCAATGGCGGAATTTCCCAGAGTTTTGTTACCGTCAGTAAGTTTTATTCCGAAAATGCCTTGACCTTTTACTCTCGAACGACCATTTATTGTGATTTGTGGCTTTCGCATTTTTGCATTTGCTAATTTATCAAAACCAAAAGTAGACACTAAACTTTTGAAGGATTCTCCTTTATATTCGATTCGTGACAAATCGGTACCGTACCCGCATGTCATCTTTTTAAAAAAGTCAAAAAGTTCTATTTGGGCATTTTCTCCTTTTTTTGCCACTTTTATCAAGCTTACGAAAATTGTATCAAGACTGCTGATTTTGTTCATAAAATTCCCAATAATTCTTAATATTCCCTTATATATATAAAGAGTTTTTATGCAAAAAAATTGCTATTTTGTTACAAAAGTTAAAATCAATGATTGTATTTAAAGTTTGAACAATTAATTTATTTGTGTTTTAATTCTTACTATGATGAGAGAATTAGTACTTAATAACGGAATTAAAACTTGTATAAAAATTAATAAAAATACGCCGAGGACTGCGTTAACGTTAAATGTTTCTGTAAATAAACCGGAACAGGTTTCAGGTTTGTATCTTTTAATGACAAGATTGCTTCAAAAAGGTACTGAGAAATATTCATCAGAAGAATTATCTGCATTGCTTGATGAAAATGCGATAGATTTATATACAGATATGAAGCATGATTATATAAGGTATAGATTTGTTGCCTTGAATGAAGATTTTGAACTTGCTTTGTCTATCCTTGCTGACATAATTAAAAATTCCACTTTTGAAGAGTTTGAAAAAGAGAGGATAAAGCTTAAAGGGGAAATTTTGGCAGAATTAGATTCTGCTAAGGTAAAAGTATCTGATTTGTTTACAAAAACAATATACAAAAATCATTATTATGGTAACAGTTATACATCTATGCTGGAAAATATGGATAAAATTAGTTTTGATGATATTAAGTATGCATATAATGAAATACTGCGTAATTCAAAAAAATCTCTAACTGTTGCAGGTGATATTGATGCAATAAAAGTGGAAGAGTTATTATGTAAATATTTAGCTGATATACCGGCATCCGGCAGTACACAATCCGATATTCCTATGCCTGCTAAAAACGAGCAGAAGTATGTTGAATTAATAAAAGCTGATGCTCAGCAAGCTCAAATTATACAGGGCTGGCAGGTGGCTTCCATGAACAGCGAAGATTATCCGAGTTTGATGTTATTGAATGTTATACTTGGAGCGAGCGGGCTTTCTTCAAGATTATTTATGGAACTTCGAGAAAAAAAAGGTTTAGCGTATACTGTCAGAACTTCATATGACTTACATTTAAAATCTTCGGTGTTCAGTATCTATATTGGAACGGAGCCTTCAAATATTAAAACATCTGTTGACGGATTTCATGAAGAAATTGACAAGATTAAAAATATAAGAATTTCTGAAGAAGAATTAAATAATGCAAAGAATAACTTAATCGGGAAGCAGCAATTTATAACGGAAACAAATTCTCAACAAGCTAATTCCATGGCTTTTTATTCTATTCTCGGCTATCCCTTTAACTATCTTGATGAATTGATTGAAAAAATCAAAAAAGTTACGCCGGAAGATATTCAGCATTGTGCAAATAAATATTTTACTGATGATTACATAATAGCAGTAATAAGACCGTAGGAATAATATGAAGATTGAGACATTTGGTAATAATATTAATCCTAAGGTTATAGTAATAGGTGTATTTCATGGAGATGAGCCCCAAGGGGATTATTTAATAAGAAAATATTTTAGCATTAATCTGGCAACGAATTTATTGCTTATACCATGTCTTAATAAAAGCGGTATGTTGAATAACAAAAGAGTAAATTCAAACGGAGTAGATTTAAATAGGAATTTCCCTACAAAAAATTGGGTATCAGGTGATATAAATGGAGACTATTACGGAGGGCAAAATCCTGCCAGTGAGCTTGAGACACGGTTTTTAATAAGCATTATTGAAAAATTTAATCCCAAAGCAATTTTGACCATACATTCACCATACAGGCTTGTGAATTATGATGGCGATGCAAAAGAATTAGCAGATAAAATCGCAAGTATAATGGAATATCCTGTAGAAGAAAATATTGGTTATCCGACTCCAGGAAGTTTTGGAACTTGGGCCGGGATAGAAAATCATATTCCGACAATAACTTTGGAGCTGGATGAAAATGTGAGTTTGCAAGATATGGAAACACCTGTATTCAAAGTTTTTAAAATGCTTGAGAATTATTAAGGTAATAATATGAATAACATAAAGAAGATAGTTAAAGATTGTCAATTAAAACACGTTGCAATAATAATGGATGGTAACAGACGGTGGGCTAAAGAAAAAAAACTGCCTTCGGCTGTTGGTCATAAAAAAGGTGTAGATGCTTTGAAGGAAGCAATACGTGCATGTGACGATTTTGGTATCAAATATTTAACAGTTTATGCGTTTTCAACGGAAAATTGGAACAGGGCTCCGGAAGAAGTAAAATTTTTAATGAACTTGCTAAGCGAAACTATTAAAAATGAATTGACGGAAATGTATAAAAACAATGTGGTTATCAATTTTATAGGCGATACGACCAAATTAAATAAAAATTTGCAAAAGATTTTAGATAATGCGGTTAAAACAACTAAAAATAATAGCGGTGTCCATTTACAAATAGCTTTTAATTACGGCTCAAGAGCAGAAATTGTAAAAGCTGTACAAGATATTGTAAATTCGGGCGAAAAAATAATAACTGAAGATTTAATCTCTAAAAACTTGTATACAGCGAATATTCCCGATCCTGATTTATTAATTCGTACCGGCGGTGAATACAGGGTATCCAATTATTTGTTGTGGCAGATTGCTTATTCGGAAATAATTATTGTCCCGGACTTTTGGCCTGAATTTAGTAAACAAAAACTGGCTGAATGTGTTATGGAATTTGCCCACAGAAACCGTAGATGGGGAAAATAGGGGTAAATATCAATAACAAATATTTCTAATAAGTTTTATATAGCAGTGAATCATGCAAATTATTTTCTATTTGGTCATCAAGTCTGTTTAAATCTTCTTGCAATGCTAATTTTAATAAATAGTCGGTAAAATGCGGATTCTTTGGGAGAAAAGAACCATGGAGATATGTTCCGAACACATTTTTATAGTATGCTCCTTCGGTTTTATCTTTCCCGTTGTTACCGTTTCCTATAACTGTTTTCCCGATTGGCTTTGTTTCACCTTGAAGATATGTAAGCCCGCTGTGGTTTTCAAATCCAACAAGTGTGTTTGGTTCTACTAAGTCCGTACTCACTGTCACATTTCCTATGTACCTTTTATCTCCGGCAACTGTATATGCATCTATTAAACTTATTCCTTCAAGGCGTTTCCCGTTATTCGGTTGATAGTAATGTCCGAATAATTGATAACCTCCGCAAATACCTAAAAAAACAGCTCCTCTGTCTCTTTCTGCGAGCAAAAATTCTTTGTGTTTTTGCAGTTCTTTAGAAACTGCTATTTGCTGCAAGTCCTGCCCGCCTCCGATAAAATAGAAGTCATGTTCGGTAATTTTATCCCCAATCCCGATATCATCGATGATTACATTGATTCCACGCCATTCACATCTTTTTTTTATAGCTATAATATTTCCTATATCTCCGTATATATTTAATAATTTAGGATATAAATGTGCGAGCTTTAATGTTTTCATACCGCAAGCTCCTTTAGAACCTTAATGGATTTTTGTTTTTTATTTGTATGTGTCTTAATATATTCATCCAGAAGATTAAAACAAACTTCGCAAACTTTTTCAGTCGCTTTTGAATCATAGTCACTTATATAGTCGAAATCAAATTGCAGCATTGCAAGGAGAAAATCTCTTATTTTATGATGCATTTTTAATGGTATACCAAGTGTTTTATTACATTCCTTGCAAATAATTCCTCCCATGCCAGAAGAAAAGAACATTTCATCTTCTAATATTTGTTCTTGGCAGCACAAACACACATCCAGCTCTACACAAAGCCCCAAGATTAAAAGTAGTTTAAGCTGGAATTTAATAACAGCTATCATGGCATCTTTTTTATTCTCTGCTGCTGAAATTCTGTTCAGAGCTTTATATAAAAGTTCGTATATTTCTTTGGCAGTATTTTCTGAGCCTTCGCCAAAATTAACGACTAATTCGGAAATATATGATGAATACATTAGTTTATCAATATCTTCTCTGGATTTCCTGAAATTATTGATAGTTTGTGCTTGAATAATTGTATCCAAAGAACGACCCTTGAAAAGCTGAAGAGTATTGGCAACGAGCAAATCCATTCTTGCACCGAGTTTACTTTTCGGTTTTTTTACACCCTTTGCAACTCCTTTTATAAGTCCCTTATCTTTTGAGTACATAAGTATAATTTTATCAGCATCATTTAAATTATATGATTTAAGATTTATGGCATCAGTGACATAATTATTCATAATAGTTTTTTGTTCCTTGGAATATTCCTCTGAACATTTTTTCAAGTTCATTTTCGTCATTAGATGCTTCAAGAGCTTCTGCTTCTGATAATTTACCAAGACTTACGAGATTTGCAAGAGAAGTGTTCATTGAAATCATATCATCAATATTATTTTCTCCAAGGAGTTCATATATTTCATCCGGTTTATCTTTGCTTATATAATCTTTAATAGCAGGTGTTGCGACCATGATTTCGCATGCCGGATATCTTTTGTCATCTTTTGCGGAATATACAAGTTTTTGCGCAATAGTAGCTCGGATTGTTTCTGACAACTGTTTCCTAACAATATAGCGGTTTGATTCTTCAAACATGTTCACTACACGGTTAATCGTTTGAACGGCATCATTTGTATGCAGTGTTGTTAAAACTAAATGTCCGGTTTCTGCGGCTTTAAGTGCTGCGCCCATAGTCTCTTTGTCTCGAATCTCACCGATAAATATAACATCCGGGTCTTGTCTTAAAGCGTATTTGATACCGTCAGAATACGACTCGGTGTCTACGCTTACCTGTCTTTGTGATATTATACTTTTGGAATTTGTAAAAATATATTCTATCGGATCTTCAATTGTAATTATATGTTTCGCAGAGTTCATTGCAATTTGGTTGATTAAAGAGGCCAGAGTGGTAGATTTACCGCTTCCGGTAGGCCCTGTAACAAATATAATACCATTTTGGTATTTTATAACAGAATTAAGCATCTCAGGTAGCCCCAGTGTATCTAAACTGGGAATACCATAAGGTATATTTCTTATTACCAAAGCAGGCTGACCGAGCTGTCTGTTATAATTTACCCTAAACCTTGAACATCCCGGAATTTCGTACATAAAATCAATATCAGTTTTGGTAAGGATTTTGTCTCTGATAGAAAGTGGCGCTATTTCAGTAATTGCTCCGTCTAATACATCTTTTGTTAATGGTTCCATAGATATTTTCTTAATTGTGCCGTTAATTCGTACGTAAGGTGAATATCCAACCTTTAAATGTTCATCCGAAGCATTTGTATTAACTGCGCTTTTTAGAAATTTTACAATACTAAATTCACTCATTTCAATCTCTCCTTCATATATTTAAATATTATCATTAGTAGTTGAGATTTACAAATTTGTAACGGAATATTTTCATATTTTCATGTGACAAATAATCCGTTTCAAGATTGGAAAATTTATTAATGCATGCATTCCATGTTGAAACCAGTTAACAATTATATTTAAATATTATTTCATCAATCCCGTCTTTCGCCGTATTAAACAGTTCAATCATTCTTTCAAAATCGTAAGGTTCACCTTCTGCGGTAGTCTGAAAGTCAACAATTTTACCGCTCTTTGTAAGAATGACATTAGAATCAACCTGAGCATGTGAATCTTCTTCATAGCATAAATCCAGAAGAATTTCACCGTTAACAATTCCTATAGAAATTGCTGCTATAGGTTCAATTATTGGATTTTCTGTTAAATCTCCGGAATCTAGCAGTTTTTTAACAGCATCTTTAAGTGCAAGATAACCGCCGCAAATACTTGCGGTTCTCGTTCCACCGTCGGCTTGGATTACATCTGCATCAATTGTAATTGTCATTTTTGGCATTTTTTCCAAGTCTACACATGCCCTAAGACTCCTTCCGATTAAACGTTGGATTTCATGTGTTCTCCCGGAGACTTTATCCCGTTCACGCTTACAGCGAGTATTCGTAGAACCGGGAAGTAGTGAATATTCTGCTGTAACCCAGCCTCTATTGTCATCATCATCCATCCACTTTGGTTTTTTTAAATCAACTGATGCTGTTACAATAACTTTAGTATCTCCAAATTCTACAAACACTGAACCTAATGCGTTTTTAGTGAAATTATGTGTGAATTTTATTTCTCTTAATTGATTATTTTCTCTTCCGTCAACTCTCATAAATCCCCCTTATGCATTAATTTTAGCACAGAATGTTAAAAAAAAATAAATATTAAGTAAAAGTATGATTTGAAAACGTATAATTATAATATATAATTTTAATAAGGGGGAAAATAATGGAAAATCCGTTTAAAAAAGCATTTAAAGACAATAATGACATTGAGACTGCAGAAAAACACCTTGAATCGGAGGAAATTGAAGATTTGGATTCCTCTGAAGATGAAGCTGTAACTGTGGAAGAACAGGAAGCAGAAACGGGGACGGAAGCGGAAAATGTTTCTCCTGACAATGTTGAAGATGATCAAACTATAGTTGATAAAAAGGATGAATGGCAGGACAAATACGAAAAACTGAATGACCAATTTATACGATTAGCCGCAGATTTCGATAACTACAGAAAACGTCAGGCGCAAGAAAGAGAAAGTCTCCTAAAGTATGGCGCCGAATCCACTGTTATAAAACTTCTTGAAGTTATGGATAATTTTGAAAGAGGGCTCAAAGCTATTGAAACCGTAGAGGATTGTGATAAAGTTAAAGAATGTTATAATCTTGCTTATAAAAATTTCTACGATGTTATGAGCAAGATAGGTTTGGAAGCGATAAAAGCCATAGGCGAGGAATTTGATCCAAATCTCCATGAAGCGGTTATGCAGACTCCTACAGATGAAAAGCCGGAGCATACAATAATCGCTGAATTGCAAAGAGGTTATAAACTGGGTGACAAAGTTTTAAGACCCACACTTGTAAATGTGGCAACTGCGCCGGAAGGATGAATTCTAAGCAAATAGCGCAATATACAGTAATAATGAAAAATGAATAGTACGGAATGAGCAATGACAGATTATTATGAAATATTAGGGGTGGATAAAAATGCCTCCAAAGATGAAATAAAAAGTGCGTTCAGGAAAATGGCCAGACAGTGGCATCCTGATATAAATAAAGCACCGGAAGCCGAAGCAAAATTTAAAGAATTGGGAAAAGCTTATGAAACTTTAATGGATGACGAAAAACGAGCTACCTATGACAGATTTGGAGAAGATGGGCTTCAAAGTGCAGGTTTCAACACAGCTGGCCCATTTGCTAATGGTTTTGGCGATTTGGAAGAAATCTTTAATTCGTTTTTTGGCGGCGGTTTTGGCTTTGGAGGTTCGCGACGTGACCCGAATGCACCTCAACGCGGGGATGATCTAAGATTAGATATAGAAATAGATTTTGAAGAAGCTGTATTTGGGATGACAAGAGAGATAAAAATTGATCATCTTGAAACTTGCCATACATGTAATGGTACAGGGACAAAAAATGGTGCAGCACCAAAAACTTGTGAGACATGCGGCGGAAGAGGAAGTGTTCAACAAACAACGAGAACAGTTCTGGGTCACTTTACTCAAATCGTTACCTGCCCTCATTGTCA
>JAEEXX010000003.1 GCA_016287985.1 Candidatus Gastranaerophilales bacterium
ACCGCATTTCGTAAAATCGATTCCCCCCTCCTCGAGGGGCGGGGGAAATTACCGCCTTTGGTAAAATCGATTTACCCCTCCTCAAGGGGCGGGGGAAATTACCTCCGTTTGTAAAATCGATTTACCCCTCCCTCAAGTGGCGGGGGAAATTACCTTCGTTGGTAAAATCAATTTACCTCCCTCAAGGGGCGGGGGAAATTACCTCCGTTTGTAAAATAGATTTACCCCTCCCTCAAGGGGCGGGGGGACTTTTAATTCATCATATCATCTCAGTATCCTTTCAAAATGCTTCTTCAAGAAAGATGGTCTGTGGTATGGCGAGATTCCATATTTGTCTATTGCCGATAAGTGCTCGGCTGTAAGATATCCTGCATTTTTTCTCCAATTGTACATTGGAAATTCTTCATCGAGTTTTTCCATGTATCTGTCACGGGTAACCTTTGCTAATATACTTGCCGCAGCAATTGATGCAGATTTTGAATCCCCTTTAATTATACATTGTTGAGGATAGGGGTAACTTTTAATCAATTTGTTCCCGTCTACAAGAGTAAGGGTGTTATTTAATCCCTCATTTACACACGAGCATGCAAGGTTCATAGCTTTTAATGAAGCATTCAGAATATTCAGTTTTTCAATATCTTCAACTTCTACACAAACAATTTTATTAACTGTATTGTTTTTTATGACATCATAAATTGAATCTCGCTTTTTAGGAGTAAGTTTTTTGGAATCATTCAGAATTGACAAATCATTTATCAATCCGTCAGTAATTTCGTTAAAATGTACAGCAGCGGCAAATACTCCGCCCGCACCTGGACCACGTCCTGCTTCATCAGTCCCGATAATTATTTTACCGAAGCTTTTGTCAAACTCAAAAAGATGTATTGAATTTTCCTGCATGATATAATCAGCTTATACTGTAATTAGGGAGTTGTCAAAGATATGAATAATTATTTCGAACTTGTTATTACAATTAATCCTACAATGGAGGATATTATTTCGGATATATTTTTTACCAACTTTGACTGTGAAGGAGTTGTTTTGGAAGAAGAAACATACAAAGATTTGGAGATGACTTCCACAACAAGGGGAAAATTGAGGGTGTTTCTAACTTCATATCCTGCGAATTTGAAAGAGATTCTTTCCACAGAACGAGAACTTATGAAATCAAGAGGATTAACGGATGAAGAATTGGGAAGCTGGGAAATTACTCTTGATGAAAAAGAGAATCAAGACTGGTCAAAAAAGTGGAAGGAAAAATGGACGGTTACCCATGTTACCGACAAGATTGCTGTAATTCCATCTTGGTTGGATTATGAACCAAAACAGAACGAAATCACTATAACTCTTGACCCCGGATGCGCTTTCGGAACCGGAACTCATCAAACGACGCAGCTTTGCATGAAAGCGCTGGAAAAATATCTTAAAAAAGGCGATTCTGTTGCAGATATAGGAACCGGATCAGGAATTCTTGCAATACTTGCCAAAAAACTTGGAGCAAGTAGAGTATATGGCTGTGATATTGATGAAACGGTTATAAATGTTTGCAGAGAAAATGCAGTGATAAATGGGGTTGAAGTCGCTTTTGAACTCAATACAGCTGATAAAATAACCGAACAGTATGATTTTGTCTGTGCAAATATTTTACATTTTGTGCTTGCAGAAATTATGGGCGACTTAAAAAATATTACAAAACCAAACGGATTAATTTCGTTAAGTGGAATTTTAGATGAAAAAAAAGATATGGTGCTTGATGCAATAAGGAGAGAAAATTTGAAAATTATTGATACAATATCTCAAGACCAATGGATTTCTTATGTTGTACAAAAAGGCTAAATATTTGGAAGAATGAAATAAATTGTATAATCATTTAGAATTCTAATATGATAGATTTGAACTGGTATTCTACTCTTAATTTACCGCCCTTAAATCCGCCGTCGTGGATTTTTGCTCCGGCATGGACAGCTTTATATACAACAATTTTTATATCGTTAATTTTGTTCATAATAAAAAGAACGGAGACACCTAAAGTTCTCGGTTATGTTCTGTTTTTTGCACAAATTCTTTTAAACCTCGGCTGGACCCCAGTATTTTTTACTTTTCATAAAATCGGATTGGCATTGGCAATATTAATCCTTATGGATATTTTGGTATATTTTAATATAAAAGAATTTTATAAAATATCCAAAAAATCCGCATACTTTTTGATACCATATTTTTTATGGATAATATTTGCAACATACCTAAATGCAGGTATATTGGTTTTAAATTAGCCTAAGTATTTAATTGCATAGTTTGTCCCTGAATTCTGTTAAGAAATTTTACAATTTGAAACTTTTAAATATATAATATATTATTTAAATTGGATAGTTATGCGGGGAGACAATGGAAAATAATTACTTTGCACTGCTGGCGAATGATGTAAAAAAACTATGGAATGGTTTGGATGACGGGCAAAAGCTCGGTATGCTTGCCTTGATTGTTGTAACCATCGTAGCTGCGACTTTTTTCTTATCTAAAGCGATGGAACCTGATTGGGTTGTTTTATATTCAGATTTAAATGAAGTAAATGCATTAACCATCGTCGAGAATATGAAGAAAAACGGATATCAATATAAAATTTCAGAAGATAAAAAGTCAATTCTTGTGCCGTCAAATATTCGTGATGACATGAGGGTTTTTGTAGCTGAAAATGATTTGATAAAAAACGGTGACACCGGTTTTGAATTATTGGATGATATGCAGCTCGGTTCTACAGATTTTAAAAACAAGCTCACAAAACAGAGAATCTTTCAGGGTGAGATTACCCGTGCAATAGAAAGAATTCAGGGAATCAGATACGCAAAAGTACAATTGGCTGAACCGGAACGCTCGATTTTCGAAGATACTGATGAAAAGCCAACAGCATCGGTCATGCTCGTTTTGGAGCCGGGGTATAAGTTAAAAAGCTCTCAGGTAAAAGCCGTTAAAAATTTGGTGGCATATTCCGTTCCGAGGATGACCCCTGAACAAGTATTTATTACTGACCAAAACGGTAATGTACTTTCCGATGAAACATCCAAAAATTCAACCGATATGGAGAGTTTTAAATCTAATCTTGAAAAACAAACTGCCAAAAAAGTCGCTGACGTACTTGAAAAAATAGTCGGTAAAGGTAATGTTTCCGTTCAGGTTAACGCTGATATCGATTTTAATTCCGCTAAGTCTACAATTGAAAGCTATATACCGGTTGAAGAAGGTAAAAATCAAGGAGTTCTTGTAAGTTCTCAGACTGAAGTTGAAACTTATGAAAATCCGAATTTGGTGCCGAATTCGACAATTGTAAATCAAAGGAACTTAAATTATTCAAAGCAAAAAACTGCGATGAATTATAATGTAACTAAGGAAGTTAAACAAGTTATATACGCACCCGGAACTGTGAAAAGACTTTCTATCGCAGTCGCTGTTAATAAGATACTCACAGATTCCGAGAAGGATGAACTTAAGAACTTGGTACTCTCGGCTTCCGGAGTGGATTATTCGAGAGGCGATGTGATATCTGTTTCAGGCTTACAGTTTGAGGGAGCAACAAATGATAGAAAGACTACTATCGAATTAACAAAACAGTACCAGCAAGAACAGATAATTGACTTGATTGTTTCTTCAGTTATGCCACTTCTAGTTGTATTCTTACTTGGATTGTTCGCTCTTATGATAATTAAGGGATTTATTTCAAGGATACCTGTAAGAAAAGTCGAAAAACATGTTCCTGAAAAATTACCTATAAAACAGTCTGAAGAAGAAGAAGAAATTGCAGAAGTAGCACCAAAGATTGAATTTAACAAAAAAGAAATTGCTTCGCAAAAGGAACAGAATATAATAGAAATTAATGAGGCAGTAATGGCGTCGCCTGAAGATGCAGCGAAACTATTGACATCATTTATAAGAGAATAGGAGGAAACGGTTAATAAGCACTAAGTTAATAAGTTAATAAGAAAATTTTAGAAACACTTATTTACTTATCCACTTATTTACTTATTCACTTAAAGACAAATGGGTATAGAAGAAATCAAAAAGGCTAAAGAAGAAGAGAAAAAGACCTTTAAGCGGCCGAGCCAAAAAGTTGCGGCATTATTGATTGCATTGGGGCCGGCTACTGCTTCCGAAATACTTAAAAACATAAAAGATGAAGATTTACTCGAACAAATAACATTAGACATTGCGAATCTGGGTAAAGTTTCTGATGACGAAATGAGCGATGTTTTAAATGAATTTAAAACCGTATTTCAAGCAAAAAATTATATCACCCAAGGCGGTACTGCTTATGCGAAACAACTTTTGGCGCAAGCTTATGGTGAAACTGAAGCTGCTCAAATGCTCGAAAAAGTAAATTCCATGGTTAATACAAATCCTTTTTACTTTTTAAATGAAGCAGATCCTTCCCAACTTGCAAACACTTTCGCATCAGAGAATCCTCAACTTCTAGCTTTAATTTTAGCGTATTTGAGGCCAGAACTTGCCGCTCAGGTCATGTCATTCTTACCTCCTGATGTTCAAGCAGTTGTATCTATGCGTATAGCTGACATGACACCTACGAATCCGGAAATTCTTACTACAATTGAAGATATTGTTCAAAGGAAATTCTCATCATTACTTGTTCAAGACTTTTCTGCTGCCGGAGGTGTAGAGGCCCTTGCTAATATACTTAACTGCTGTGACAGAGGTACAGAAAAAAATATCATGGAATGGCTTGATATTGAAAATCAACAAATGGCACAAGAAGTTCGTGATTTAATGTTTGTATTTGAAGATATTATTATCCTTGACGATAGAAGCATCCAAAGACTTCTTAGAGAAATCGAAACAAAGGTTCTTGCACTTGCACTTAAAGGAACAAAAGAAGAAATCAAAGACAAAATCTTCAAAAATATGTCTGAAAGAGCACAACAAATGCTTAAAGATGATATGGAATACTTGGGGCCGGTTCGTGCTAAGGAAGTTCAAGAAGCCCAAACGAGTATTGTTAATGCAATCAGAACACTGGAAGCTACCGGTGAAATCACTATTACCCGTGCAAGTATTGAGGACGAATTAATTGAGTAACAGAATTAAAAGCGGTGAAATTCAGATAGGAAACAACTACGTTCTGCCTATTGAGCAGTCTAATGTGACGCGTCAAGAAGCAAAAGTAAAAAAAATTATCGAAGAAACTGATGCAATGGCTCAGAAAATTATTGACGGTGCAGAGAATAAATCACAAATTATCGTTAGCACAGCTAATACCGAAGCTGAAAGAATTATTGAAGAATCCAGAAAAAAAGCTCAAGCTGACTATGATGAAGTAAAACAACAAGGCTATACTGAGGGTTTTGAAAAAGGTGTTCAGGATGGATTGGAAAAATTTAAACAAGATGCCAATGAAGCATTGAAATCTCTGGAAACATTATCATCTGCCACATTTGATATAAAAAAAAATATAATAGATTCTGCAACGCTCGATATTGTTGAATTGGTCTCTGCAATTGCAAGTAAAGTTTGTCATATAAAATTTGACGATGAAATTTTACATAAAATTACCATAGATGCCATAAAAGAGCTTAATGAAAAAGAAAATATTACAATAATTGTTAATCCGCAGCTTGTAGAAAATATAAGTTCTATGGTTGAAAATTTCAAAGAAGAGATACCCAAATTGGAATCCGTTAAAATAGTTGAAGATAATTCTGTATCTCCAGACGGTGTAATAGTAGAAACATTGAGTACACGTCTTGATTCCAGAATATCAACAAGAATAGCTGAAATTTCACGTAACATGCTTATGGGTGCCGATGATGAGTTGGAATAAAGATAAGTATTTAGAAATAATTGAAAAAACTGAAACCATTAAGCAAATCGGCAAAATTACCGAAATTATAGGCCTTACTATTGAGGCTGACGGCCCTAAATCATCTATTGGAGATTTGTGTTATATATATAATACTTATGGAGAAAAGCCGACAATGGCAGAAGTTGTAGGTTTTAAAAAGGACAGAATTCTTCTTATGCCTCTGGCGTCTCCTGATGGAATATGTCCAGGTGCTATGGTGATTAATACAGGCGACGCAATGAAAATAGGCGTTGGAAATCAACTTATAGGGCGTGTTTTGAACGGATTGGGCGAGCCTATAGATACTCTCGGTGAAATAAGGTTTTCGGAATATCGTTCGACCTCAGCTGAAGCAATTAACCCATTAAGAAGAAAACGGATATCCGAGCCTCTTGCTCTTGGTATTCGAGCTGTAGACGGATTCGCTACGGTAGGTAAAGGGCAAAGAATGGGTATTTTTGCAGGTTCAGGTGTAGGAAAAAGCACTACTCTCGGTATGATGGCAAAAAACACTTCAGCAGATTTAAATGTTATAGCTCTAATAGGCGAACGAGGCCGTGAGGTAAAGGAATTCATCGAAGAAATTCTTGGAGCAGAAGGCATGAAACGATCTATAGTTGTTGCTGCCACGTCAGAACAACCATCATTAGTTAAAATAAAAGCAGCTTTTGTTGCAACAACAATAGCCGAATACTTCAGAGATAAAGGTATGGATGTCCTTTTTATGTTGGACTCCGTTACCCGTATTGCAATGGCGCAAAGAGAAGTCGGATTGGCTATAGGAGAACCTCCCGCTACGAGGGGGTATACACCATCCGTATTTGCCATGATGCCAAAACTTATGGAAAGGGCCGGAACTACAGAAAACGGCACAATCACAGCATTATATACTGTACTTGTGGAAGGGGATGATTTCAATGAGCCGATTTCAGATACCGCAAGGAGCATCCTTGATGGCCATATTGTGTTATCGAGAGCATTAGCTCATAAAAATCATTATCCGGCAGTAGATGTTTTACAGTCACTTAGCCGTGTTATGGGGGATGTGACAACTCAAGAGCATCGTGACGCAGCGGGGACATTGAGGAACCTCCTTGCCGTATTTTCTAAAAATGAGGATTTAATAAATATAGGAGCTTATGTTTCAGGCTCTGACCCTGCATGTGATAAAGCAATATCTATGATGAATGATATAAATGCGTTCCTTAGACAATCAACCAAAGACAAAATAAGTTATAACGACACAATAGATACAATATTGCAACTTGGACATATGGCAAAAACCTAAATTATACACGTTTACCAAACACTAGTTAGCATAATTTGCAGTATACAGATTTTCCTCTTCAGAACGTTTCCTCTCAAGCTGAATTTGGTTATCTTTTACTATTTCATGCAATTGGTTTATATTTTGCTCTAAACCCACCAAAATTTGTTCCGCATAAACAGAAGCGCTATCCTTCATTCTTGATGCTTCGTCCATAGCTTGGCTTCTTACTGCATTAGCTTCATCATAAGCCTTACGCTTAATTTCTTCGCAATCACTTATAACTTGTTCTTTAATTTTCTCAGCTTCTCTTTGTACCGCTTTAAGCAAATCCGATTCACTAAGTATCCTGCCTGCTTCGGCCTGAGCTTCAGAAATAGTTTTTTCTGCCTTTTGCTGAGCTTCATATTGAAGTTCATCTCTTCTTCTCAAAAGAGCACGAGCCTCTTTTACCTCATCCGGAAGTGCCGCATATAGTTTATCTAAGATGTTAACCACGGTATCTTTTTTTACTATTGCCAAATTACTCAAAAGCGGAAAGCCCTTGTCCAATGCTTCTTCCAATTCATTCATTAAACCGTATATAACGTCTTGTTGTGAACCCATTTCATACTCCATTTATTCTATGATAGTTAATAGAATTGTACAATAAATAATCCCAAAAAGTCAATTCAAAATAATATCAGTTAAGCAATTCCGGATAACTTTTTGCAATATATGTTTCTTCTTGATCAACGGACTGAACAATATCTTTAGACAAACGAGAAACCTCATCAAAATTTACTGCATACAATGATTTAATGAAGAATGGATTAATTTTTATATTCCTTATCAAGCTGTCGTACAACTTATATACAACAACATTTCTGTCTTTGCCGCCATGTTGTTTAAACTTTTTTAGCAAAGCTGGGAACGCTATATCTATACAACACAATATGTCATCTATTCGTTGCTTATCAACAATCATAATATTACCAAAAGTAAATAAAGACTGCGTTTCTACCGTTTTAACCAGTTTGCTAAAATAAGTTTTAAATTCTTCATTTTGTGATTCCATTACTACCTCTTATTTTTTAAATCATTTATGACTTTTGCCACATTTTCACTGTTGTATATAAAACTCCCGGCAACTAAAGAATTAGCTCCCAATGATAAACAAATCTTAGCCGTTAAGTTATTTATACCACCATCAACTTGTATTATCAAGCGTTCGTTTGCATTTTCTTTAAGGCGCGGTATTTTTAGAGCACAATCGTGCATAAACTCCTGACCTCCAAATCCTGGTTCAACCGTCATAACGAGCACCAAGTCAACCTTGTCTAAATACGGAAAAACAGCTTCAGGTTTTGTATTCGGTTTTATGGAAATACCCGTTTTCTTTCCACAACTTTTAATTAAATCAATAACTCTATTTGCTTGTGTTTCGTTTTCGCATGCTTCTACGTGGAATGTTATCAAATCAGATCCGGCTTTTGCAAATGCTTCAATATATTTTTCGGGATTTTCAATCATCAGATGTGTATCTAAAAACATATCTGTTTTTTTTCTTATCGATTTGACAACCGGAACACCAATAGAAATATTCGGTACAAAATGCCCATCCATAACATCAATATGAATCCAATCCGCTCCGGCATTTTGAACCTTTACTATTTCTTTTTCCAAATTCATAAAATCAGCCGAAAGTATTGAAGGTGAAATAATTATCTCATTCATAAAACTAATTCTATCATATTTAATTAAACTTTAAAACATGCACATAAATGAGACAGAGTTTTCTCTTCTAAAACTGGAATTTTATCATCACACAAGCCAATTTCTGCGAGGTTGCATCGTGGATGAAATTTACAACCGTTAATTATTTCTCGAATACTTGGCGGAGTGCCTGTTATTGTATTCAGTTTATTTCCCGAAGAATTTCCTGGAAGAGAATTTAACAACGCATTTGAATAAGGGTGGTTTGGATTTGCAAAAAATTCTTTTGAGTTTGCTGTTTCAACCACATATCCTGAATACATTACAGTAACAGTATCTGCGTAATTACTAATAAGTGCTAGGTCATGTGATATCAAAATTACGGTAGTTTCAGTTTCCTTTTGTATTTCAGAAATCAAATCCATAATTTGTTTTTGTATAGTGACATCAAGAGCAGTAGTAGGTTCATCAGCAATTATAAGTTCCGCATTACAAGCAAGTGCCATTCCAATAATAATTCTTTGTTTCATTCCGCCTGAGAATTCATGCGGATACATTTTTAATTTATTTTCGGCATCTGGTATTTTGACTAAATCCATAACTTCTCTTGCTTTCCTGAGTGCTTGATGGTTTGAAACTTTTCTGTGTGCTTGTATTGCTTCAATTAATTGATTCCCGACAGTATAAAGCGGATTTAAAGAGGTCATTGGATCTTGCGGAATGAGTGCAATTTTATTTCCTCTGATATCACGCATTTGTGCTTCTTTGTAATTCAGTATATTTTCACCGTTAAACAAAATTTCTCCGTTTTTAATAAATGCTGTTTTTGGAAGCAAACGAAGAACTGACATCATTGTCATTGTTTTTCCGCAGCCGGATTCTCCAACAATTGAATGTAATTTTCCCCTTCCAAAACTCAAATTTACATCATAAAGTGCCTGATATTCTCTATCATCAGAACGAAAAAACAAATCAAGATTTTTTATTTCAAGAATATTATCCATAAGAACATTGTACCAGTTGAATAATAATATGTGAATAGGCAACCTTACAGACTTTTTGTGTTATAATTATTTAGGATAAAGGAGATTGTTATGCCAAAAAGAGAGCCCGGTTGTGAACTTGAAAAAGAACTTTTTAAGAATGTTTATGAAAAAACACCTGATTATATAAAAAATTTGGATTTGTTGAACTTTGATAATGACGGAGAATTTACGTTTACACTGAAACGTGAGCATCTTTACCCGCATAGCGAGCAAAACCCCGAAGGGTTAGGACTTTTGGAATGGTTTGCTAATTATTCCAAAGAAGCGAAAGTTTCTACAGCAGGTATAAGGGGACCACAAAATATTCTTTATCCGCAGGACACACGTTTCCCGATTAATCTTGTAGGAATTGTCCTTGCTACGCTTGCAAAAGCACTAGTTGCTAAAAATAAATACAGAGGGAGCGAAATTCGTAAGCTTGCAGGCTCAGAAGTACGCTACAATTCAGATTTATATTTGGATGCAATTACAAGAATACAAGCTGCTCAAGGTATTAAAACTCTCATTCCGCAAGGAAGAAAGACTATTCCAATTTGGCTTGCTTCATTTCTTTGCTTTAAGTTAGATCTCGTTGGCGGTGAATACATTACGTCAAGCCATGGGATTTCCGTAAAAACTGCGACTAAAGATTTAAATTCCCAAGGAAGTCAATATTTGCCGGAAGAATCTTTAGAATTTGTAAATAAAATTCAAGAAATATTTAATATCGCCGAAAATGAAGGTTCATATGAAATAAAAATTTCAGCGAAAGATAACCCTTTAATAGATGAAACCGTTATGGAAGGTTTAAACGACGGCATAGATTTGTATGTTGAATATTTGAAATCCGGTGTTGCTCAAAATCTGGATTCAATTAAAAATATGAAAAGACAATTATTTGTCGAATCAGTCGGAGGATGTGCATACAGAACATTGTCCCGCGTACTTGAAAAGCTTGAAATTTCAAACAAATATCTTTGGAATAACATAGAAGAAGACCCTTTTTTCCATTCGATAGGGAAATATAATACAGACCCCAAGGGCAACAATGTCTTTTACGACTATTCAGTTGACGCAACAGTTATTGCTAAACGACCAAACGGTGAAAAATTCTTTCCGGTTATTGAATCAATGCATTATGATGAAAAACTCAAATTTTTACCTATTGGAACTGTAGTTTTGATTACCGACCCTGACCACGACAGACTCACTGTTTGTCAAATTGAGGCAGTTGGCAATATCCCTAATCTCGATGAACTCGGGATTTCGTATATCCATCTGGGTGAAGAAAGAATTCTGACCGTTTATACAGCAAACCAAGCGTTTTTAATGCTTATGGATTACAGAGTTAAACAACTCAAACATCAGGGTAAATTTAAAAACCATCCAAGATTTATGATTAAAACAACTGCTTCCGCCTTAAGCTGGGATGAATGGGCAAAGGCAAATGATATCAAAGTTGTAAATGTTCCTGTCGGATTTAAAGAAATCGCAAATATAATGAAAAAAGTCGAACTTCAGTTGAGAGAAAATCCTGATAAAGACGTAGTAGTTGAAGACGTTTTCGGAAATGAAATAAATCTTGGGGTTCAACCGAGATTGATTTTTGGCGGTGAAGAATCCGGCGGTATGATTATGGGCTCTGAAGATTTGATAGAATCTCTCTCCGGCAGAAAAGCTGTTGCAATGAGAGAAAAGAGTGCAACTGAAGCTATCATAGTTGCATCTTGTTTGGCTGCAAGACTTGAACATGAAAATAAAACTCTTTCGGAATATTTGGAAGAAATTTTTGAAGAAAATGATATTATTGCAAAATTTGATGTAAGAGAAGACATTTCTTATTACAACGAATCCGAACCTGATATAGAAAAATTGAAACTTGCTAAATCTGAAGGTGAAAAATTGAGGACAAAAAATGATTTGTTCTATCTTTCTCTTGCAATCGCTTTTCGTGAAGGAAAGATAAACCTTGAAAATGTTAAAAATGTACTTAAAGATACGTTTAAAGAATTAAATTTTGATAATTTAACTGATATTAAATTTGTAGGAGACGGAACTTATCTTAAATTTTCCGATAAGTATGTTGAAATAAGGCCGTCAGGAACAGACGCAAAAACAAAAGCGTACTCCGGCGGTGAAAATTTAGAATCAATAAGCGAATTTTCCAGAAGACTCGGAAATTATTCCGGCGAAAGAACTCTGCTCCACAAAGAACTGATTAACGATGAATTTTATGATAATTCTAAAGAAATTGCGATGAAATATTATCTTAAATTCGTAGAGAAAGGTGCTGACAGCACAATTTTTAAAATACCGCAATATAACTATTAAGAATAAGTATGAAAAATAATTTGAGTAAATTTTGGTTTAATATTTCCGACAAAATCCGATTTTTAATTGTCGGAATATTTAACTTTCTCGTTTCGTATTGCATTTATTCTGCACTGGTTTTTGTTTTTGGAGAAAATTTTTATCAATTCTCGCTTGCACTGTCATGGACAATATCTTCTATAGTTTCTTTTACCACTCAGAGAACATTTGTTTTTCCTGTTAGAGGTAATATTATAAAGCAATACTTAAAATGCTGTACTACGTGGTTTTTTAGCTATTTAATAAACGCTTTTTTATTGTGGTTTATAGTAGAACAATTAAAAATCAACGTATATTTGGGACAATTACTCGCAGTGTCAGCCAGCGCAGTGTTTAACTACATAATGTTCAAAATTTTTGCGTTCAGAAAATAATTAGATACTATGAAACTTAACCAAATCCTGTTTGCGCATTCTGATATTTTCGGGAGTAATTTCAACAAGTTCATCATCACCAATATATTCAAGGCATTCCTCAAGCGAAAGCTCTTTATGTGCCTGCAATGTGACCATAACATCGGCTGTTGCACTTCGCATATTTGTAAGTTTTTTGGTTTTACAAATATTTACAACAATATCCTGAGCTTTATTACCTTCCCCGATTATCATACCTCTGTAAACCTTTGTATGCGGAGTCACAAAGAATACACCTCTGTCTTCAAATTGTGCTAACGCATAAGGAACAGCCTCGCCTTGTTCATGAGCAAGAATTGAACCGCTTCTCTGTTTCGGGATATCACCTGCATAAGGCTTATACTCGTCAAATGTATGATACATAATACCATCGCCTCTGGTCATTCTTATAAATTCAGAACGAAAACCAATTAAACCCCGCGCAGGAATTGAGAACTTCATCTTTGTTCTGCTATTCGAGTTACTCATTTCAAGCATTGTGGCTTTTCTTCCCGAGAGTCGATCAATAACACTTCCTGCATATTCTTCAGGAACATCGATAAGCAGATTTTCAAAAGGTTCGCAATGCTCACCGTTAATTTCTTTATATATAACTTCCGGCTTTGAAACTTGAAATTCGAATCCTTCACGACGCATTGTTTCTATTAATATACCCAGATGAAGCTCCCCTCTTCCTGACACTTTGAAACAATCCGTAGAATCTGTATCTTCAACCCTTAAACTCACATTTTTCTCAAGTTCATCATAGAGCCTTTTTCTAATCTGTCTTGATGTTACAAATTTGCCTTCTTGACCGGCATAAGGACTGTCATTTACAGAAAAATTCATCTGCAATGTCGGTTCATCAACCTTTATTAATGGCAATGGATTAATATTGTTTGGGTCGCACAATGTTTCACCAATATGAATATCTGAGAACCCTGCAATACCTACAATATCACCCGCTTCTGCAGATTCAATTTCAACCCGGCCTAAATCTTTAAATCCAAATAGCTTTGTTATTTTCCCCTTAGCAACAGAACCGTCTGCTTTCACCCACGCTACAATGTCTTGCGAATGAACAACTCCGTTAGCTATTCTCCCTACTACGATTCGGCCTACATAATCATTATAGTCAAGAGTTGTAGCTCTAAATTGGAATGGCTTTGAGGAATCACCTTCAGGCTCTTTAATATTTTCAATAATACAATCGAGCAACGGCACCATATCTTTTCGAGGGTCATCAAGTTCTTTAATTGCAAACCCATTTAAACTGCTTGAAAATATAAAAGGAAAATCTATTAAATCTTCTCTGTCAGTGAGTTCTGTAAATAAGTCAAACACCTTATCCAATGAAGTTAAAGGCTCAGCCGCAGGTTTATCAATTTTATTTATTACAACTATAATCTTAATTCCTAATTCTAAAGCCTTGGAAAGTACGAATCTGGTTTGGGGCATAGGCCCTTCCGCAGCATCAACAATGAGTAGAGCACCGTCTACCATTCCCAATACACGTTCAACTTCCCCTCCAAAGTCTGCATGCCCCGGAGTATCAACAACATTTATCTTAACACCTTTGTATTCTATAGAAATATTTTTAGAAAGTATGGTAATTCCCCTTTCACGTTCGAGGTCGTTACTATCAAGCACTCTTTCCTGCACCTGTTGATTTGCTCTAAACACCCCGCTTTGTTTTAAAAGACAGTCTACAAGAGTCGTCTTGCCGTGGTCAACGTGCGCAATAATTGCAATATTTCTTATATTTTCAGATGACATAATTCTTTACCCGTTATCTCTGGTGTACTATTTACACTTTTATTGTATGGGCTAAAGCTCTAAATGCAATATCGCAATCAACAAGCCGGAAATATACCTACAATCACTTATTCACTCAAAAGTTGTTGATATTTATTTTATTTTTGCAGTTAAAAATCATATTTCAAAATATACTTTTTGATGTATATTTATGGTAATATAAGGGAAATCACAAGATGGTAATTACATGTTTAAAATAAAAAGAGAAAAAGATGCTTTGTATATTTCTCACAGTGCCGAACTCTTAATTTGGCTTATTGTAATCTTGATTATTGTTGCCATTTCCTCATTTAGCTTTATCTATAAATCAAAAAACGATGAAAATGATTATCAGGTATTCTTACCCGATGTTGACGGATTGACTGTCGGAGCTGCCGTTAGGATGATGGGAGTGGAAGTCGGGCATGTCGTCAAAGTTAAGCCTGTAAAGGATGAGGTCTATGTTAAGTTTATATTAACTAATCCCGATGTACACATTCCTCAAGGAACATCTGTTACAGTAGAATTCAGCGGAATGGCGGGTTCAAAGTCTTTAGAATTATATTTACCTGATGAAAATACATATATTGATAAATCGACCCCTATAATGACTGTAAATCCGCCGAAAAGACTTCATGATGCATTAAAACTACTGGATGACATGTACAAAAAATTGGGTTCAATAATATACACATGCTCTTCTTTCGGTAAAAAGCTTAATGAAGCAGACTTGAAGATTGAGCAAAACAGCAACCATTCAGAAAAAGATTTTGACGGTCTTATAAGATATTCAAATGAATTTTTGGAAAATTCAACGCAAAAAGCAGATGAAGTAAGGAAAAATATTGAAGGATTTAAGAAAAATGGAAAAGAATTACAGTAACCTGAAAGTGGTGGAAAATCCTATAGTTAATCAAAGTTTGTGTACCATAAGAGCAAAAAATACAGATACACAAGGGGTCAGATTAGCTGCAAGGAAACTTACGAGGATTTTGCTTTATGAGGCGACAAAAAATTTGCCGCAAACAGAAGTGGAGGTTGAAACTCCTCTTACAAAATTTATGGCAAAGACTATAAATCAAGATATTACTATAATAATTTCTCCGATTTTAAGAGCAGGTTTAATTTTTACCGATGAAGCGGTTGATATTCTTCCTCAGGCGACAATAAGACATATAGGAATGTATCGTGATGAAAAAACACTAAAACCGGTTTGGTATTACAATAAAGTTCCAATGCCTGTCGATAATCCGGATAATTACTATGTTTATATTACAGACCCAATGCTTGCAACAGGAAATTCTCTTATCGAAGCTATAAGACTTTATACCGAGAAAGGTATACCGCAAAAAAACATTTGCTGTGTTTGTATGATTTCAGCTCCACAGGGGATTGATGCAGTATTTACGGAATTTCCTAACATAACTCTAATAGTGGCCGCAGTTGATTCACATCTTAATGAAAAAGGTTATATCGTTCCGGGCATGGGCGATGCAGGAGACAGAATCTTTAATACTTTATAAAAGAAAGGAAAAATACTATGATTAATGAAAAATTGCAACAAGCATTTAACGAACAAATCAACAAGGAATTTTATTCAGAATATCTTTATTTATCGATGAAGGTAAAATTTATGGAATGGAATCTTCAAGGCTTTGTAAATTGGTTTGGAGTCCAGGTGCAAGAAGAACATGCTCATGGAATGGGAATGTTTGATTACCTTGATGAAAGAGGGGGGCAAATAAGATTGGAAGCTATTGGAAAACCTGAATTCCACGGAACAACACCTCTTGAAATTTTTGAAGAAGTTTTAAAACATGAACAATTTGTTACAGCAAGTATTAATCATGTAGCAGATGTAGCTGAAGAAGTAAAAGATAGAGCTGCTTTGCATCTTCTTGACTGGTACATAAAAGAACAAGTCGAAGAGGAAGCAAATGTAGGTAGTCTTTTAGCAACATTAAGACTTATTGGTGATGACAAAAAAGCGTTGCTAATGCTTGATAAAGACCTTGCAGCAAGAACATTCGTTCAGCCGGTTATTGGTTAGTTAAGTTAATAAGAGAAAAGTTAATAAGTTAATAAGTTAATAAGCGGGTTAAAAATATAAAATTACAATTCTCCCTCTCTTCATAAGCATAGGGAGAAGTTTTAATAACTTGCTTATTAACTTAACTCTTATTAACTTATTAACTCAATCACAACGAACCAGTTATCTTCCCTAGCACAACTCTTTTATCAGCGCCTGTGCAGGAGGGAAGATTGTTTGGTATACCATAGTATGTACAATAACCCAATAGCGCAAATGCCATAACTTCTTTATAATTGTTTGAAATTCCGTAATCTTCATGTGTTTTGAGTTCGATTCTTTTTGGTAAATATTGACGTAAAAATTTCATCATAGTTTTATTATAAGCTCCACCACCGCCAATAACCGCAGTATCTACATGAACTTGGGGGTAAATAAACCTTTCATAAGCTTGTGCAATTGTTTTAGCTGTTAAAGCTGTAAGCGTTGCTATAATATCTTTTGCCTCTGGTGGTGCTGACTTTAAGATATTTTCTATATATTTTGTCGAAAAATATTCTCTACCTGTAGTTTTAGGGGGTTCAAGGAAGTAGTATTCATCCTGCAAAAGGCAATCCAGCCAGCTTTCACAGATATTCCCTTCCGCAGCAATTGCACCATCTTTGTCATATTTTTGATTAAAGAATTTTTGAACACAGTAATCAATCATAATATTTCCGCAGCCCGTATCAAAGCCAAATGTATCACATTCATCAGACACGACTGTTACATTTGATATTCCGCCGATATTTTGCACTAAAGAATTTTTAAACCAAACATTATCGGCAAAACAAACCAAAGGTGCACCCTGTCCGCCTTGTGCAATATCAGCTTCTCTATAATTGGATATTACAGTGCAGCCTGTTTCTTTCGCAATAACTGAACTCTCACCTATTTGCAATGTACTTTTTAATGAAATATTATCAAGTTTTTCATCAAATGGATAATGATAAACAGTCTGACCGTGAGATGATATAAAATCAGGTTTCCCAAATTCTCCAATTAAAATATTTGCAGCATCTGCAAAACATTTTCCAACAGCAAAATTAAGCTGACAAAGCTCTTTAATATTTATATCGCCTCTGAATGCCGAAAAAATCTTTGCACGAATATGCTCCGGGTATGGATGATTGATTCCCTGCAGCAATTTTACCGACATATCAGGAAAGACTTCGCAAAGTCCTGCATCAATTGAATCACAGGAAGTGCCTGACATAAGAGCTATAACTTTTTTGGGTTCTTTTTCTTCCATAAGAATCTATTATGTCCAATATTTGTCGAGCCAAGTTGTCGGTTTAACGTATCTCAACCCGCCTTTACCTTTAAACCCTGCCCTTGCCTGTTCAGGAGTCGGTCGCCCATGGAACACGATAATCTTGGCTTCTTCCGGGTCTTTTGGAAGCAAAAAGAAATTGAGCGGGAACGGCTGCAAACAATTACGCTTAAAACTTACACACCAAGCAGATGGCCAGTATCTCAAAATTCCTTTTTCATGCATTTGATATGATAAAAATGCCTGTTCATTTTTATAATCATGCCTTATTTCATTACCCAATTTATAGAAATTTTCCAAAACTTCAGGATATTTTCCGACTTCGAATCTGAAAACAGAAGAATTTCCAATAATATCTTTCGGGAAATCCCAGTCTTTTACAATAAAGAAATCCCCTTCTATTTCAAAAAACGGGTCAAGACACTGCCTGATTACAATATCTAAATCCAAAAATAGGGCTGTTCCTTTTAAATCAGCAAGTTCTTTATTGAACAAGGATAATTTTCTCCAGCCTTTGTCACCGATATTAGGATTGTCACTGTACGGCGGAAGTTCCCTTGTTTCTATTCCTTCAACCAAACCTTCAGTATTATCCGTAAAACATACAAATCTGTGCGGAATCGTTAAATTTTTTTCAACCATCCTATAAAGGCGATTAACATATTCCGGCCCAAACTTTGTTCCCCATTTTATACAAATAACATTCTTTTCCATATACTCTCCTAAAATCAAGCTCTTGTTTTAATTTAAAAACAAATATAAAGGGTTGTCAATTTAAATAGTGAATACTAAAGAATAAAAAAACAAAACTTTTGCAGTATAATTACCATATGAACATCATTGACGAATTTGATACTATAGCTGCGGTTGCTACTCCGTTCGGGAACGGAGGTGTTGGAATTATACGTATTTCAGGCGAAAAAGCCTTTGAAATAATCAAGAAGATTTTTTCAAACCCAAAATTTGAACCTAAGAAATTTAATTTTGGTAAAATTGCGGATGGAGGAACTATTATAGATGAGGTTATAGTTCTTCCGTTTTTTGCACCAAACAGCTATACAGGAGAAGATGTCATTGAAATTCAATGCCATGGCGGGGTAAATGTAATAAAAAATATCCTCGATTTAGTTTTAAAAAATGGTGCGAGAATGGCAGAAAAAGGCGAATTTACAAAACGTGCATTCTTGAACAAGCGAATGGATTTGTCTCAAGCGGAAGCTGTTGCCGATATTATTCATTCAAAGACTTCTGAATTTGCAAAAGTTTCTGTGAAAAATCTTTCCGGTTCTTTAAAGGAAAAAACAAATGAAATTCGCAACGATATTTTTGAAATTTTATCTAAAATCACTGCAGGAATTGATTTTCCTGAAGATGTTAAAGAACCGGAATATGATTATTTGGTTGAAACTTTTGAAAATATAATCTCAAAAATTAATGAAGTACTTGCAGGAGCAAATTCATCAAATATTTTGAGGCAGGGTATTTCTGTTGCAATTGTCGGAAAACCTAATGTCGGAAAATCCTCTTTGTTTAATGCTCTCTTAAGTTTGGATAGAGCAATTGTTACTGATATTGCAGGTACGACAAGAGATATACTTAAAGAAACTCTGGATTTGGGAATTCCCGTTACTCTTATAGATACAGCCGGCATTCATAATGAAAGTGAAAACAAAGTTGAATCAATCGGGATTGAGTATTCCAAACAAACTTTGAATGACGCTGATTTGGTATTGTTTGTTTATGATGCAAGTCAAGGAATAAACGAAGATGACAAAAAAATTCTTGAACTCATAAAAGACAAAAATCATATAATCATTGCAAATAAATCCGATTTAGCAGAGAAACATAACAAAGACGAAATTTTTCTCTCAGCCCTTACTGGTGATGGTATAAATGAACTTCGGAAAACTCTGACTTCAAAAGTGTGTGAATTTGAACCGGAGAATTTGGAGTTTGTTACAAATACAAGACAACAAAATTGCTTGAGAAAAGCAAAATCTGCACTTGAGCAGGCATTATTGGCCGCACAGCTTAAAGAACTTCAGGATTTAATATCAATAGATGTAAAATCAGCGATTTTGGCTCTTGATGAATTAACGGGAGAGTTAATTACTGACGATGTTTTGGATAATATCTTTGAGCATTTTTGTATTGGGAAGTAATTAAGCGGCTGTGTGATTCTTTCCCACTTATCATTTATTACGAATTTTCCTTGAAACTTCTGAAATATTCTCCCTTATTTACCCCCAAAAAAAAACCTTTCTTTTTGGAAAGGCTTGGAATTTTTTTAATAATTCCTCATGTTAGAAGGTTAGTGTGTAGGTTGTATGAAAGGTAGTGTTATGTGTTTTCTTATTTATTGCTTACATATATATAAAGTATTTCTTTTTTGCATAATTGCATAGTTTTAGAAAATTGTTACAAAACTTAATATTTTGAATCATGAAACATTGTGATAGAATGGTTGAAATGGAGGTGTGTGTTATGAATTTTAGAATTAATGGTTTGCGTGCCGGGATTCTTACTGCTATGCTTGCGATTGGTGGCGTAAGCTGTAAAAGGGCATATTATAAACCTGTACCAAAAGAACAAGTTCCACAAAGAACTGCAGACGTTGTAGATTCTTTGTATCGAGAAGGCTTGAAAATCAAGAATGATGGAAAATATGAATTAGTTAGAAGAGATACCATAAGATTTTTTGATGCATATACAAATAATCCGAAAAAACTTGAAAATACATTCAAAACGCGAATAGCTTTTGAAAAAACTCCAATCAATGAGTATGACATGGAGTGGTATACTCTTAATGCACCTGTGTATATAGTATCTGAAAATCAAATCCTGGAGAAAAACAACAGAGCTTATATAGCGATTGAAGAATATGACAAATTAAAAAAATAGTTCGGCTTATATAGTTTATAGTTAATTCTCCGTCTTTAAGTTTTATGTTTGTGATACAATTTATTAAGCAAACATAGAAGAGGTTTTAGATATGGATAACTTAAGAGAAAAATATGAAGTTGTTATAGGGCTTGAAGTTCATGCGCAATTGAAAACAAAATCAAAAATTTTTGCGCCTGATTCAACAGAGTTCGGTAATGAACAAAATACTCAGATAAGCCCAATTACATTAGGCATGCCCGGAGTTCTGCCGGTTTTGAATAAAGAATGCGTAAATATGGGGATTCTGCTTGGGTTGGCATTGAATTGTGAAATCCCGAACAGATGCAAGTTTGACAGAAAACAATATTTTTATCCCGACCTTCCGAAAGGCTATCAAATTTCGCAGTACGATGAGCCTATTTGTATAAATGGCTGGATAGATGTAAAGGGGAAAAGGATTGGTATTACAAGAGCACATCTTGAAGAAGATGCAGGAAAACTTGTTCACGTAGGCTCTGCCGGCATAAACGGTTCTTTATATTCTCTTGTTGACTTAAACAGAGCGGGAACTCCGCTTTTGGAAATCGTTTCTGAACCTGATATGCGCTCATCCGAAGAAGCGAGGGCTTATATGGAAGAACTCAGAAATATCGTAAGATATCTTGGAGTCTGTGACGGAAACCTTGAAGAAGGCTCAATGAGATGTGATGCCAATATTTCAATTATGCCAAAAGGTTCTACAAAGTTTGGTACTAGAGCGGAAATCAAGAATATTAACAGTTTTTCAGCTCTTCAAAGAGCTGTCGAATACGAAATTGACAGACAAATAGAAATTGTCGAAGAAGGTGGAGAAGTTGTTCAAGAGACAAGACTCTGGGATGATAATTTGAAAGAAACCCGTTCTATGAGGGGGAAAGAGGATGCGCACGATTACAGATATTTCCCCGAACCTGATTTAATGCCTCTTGAAATTTCAAGAGAATGGGTTGAAGATATCAGAAAAAATATGCCTGAACTTCCGGAAGCTAAAAGACAGAGATACATGAGCCTAGGTTTAAGCGAATATGATGCAAGAATTATTGTTGATCAAATGCCATTGGCTTTATTCTTTGACGAAGTTTTAAGACTGGGAGCTAACCCAAAAGCCGCTGTAAACTTTATAATGGGCGAAATTTCGGCATACTTAAAAGAAAACAAAGTTGAAATAAATGAAACGAAATTGACTCCGGAAAATCTTGCAGAATTAATTGCAATGATTGAAAAAGGAACAATTTCGAATAATATAGGTAAACAAATTCTTGTAGAAGATATGATAACGAACGGTGAAAAAGCTTCTGCAATCGTTGAAAGAAAGGGCTTGAGCCAGATTTCTGATGAAGGTGCTATTAAAGCAATTGTTGAGAAAGTTGTAAATTCTCATCCTGCTGAGATTGAAGCATACAGAAACGGCAAAACCAATTTGCTCGGATTCTTTGTCGGTCAGGTTATGAAAGAAACTAAGGGCAGAGCTAACCCGAAAACAGTTAACGAACTCGTCAAAGAAATTCTCGGTTAATCATATAACCGACGCATAGCAAACTTTCATTTTACCATAATGAAGGTTTTGGTATGTGTGGACTGGTATATAAAACTACCATTACGAAACAAATTCTATAAAGAGTCCTGATAGTATACTTATCAAAAATAATATAACAATAACTTTTGCGGAATCTTTAATATTGTTATTTTTAAGTAATACCAAAATACCCAAGCCGGCATTTGCTAACAAACCGCTCATTGCAGCCCCAAAGGTTATTGTTCCTTTTATTAACATCATAGTTATTGCAATAGATATAGCACAATTAGGAATTAAACCAATTATCGACGCTATAATACACTGTATAAAGCCATTGCCGCTGCTTGCCATAAATTCTGCAATTTGAAAATGTTCAAATGCATAGTTTAGCACCAAAGTAATAATCATAATAAATGACAGAATATTCACTGTATGTTGAATCGGGTGCAATAGGAGTTCTATCTTGTTTACTCCCTCTGGTTTATGATTGCAGCACCCTTCATCATGAACATGTTCATGTGCTTCTTCTATAACTTCTTCTACAGAATCCTCCGTATTAATAACATCAGGATTATTAAAATGTCCTGCCAGTATATCAATAAAATATCCGCCGGTAATTGCTATCAAAAGTTTTAAACCAACTATCGGAATAATAAGATGAGCTTTGTCAGGATGTGCAAGTAGTATAGGAATAGACTCGTCAGAAGTTCCCAAATATACTGCAATCAGACACCCTCTTGTAATCATTCTTCTGGAATACAGACTGCTGGCTATAACCGAAAACCCGCACTGCGGGAAAATAGAGGCTAAAGCTCCAACTGCAACGCTTCGTTTTCTGGCTTTTTTTATACAAGAATCCATTTTATCGGAAAAATAGAATTCAATAACTTCAATCAAAATAAATATAAAGAACAAAAAAGGCAAAAGATGCAAGCTATCTACAATTGCGTCTGTTATCCATTCTTCGAGGGGTAAATGTTCTATCAAATTATCGATAGGCGCAAAAATCATTTCGTTTAAGTCGTTTAGTTTTTTCAAAATTGATATAAGCATTATTCTCTCTCCTAAATTATTAAAACCTGATTGCTACTATAAATCAAGCTCTTTATTCAATCTATCCGTGAGCTTATTATAATTCTTGCTTACAGGAGTACTGACAGATTTGTCGATCACCTCCAAAAATACTTTTGAATTATGTTTGTTATTATTTACAATATTTGCAATATCTTTTCTGGCAGGAACAATCAAATCCGTATTAGCAAAATATTCGGATGTCTTTTTTGACGATAAAAATTGAACAAATTTTATCGCATTTTCTTTTTGTTTTGATTTTTTTGAAACAGACCAGCCGGAAACATCGCAATACTGTGGTTTTTCACCATTCGGGAAATTTATTACAGCCCAATTAAAATTGGCTTTTTCGGAAATTTTTGGATACATCCATCGACCTGACAGATAGAATACTATTTTGCCCTCCAAAAACATTTGAGTGAGTGTAGAACTGCCTACCTGGCTTTTTTCCGGAGCATAATTATTCGTTTTCAAGCTTTTGTAAAAATTAATTGCTTCAATGCTTTTTTCAGAATTAACTATGTTATTTAGATTTTCATCCAGAATCCCGCCTCCAAAGTATGCTAAATACGGCATAATCCAGTATACTGAATCCTCATAATTCAGACAAAACTCCGATTTATTTGCAGTTCTTTCACAAATTTTTATTAAATCATTGATAGTCCAATTGTCATTAGGAATAGACGTTTTATCTAAATTTACATAAAATACAAGGTTTGAAATATCTCTTGGTATACCAAGCAATTTGCCGTGATAACTCATCCCTTCTAGAGTTTGAGGATAAAAGGCATTTTTATCAGTATATTTGGTCAAATCCTCCAGATAATCTGCATAAATCGGTAAATACAGATTATTTAGAAAAATAACATCAGGTGGAGTATTCGATGCAAACATCAAATGAATCTTTTGAAAATAATTTTGAGGAATATGAATAAAATTTATTTTTATATCAGGATTCTGTTTCTCAAACTCATTTATTGCGTGCCTGAGGACCCCAACTTCTGTCACAGAGCCCCATGTAGCAAATGATATAGTACCAACCATATCCTTGGAACAAGAACACAAAAAAAACGGAAGCATCAGCAACATTAAGATTCGTTTAATCATAAATCTACTACGTACCTAATTTGTCCATCCAGAACATCAACGATAAATTTATTTGAACCAATTTTTATTAAATATCTCGGGGTGCCATCCGCTAACGTTTCGCTCAATCGCGCAAATATTTTTTCACTGTTCAAAGAATCATATGTTTTGACAACACTTATATTGTTTCCGTTATTTGCAAGTATAGCATAACCATTGGTATATTTTGCCAGATGACACTCTATCATTGAATCTATTTTCGCCGAACTTATAACATCATATTTAGTTCCTTCTATAACACACCTTACTATAGATGTATTATTATCTTGTTTTTGTTCAACTTTTGTCTCAACCTTAGGCTTGTTTATAATAGATTCATCTAAATGCTGTTTTATATTTTGAACAACTTTAGCACTTTCTAGCTTTTTAATTAATTCATCAGACTTATTATGACGTTCTTTTTGCGGTTTAACCTGTTGATTCCTTGCAAGATTTTGCGGCACAAACTTTTCAGTATTTTCTTCTCTTTTTCGCTTTTCATGTTTTATAAGATTCAATTTATTGCTAATCTTAAATTTCCTTGTCTCCTGGTTTGACTGCTTTGTTTGTTCTTGTTCCTGCTGCACTATTTCAGTATTATTATTTTTAATTTTATCTTTCTCTGCATCTAAATCAACATAATCTGGTCTGTACAAAGCCTCAAAATCATCATAATCCGACTGCTCATATACTGATTGCTCTTCTTCATCAGCGACTTCAAAATTACTGAACTGGCTAAATTCTTTTTGTATATCAACAACAGGAACTTCTTCAGTCATTTCTTCATCGTCAAAGTTATTTATTATTTCAAACTTTCTTGTACCATCATCAAATGGCTTAAATTGAACATTTGAAATACTTGCAAGTAATGATTTCTCATCAGGTACATACTCTTTTGGCTTTGGTTCCCTATATTTTTTCGGATTTGTAAGAACATCATTTAAATCAGGTAAACCTGAAATTTTTAACTTTGATACTAAACCAGAATAGGATTGATCCACAACTTGAGTAGCTTCAGTCGGAAGCATACCATCAGTTTTAATGGAGGATTTATTTTTTGATGGTTCTGTTAAATCAATATCAACAGAAAGTTTGCTAACTTCATATCCTTCACTAAAATATACCGTTTGCGGCTTAGCATTGGATACTATTGGTTTTTTACCATGTTTTTTCAATTCTTCAGATAGATTTGGAAGCATGTCCCTTACATTTAAAGTTAATATTTCTGTTGGTTTTGGTTTTTTTGGCTGACTTTCACTTATTTGTTTAGCCATTTCGTCTGTACGTTTTGAATCTGTCCTCAAATCATTTATAAAGTCCTGATCAATTTCAATTGATATAAGTTTTTTAAGAATTGCAATATCCTCTGCAGAAAAATATATGTTTTGAAGTACAGCATAATCTGTAACCAAATTTTCTAAAATTTCTTTATTTGATGGCTTTTTAGGCGCGATTGGGCTTGAAACTGCATATTGTTCAATATTTTGAATAACACTATCGCTAATCTCAGACTGCAGAAGCTCACGAAAACACATAACATCATCTTTTGTAAACTTTATTCCCTTTTCTTGCAAGACTTTTTCATAAACTTCTTCATCGTAGCCGGCAGAGGCTTGCTCTATTTCAGTTTCTTTTATCTTTGACTGTAAATCTTCATCATCAAAAGAAAATTCACTTAAAAAATCGTCGAGAGCATCTCCTCCTTCCTCTCGATTTGCTTCTTCTGATTTTTTAGCAACCTGTTCTTTAAAAAGTTCATCTAAATCAACAACTTGAACCTCTTCTTCATCAGGTTTTGTATATTCATTGTTACCCGCAGCTTGTATAGTATATGTATTGGCAGGCATTTTATCCTGAACTGAGTAAATATCCTGTTTATTAGTTGTACGCACCACATTACGTTTTCTTGTTGGTTTAGTTTGTTTCTCTTCAGGTTCATCATCAATATCAATCGTCAGTTTTTCACCCATTACATTTGTAAGTTTATCTTTAGCCTTAACATAGAAGTATATGCTGGTTAAAATTATGAAAACAACCAATAAACCTATAAGCGATTTTTGATGAGATTCTTCATTTGCCCGTGCCAGAGCGATACTATTGGCAGCGACTGGTTTTTGCTGAACATCAGTCGATTCAGCATGTACAGGTTTTTCCTGCTCTTGAACAGATGTTTCACTAATTTTTCTTTGGGCCTCTTGAGCCTTCAAAGCTTCTTGCTGTTGTCTGCGTCTTTCCGCCTCTCTTTTCTGAGCTTCTCTTTCCCGCGCTTCTCTGCGTTGGCGTAACTCAGCCTCACGTCTTGCGTTTTCTTCCGTTTGGCGCAAAGCATCTTCTCTTTCTCTCATTCTATCTTCATTCGATATACGAGTTTCAATTTCATACGGATTATCTGAAGGAATATACAAGGTTGTATCCATATTAAGATTTATATTTCCATTTGTTCTGATAAGAATTTTTGTATACCCCTTATTTCCGTTTGAATAAGGCATTTTTTTTATTTCAACAGATTGAATGCTATCGGAAACCTTTGACAAATTCGGAGTCGGAGCTGAATTATCAAACTCAGGCAACATAATCACATAAGTTGAAGCATCGCTCTTTCTCGTCACCGGCTGCCCTTCATATTGCATTTTAGTACCTAATATGACACTAATTTCGTGGCTATTTATCGGTTTAAATTCAAGATTCATTAAACAATTTTTATAATTATCAGATGCAAATGAACCTGTTACCGTAACAACAGAGGCTAGCATCAGAATTAATGTTCTCTTCTTAAAATCCTTCATACCAAGTATTTTAGCATAATATTACAAAATAATACACAAGTTTACAAAATTACTTGAAATTACATATCCGTAACTACCAATCTCTTATCAGAAACAATTTTTTCAATATTCAAAGAAGTATACAAACAAGAGCCATATATAAATTCGCATTCATAATAACTATCTGAAGAAGCATCTTCTGCAGGCTCCTGATATTCGAAAAGTTCGTTAATTTTATCTATAAGTAAGGCTAACTGAAGCTCATTACTTTTTATAATTATAACCGGCTTCTTTTCATTTGTCTCCTCACAAACCAGCCCCAAAAACTTTTTCAGATTGACAACAGTGATATAATCTCCTCGAAGATTCATAATTCCTTCAATAAAATCAGGAGTGCCCGGAACCTTTGTAATACTCGTATCTTTTAGTATTTCTTTAACGTAATCCAAAGAAATACAATAAAAATCGCTATTTAGATTCAAGGAAATGTACTTATCTTTAACCTGGCCACCACCTGCAGCCAATCTAAGTGCAGATTTTTCAGTCATATCATTTGTTCTCTTTGTCATGATACTCCTGGATTCGTCATCTGAAGGGAAAAGAGCTGGCACATCTACTACAGAAACATTATTATTATGGCTTTTTAGTAAATTCTCCAATGAATAAACATTAACCACAAAAATTGTTTCCTCATTATATTTGTATAGCGCCTCAATAATCATTTTGCTATCTACAAAAGGTATTTGGTCTACCATCGCACTATCAAAAGGTATAATACCCAGTATTTTATTAGTTATTATCCCGAATATAACCTCGTCAGTTTTAACAATCAATAAATCGTCGTTTGCACTGTACCCGGGAACATCAATATTCAAATAGAATCTTAAATCTACAACATTAATTACAAAATTATTATATTTTAACAAACCCACTATATTATTTGGTAATTTTTGCGGATAATCTAAACTTGGAAGTTTCATGATTTCCAAAACATTATCTGTATTAACCGCATATTCATTGTCACCTACTTGAAAATACAGGTGCGTATTTTTCTTCTGCTCAATATAACTATTGTTCATGCAACACTACCCTGTTCCTTCCTCCTTGCTTAGCACGATATAGTGCCTCATCAGCAGATTTTAATATATCTGCCGATGTCAATAAATCTTGATAGTTCATTGTAAGCCCAATACTAACAGTAACTTTTGCCTTAACTCCGTTATATTCGAAATCATATTCTTCAACCATATTGCGCAACCTTTGTACAGGAATAATGGCTCCTTCAATCCCGGTTTCCGGCATAATCATAACAAATTCTTCTCCGCCATACCTATACAACAAATCAGTTTTTCGAAACGCCTGTTTCATTAAATCTGCAACCGTTTTTAAAACATAGTCACCGTATTGATGCCCATATGTATCATTAACCTTTTTAAAGAAATCTATATCTAATATTGCAAGAGAAAAATCTGCAGGATGTCTTTTTGTACGGTTGTGCTCCTGCTCTAATCCTATCTCCAACTGTCTTCTGTTATATAATCCTGTCAATCCGTCAAGCACTGACATAAATTCTTTCTCGGTATACTGATATTTCATCTTGAATATTGCGAGAAGTTCGCTAATCATTATATCAAAATACCTGAATGATGAATAATTTACATCGTGTCTTGTATAAAAACAAATACCGCCAATTAATTTTTTATCGAATACTAATGGAATAACAATCTTGGAAGTAAAATCAGAAATTTGAAAATCCATTTCTTTACCAAGAAGCATTTTTACAACTTCAAATTTTGTATCTTTGATAGTTTTATGTTCTTCTAATGTCCTAAAAAAGTCATATGACACGTCGTTTAAAAGATTTTTTGAAAGATTTCGTCCAAGAGTATCAATATACAATATATTCTCAGCCAAATCATCAGGCGAAGCAAAGTAAATTCCCGCGACATGGTATTCAACAAATGAACTTAACAAAGAAAACAACTTCTCAACGAGGATTCTTTCATAGTTCAAAAAGTCACTTAAATTTCTAAATTCACTTGAAAATATACTTTTCATTAGCAAATCATTAAGAATGCTGTTCAATTTAAACTGTGCAGGGCTGGCAGAGTCAGCTTTCGCCGCTAATGCAAGTTTATACTCCTCCTTAACCGGATATCTTCTCACAGTAGCAACTACTTGAGATATAAGTTCCTTCATATCAATAGACTTTGATAAAAATAACTGTGCTCCCGCTTTTTTACCCCAAAAAGTATCTATCTTCTTATCCATTACCGTTAACAAAATAACCGGAATTTTTTTTGTTTCTTCATCATTCTTTAGCATTCGGCAAAGTTGGTAGCCGTCAATACCGGGCATCACAATATCAGATAAAACAACATCAGGCGCAAAACTATATACCTTCTTATAAGCTTCAGAGCCGTTAGATGCCGCTTCCACTACAAAACCGCCTGACTCCAAGCCTTCCTTCAGAAATTGTAATTCGGTTGCAGTATCCTCCACTAATAGAATTTTAATTGCCATATTATAAGATATTCCAATTTAATCAATTTTAGTATAAAATGATTATATACTAAATGTTCAAAAAAAACTATAGGAGAGAATATTGTGTTAGAAGATTTTAATTTTGGTTTGAGTAAAAAGTTTGATATAAAATGTGGAGCAGATTTGACCGTATTTATAATCATTTTAGGTATACTATTTTCTGCATTTTTTAGGTATGAAATAAACCCAAATGAAGGACTTATATACTTTGCAGTAATTCTTGCAATATTTTTACCCATACATTTTATAACAAAAGATTGGATATCAAATTCAATAAAAAAGTCTCTTTCCCAGCAATCAGACACTGTTTCCGATGCTACTGCTGAAATGATTGAAATATTCGGAGAACAAAAGAAAATCTTTGAGAATCTTTCAGCTAATACAAAAAATATTGCTAATCTCGTAGAAAAATTAAAGAATTTAACGCTTGAAACTGTAACAACTTCTAAAAATACTGAAAAACAAATTAATCAATCAATCACGTTTTCTCAAAAAGAACATGATTCTATCTCTGCTAATGCGGAAAAAATTCTTGTTCTGAGACAGAAAGTACAAATGATTGCGGAACTTATTCTTGAGCTTTCCGAGCATACACAGCAAATCGGAAATTCTATCGGAGTTGTAGATGATATTGCTGAACAAACAAATATGTTAGCTCTAAATGCTGCAGTAGAAGCTGCAAGAGCCGGAGAGCATGGTAAAGGCTTCGCAGTTGTTGCAGGAGAAATAAGAAAACTTGCAGATGAATCAAAACAAGCTATTACCAAAATAACATCGCTTACGAGCAATATACAATACACAACGAATTCTACCGTTATGGCGACAGAAGAAGGATCTAAAGAAATCGAAAGTGTTGTTAAAGATATTGACACTGTATCCTCAAATTCTGAAATGCTTGTAAACCAAATCACAAACATACTTTCTTCATTGGAAACATTAAGTCAGAATGCGGAAAAACAAAGTGGCATTATAGAAAAATTGAATTTAATGGAAGAAGAAAATAAGCAAATATCAACAGATTTGACTAATTTGATAATGTCCAGTTCAGAAAAATTGAACCAATTATCTAATTTATCCGAAGAAATAAGAAATTCAGCAAAAGAAGGTTAAATTAATTGGATTATCAAGATAACGATAGAAATAATCAAGAATTAATGAATATCTTCCAAACCGAGTCGGAAGAAATAATTGAACGCATTTTTGACAGTCTTTTAAAACTCGAAAACAGTCTTACTGATAAAAGCCTCTATGCCAGCCTATACAGGGATATGCACAGCCTTAAGGGGGCAATAAGAATGATTGGGTATAGCAATATTCAAACCATTATCCATAAAATTGAAGACATTTTCGATACGGTTAATTCAAGTGGAAAATTTCTCAATCCGGAAAACATACGCATTATTACCAAGGCTGTTGAGCTAGTTGCAAAATATCTTCAGGAATCTATTAAAAATAACCGTGAAATTATTGATGCGGATTTCAATCCTACAGTTTCAGCATTAGAATATATGAATAATACCGAACTGGCAGATTATAACGCGGAAGGAATTCCGGTACTTGATATGTCTGATAATGCAACCAATAGTTTAAAAGATATTCATGCACCTGTCCAACTGGTCAAAGATGATATTTCTCAACAGAAAAAAATGCAATTTCTTCAGGAACATCAAGAAGAAATCAACCTGTTGTTTAATAATTGTTTTGAAATGATTGACGGCATAACACCTGAAGAAGAGTCCCAGGATATAATTTTAATAAAAGAAGAATTAGAAAAAATTTATGAATTTATAAAAGAGACTGATTTATATGAAGTAAAAACGGCAATCGAAGAAGTTATGGAAAAACTTGACTTCGTGATGAATGCAACTAATGTCTTTACAATTACCGAAATTTTAGAAATGCGAAATACGCTAAGTTCCGCCGCAGCAAAATTTAATACTTCATGTATTGACGATAAAACATCTGGGATATCTTTCTTTGATGTTGCAGAAAAAATTTCCATGCTGCAAAGTAGTAGCGTATATGCCAAAGAAATAAAAGATGACGTTGTAAAAATTAAAGAAACCGTAAGTGATACAGGAATACTTGAAATAATCACAATGGTTATTGAAATTCTTGATTTTATTGTCGATAATGCTGTTCAACTTGAAGAACAGATGTCACAGACTCTTAAGAGCGCTCTAGAATATTGTGCAACTCCTAATGAAGGGATTGACGGCGATTTAATAATTCAACAGCTTGAAATTATGAAACAGCTACTTGAATTGAATTTCAAAAAAGATTCCGGAATAATGGAAATTAAAAACCTATCTACCCAATCATCTATAACAAGTAAATCTTCAACTGAAATAAAGACATTGCATGTCAATGCTCAAAAACTCGATTTACTTGTTAATCTTCTAGGCGAACTTATAATTACGAAAATTAAAGCAGAAAAAAGTCTTGAAAAAATAGATATAATAAAAAATGTTAATGAAAATTGCCAAAAAGATTTGCTAAAGACTTCAAATTACTTGAGATACTATAACCGAAAATATCTTCAAGGCAATAATAGTGAACAGTATACTACAACTTTTGTAAAACAAGTATTTGGACTGCTTTCAGATATAACGCAGAATATTTCGAGAACGATTTATGATTTAAACTCGCTTTACCGTTCATCCAAAGAAGATGATATAAAAATGCGCCTTATTATTGATGAAATGGAGTCGATGGTTAAAAATATCAGGGTCTTGCCAATTTCTACGGTATTTAATTCTTTTACAAGGATGGTTAGAGATATAGCCTCCGAAAAGGGGAAAGATATTGATTTTGAAATACAAGGGAATGATACCTGTGCTGATAAAAAAATTATAGAAGAAATTAAAACCCCTATAATGCATATACTTAGAAATGCTATCGACCATGGCATTGAAACAAAAGAAGATCGAATTTTAGCCGGCAAAAACCCAGTAGGTAAAATTTTGTTGGCAGCTAAACAGGATGACAACAAGGTTGTTATTGATGTTATAGATGATGGACAGGGATTTAATCTTGAAAAAATTAAAGACAGAGCTGTTTCAAGAGGATTCTTAACAAAAGAAGATATAGAAAGTATGTCTGATGATGCTATTATGAACATCATTTTCTGGCCAGGATTTACAACCGGAGATTCAATAACCAGTATTTCAGGCAGAGGAATCGGATTAGATGTTGTAAAAACAAAAATTTCTCAACTTAACGGTAAGGTCAAAGTGATATCTGAATTTGGGAAAGGAAGCTGTGTACATATAGAAATACCTGTTACATTAGCTACTCTCAGAGTATTTTTAGTAAAAATTTCGGAACAAATTTTTGCAATTCCGATACAAATGATTACAACATTTGTCCTTAAAAAGCAAGAAGAAATTAAAACTAATAACGGCAAACGATCAATCATGTTTAATGATAAAATTTTACCGTTGTATTATTTATCTGACATATTAGGGTTACCAACTCCTACAAGAGGTGAAAAAGAGACTGTTCTCATTATAGAAGCAGATGATAAATCCATCGGCCTCGTTGTAGATAAACTGTTGGGGGATCAAGATATCTTACAGAAAAAACTAGCACCCCCTTTATACAAAGTCAAAAATATTTCAGGGATAACTAATCTCGCATCCGGGGAATTATGCTTAATCCTAAATATGCAAGATATTTTACACTACGATTTTCATAAAGCATTAAACGCCTCGACGCCGATTGCAATGCTCCCTAATGATGCACATTCCTACAAAAGGATTCTGGTGGTAGATGATTCTATGACTACTCGTACTATGGTTAAAAATATCCTGTTGAATATAGGATACATGGTTGAAGCTGTCCCGGAAGCGGCTGAAGCATTGGTTAAACTTAAAATGAATCATTACGATTTAATCATTACTGATATTGAAATGCCAAAAATAACAGGGTTTGAATTTATAGAGATTTTACAATGTGATGAAATGTATATGGATATCCCTGTTATTGTGATAAGTTCTAAGACAAAAAATCAAGTTGCAAACAATTTAAGACAATTCAAAATTGATGGTTACATACAAAAAGACCTATTTAATCAGGAAGAATTTCTCCAAATGGTCAAATTGATATTGAGTAAAAATCAAAGCTAGTCCATTTTTAGGTAACTTGAAATTTCTGAATGTATAGAATTAGCTTTTATGATATATTTTGACAATTGTTTATATTTGTCAACATTTTCACCATATGGAATTGTCATGGTTACAAGTTCATCAACACTCTTGTTAATATTTTCCAGCAAATTAAGAGATTTTTTAACTTTTAGTATTGAAGAAATTTTTTTAGGAAGTTTGGAGATTATAATATCAGTCAAATTCTTAGGGTTGTCCTCCAAATTTTTATTTTTTTTACCAAAAATTTTATTTATTATATTTGACGAAAAATCTGCAATCTTTGCAGATAGCGTCTTTTCATTATATATGGCTAAAAGGTTTTTATATTCATCATTTAAATACAATAATTTATTGTTTAGTTCTTCAACTTTGTATAAATCATTTATTTCGTAAGCAGCACTAATTTGAGATTTGAGAGCGTTAATCTCCTCTTCAGTTTTAGAAATTTTATATTCAAGCTTAAATACATCGTCATTTATATCTTTATATGCCCCATCTTTTAAAATATTAAAATCATAGTCATTCAAACGTCTTACACCGTCTGAATAAACAGTATGACTCGAAAAGGGATTTTCTTCTTCATTATTGAGAACCCTTCCTGCCGCCATATCCGAGACATTTTTTGTTAATTCAAATCTGTCAATATCATTATTAGCCATAAGAACATTATACAAAAGAATATTTTTTTATTAAAGTTTAGAAAAGATTTCTTCTCGTATTTTTAATGCGGGGAAATAAGAAGGCACCATGCGCAAACACTCATCAATATACGTTACTGCTATATCAAGGTTATTCTGGGAAATATAAAACTTCGCCAACATAAAATGAAGTTCCGGATCATTATAAAAAAGTTCTTTTGATTTTTCCATGTATTCTAATGCGGAATTATATAATTTATTTTCAAGCATCACCCTCGCAGTATATTTATATACCTCTTGATTAATTTGCGTCAGATATTTTAAAGAACTTAAAAGTTGTTCCACATAATGTGTTTTATTATTTTTTATTAAAAAATCCAAATCGATCTCATAAAAATTTCTTATTTCAAAATAAGTAGGAAATTTTTCAATATAACCAGACAAAATATCTACCAATGCTTTCCCCCATAAAGCTCTTGGAGAATCTATTGATTCAAATACCAATTTGGATGTATTCAAATCATCATTTATAAGAGCCGAATAAGCATATTCAACACTCCTTAATTTAAAAGTAGAATTAACCTGATCAAAAAAAAACATTTAATATCCAAAATTACCTATGATGGTTTTGATTTTTAATAATAAATCTGGTGCGTTTTGGCTGATCATGAGTAACTTCACCGGCTTCCGCAGTAGGCTCAACTTTTTTATTTATTGACACTTTATCATTTTTCATCAATGATGACACAGAATCAACTGCATTCACGTTTGAATTCTTACCAACCAAATTGGCAAGCTTAACTTCGTAATAAATCTCTTCTCGATAAATTTTTACATCTTTGTCAGCTTCAATTGCAATCTTGCATTGACCGTTTCTTGACTCGACAACCGTTACAACAATGTTGTCATTTATCATTATTTTTTGACCGTTTTTTCTTGAAATTACTAACATGTATTTCCTTAACTAATTACTTTTAAACAGTGGAAAACTTATATCATAACCTGAACCTGAAAGAATAACCTGACCTGCAACATGAGTATTTAAGTTAAATACTAGCGGAGCAAGCAGATTAATAGTTGTCCCCTGCGGATTATCCTGAGGTATAGATGCTATATTCATAACAAGCAACTGTTCAACATCAGATATCCCGAGCTTCTCAACAACTTCATCAGGTAAATCTATTGAGTAATCAACATTCATACCAAATACAGATATTATAGGAAAAGCAAGCGATGGATCCTCTGTTGACTGAAGCCACTTAAAAAAACTATCTTGATTTACATCGACAATGACAAATTTCCTCAACTCTCCAAATCCTATAATAGGAAGTTTGAAGTCAAAAATTCTCTCTTCTTCTATCTCTATTTCACCAAATCTTGCTGTATTTATTTTCATAAAATTACTTTCTAAAATCCAAGTGACATATTATTTGCAAACATAGCTTGAATTAACTGAGGATTCAAGTTACCATTATTCATCATATTAAGTAATGAAACATCATTTTGTGAGCCTGTCAATAATGATAAATCAGAATACATATCTTTACGAAAATCCATCATGCCTGCTTTTTGAAGAGTTCTTATAGCCGCAACAATTTCTGCATCATTGGGCATTTCAGATGGTGTATTCATGGAAGAAAAATCCTTATATTCTCTAAATTTCTGCGGATTTATGTCATCATTACGGTTCATATCACGCATCATCTGCTCTATCTTAAGTCTTTCAAACATACTTCTTGCTTCTTCTGAAAAACCTGAAGAACTGCTTCCTCTTATAAATTTCTCATCCGGATCTTCATCAACAGCTTCCTGGCATTTTTCAGGATCCTCTAAACATCTTTTACCCTTTGATGCATATCTAGCCAGCTTACTGTTCTCAGATGCGAGAGCAAGTGTTTTTTCATAATTGCTTATGGCTTCATCCTTTTTGCCTATTTGAGCTGCAGTCATTGCTTTATAATAATAACATAGCGGGTTTGCCGGACTGTTTTTTATGGCTGTATCAAGTTTTAGGTAACATTGCGAATAATTACCTGCTTTATACAATCTTATAGCCTCTGCTAAATCCGAACTTGTTGTTGTCTTGGCAGCAAAAGACATACTGCCTGCGGTTATCGCAATTGAAAACAATATCGCTACTAATTTCTTTTTCATAAGCACCCTTCTTTTAAATTTTACCTCATATAATGATACCGCAGTATTTAAAAAAACTGAATACATTATATGATTTATTATACTACATATTTATAATGTTAACAATGCCGGAGTCAATAAATAATCTGCCAGCAATTTTTCAACGAATATACCGTAACAATTGTTCACTTCTTTTATAAAATAGCATGGACTTGTTACATTAACCTCTATAACTTTATTGTCAATAACATCCAATCCTGCCATTTCTATTCCCATAGAATAGAGCTTTCGGGCAATAGGCATGAAATAATCCAAATCGTGTTTCGCAAGTTCGGATTTAACGACAAAGCTATCTGAATGATTATTAAACTTAAAATCGTCATTTCCGGGAAGTTTTTTAATACTGTATGGGAAAATCTTATCTCCAAGAGTCAACACCCTTATATCCCCATTTTTAACCTCAGGAATATATTCCTGAACCATAACAAGCGCAGTCTCATTCTCAGTAACGGTGTTTATAATTGTGTGAGTATTGGGATCACCGTCATAGAGATACATTACACCAGATCCAAAACAACGATTAAGCGGTTTTAGAACAATTTGATTATGAACCTTTAAAAACCTTTCTATATCCGCCATCGAGGACGTTACTATATTGGGAGCCATGTATTCACTAAAATACAGACTGTGAAGTTTTTCATTAAAATTTCTGATTGCTTTTGGTGAATTTACAACCCTTGTATGAACAAAATCAAATATATACGTAGCATTGATGTAATTTATGTCAACCGGCGGATCCGGTCTGAACATGACCAAATCAAAAGAATCAATTTCTTCATCCTTTAAAACATTTTTATAGAAAATATCATTTTCGGAAAGAAAACAATCATAACACTTTGCAAAAGCTTTTGTTCCTGAAAGATAAAGTTGTGGTATAGTCGTTATAGCAACTTCACAATTCCTTTCCAAAAATTCTTTTATCAGCCAAAAATTGGTTACAAGATTATTAAATTCAAAATACTTAAGCTCAACTTTGTCAATAATAAAAAGAATTTTTTGCATACAAATCCCCTATTAAATCTGTATAAAAATAATAACATAAACCGAAAAAGTTTGTATAATTTATTTTAGAACTGTTTGCACAATTTTTTCAGTCGGAATTTTTAAGCAGTCTAAACTCGAACAAGTCGTTTGCCTCTTTTCCCATAGACAAGGACGCAGAGGACAATCACAATCGGCTTTTATCGGAACAACCATATCGTTATGCGGAATTAATTTTTTATCATCGGTTGAGCCGAAAATCACGTAAGTCTTTATTCCCAAAGCTACTGCTATATGTAAAGGTGCCGAATCCGAACACAAAAACTTTTCGGCCGATGACATTAATTCTGCAAGCTCTTTAAGATTTTTTGTTGAGCCGTATAAATTCTCAAATTTTTCGGGTGAAACCTCTTTAACAATTGCTTCTATGCAGTCCCTATCGTCAGGTCCGCCTATAAGCAAAATTTTATATTTACCGCTTTCATAAAGACATTCTATAACTTTTGCCCATTCATGCGGTGAAATAGTTTTTATCATCCCTTTTTCAGTACTTATTTTGCTCACTCCGGGGTGAATTAAAATAGTATTTTTTTTAATAGGTTGTTTTTCAATATTTAATTCAGGCAACTCGGTTTTTATTTTAGTAACAGGTAAAACAAGATCATGGTACATATTAACCGCATATTGATTTTTATTAAGTGCTACAGCCTTTGTAAGAAGAATCCTGCTTAGTAATCCTGTGTCATATCCGTAGCGCTTTTTGATAAACGTCAAAAACAAAAATACAGAAATAAATTTGTTAGAGCCTGATGATATTACCATGTCATAATGGCCAAACCAAATTTTAACCAAAAGCTTTAAAAGTTCAATAAACTTATGCTTTTTGATATTTGCATACAAAGTTTCGTCGATAACATCCGTCAAACTTGCTATACCCTTGCTTCTTTCTTCGAGCGTAAGAGTGATTATAGATTCAGGGAACTCTTTTTTTACAGACAAAATCGAAGGCAGGAACAAAATTTCGTCTCCGATACCACCAAAATTAATAAAAAGAATTTTTTTTATCATAACCCAAGCCTAAACATTTGCCCCACTATAATTCCTTGCAGTATCTGAAGCACTATAAATGCAAGTATTGGTGAAATATCAAGCACTCCTCCTATTGGCGGAATAATATTTCTAAAAATATTTAAAAATGGATCTGTCAATTTACTAATTCCTTTATATGGCTGATTATACCAGTTAATATTCGGAATCCATGTCAAAAATATTCTCAAAATCAATAAAATATAATAAAAATAAAATAATTGATTAACTAATCTTGTCAACATCAACATTTTCTCCTATAGTTGTGAATTTTTTCTTGTATTAGCACAATCACAATTATTATTTTCTACAGGAAGTTTTTCAATCATCGTAAATAGCAATTTTTTCAGATTTTCTACGTTGCTGTTAAATACTTGTATAACTTCGTGATGCGAAACCGGCGGAACATCTCCAACAAGTCCTGCATCATAATCAGTAATCAAAGAAATATTTAGAGGACACATATCCATTTCTTTTACAAGATATGCTTCAGGAAATGCTGTCATATTAATAACTTCCCAGCCTTGATTAGTAAAGAACTTTGATTCAGCCTTAGTTGAAAACCGTGGGCCGTTTATTACAACGACAGTACCGGTTTCGTGAACAGTTATACCCAACTCTTTGGCTGTTTCTATTGCTATCTTTCTCATCTCGGGGCAGTATGTTTCTGCAGCTGATGGGTGAGTCACAATAGGCCCCTCAAAAAATGTGGATTTTCTACCGTCAGTCCAATCTACAAATTGATCACAAATAACAAAATGTCCCGGCTTTACATGCTTCTGCAAGCTTCCAGCCGCACAAGGCGAAATAACCCTTTTACAACCCGCATTTTTCATAGCCCAAACATTTGCACGATAATTTATTAAATGAGGTAAAATATTATGATTTCTGTTATGGCGGGGCATAAAAGCTACCTTATGCTGACCGATTTTGCCTATAAATAAACTGTCAGAAGGCATTCCGTATGGTGTATCCATAGAAACTTCTTTTATATCGTCCAAAAATTTATAAAATCCGGAACCGCCGAATACACCAATATCTGCCAAATTTTCCATATTATACTCCTTTTTTACATACAAAACTCAATTTTGATTTTATCATAAAATTCGTACGCAGCAAAATAAACATCAAAATGTATATTTTGGTGTAAAATTCTTTTTATTCTTTTAATAATCAGATTTTTTAATTAATTTATATTTTGTACATTTCTTTCTCTTTAGTTGCGACGTAAAGAGAAAGAAATGTACCCAAAGAAAGAGAAAACACGCAATAGTTTTCTACATCCTAACTTTCGTTCGGCTGTGTAATTTTTCGGCTTTGCCGAATCTTTCCGGCTCGCTATCGTTACTACGTAACACGCTCGCAAAAAACACATTCCCGACCATAACGGAGTGAACAATCAATGTGAATGAGGCAGTGACAAGCGGGCATTGTTTGAGTGGGCTTTGCCCACGAGTTTGCCCGCTCTTTGCCGAATTCTACCATTGATTAGTGAACGGAGTTTCGGTCGGTGGTTTCTTTACGGAACTTTCTTTGACATCAAAGAAAGTTCCAAACAAGTAAATTATATATATACACCAAAATATACATTTTGGTGTATTAGCTCTTGACTTTATTGATAAAAATATATAGAATAAGTGCATGGCTTAAGCATTTGAGCTAATGTTATTCAATTATTAGGAGAATCGGTAATGTACGAAGATGAAACGCTTATTTGTGAAGACTGCGGTAAAGAATTTGTTTTTACTGTCGGTGAACAGGAATTTTATGCAGAAAAAGGGTTAGCAAATAAGCCAAAAAGATGCCCGGAATGCAGAAAGATTAAAAAACAACAACACAGAGGAAAGAGAAAAATGTTCAATGCTGTATGTGCAAAGTGCGGATGCGAAACACAAGTACCTTTCAATCCTACTCAAGGACGTGATGTTCTTTGTAAAGAATGTTTTGAAGCAGCAAAAACAGCTTCTGTGTAATAGTTTTTAATAATTTTTTGTGAGGGAATGTATTTTTAATACGTTCCCTCATTTTTTGTTTTTGTATTAAGTTTTGTAACAAAATACATGCTCCTTGGAATTTTTATTATTTTATATACTTTATATATATAAGATGATAATTAAGAGGTAAGAACATGACACCACCTATTTGGGGCAATTATGATAATTCAAAATTTCAATTTGATTTTCAGTCATCAGTGAGTGACACGAGCTACATGCCAATTAGTAATAATTTTTTAGGTTCCCTATTTTTAGTACAACCAAATAGCGGAAGCTTTTTGGGTAATTGGAATATAAATATACCGAGTTCGCTCAATTTTATGAATTTCTTTAATTTGTACCAAAAATTTGGGTCAAATAGCGGCTTTGGCAATATCGGAGGTTTTCTGAACGGCATGTTGAGCGGAAGCGGCGGTGTAAACTATTCATTTGGCACAGGTTTAAATCCGTCATTTACCCTTAATAGCGGGTCAAAAGCTGCGTCTGCTGAAAGCAAAGACAATGCTACACCACAGGAAAATAAACTTCATAACAACTTAAAGTCAATACTTGACAGCTATGCTGAATGGTATGAGAATAAATATGGCGATAATGACATTAAAGATGAAATCGCAGAGATTGAAAAATCCGATACAACCGCTGAAAAAACTCAAAAATTAAGAGAACTCTATAATACTTATAAATCAGACATTACAGATTTCCTTACAAAGAACTTAGAAGATGAAAAAGTCCCATTAAACAACGAAATGACTATTAAACTGGCTCTGCAAGACCTCGGTATCGAAGAAACAGATGACTGTAAAACTTTTGCTGAAAATTTAATAGACGATATTGAAAATGTGAGTGCAGAAAGTGAGATAAACCTTACGAAGGCATTAAACGGAAATACGTTGATAAACGTAATCAGCTGTTATAATACTACCCAAAAGAACTTTATAGGCGAACTGTGCGAAAAAGATCTCAGCAAACCCGTTGTAAAAACTCTTCTAGAAGAACTGATTAAGCAATTGGTATCAGAAGCAAAAGCACAATGTAAAAATCTGAAAACGGATAATAAATTCTATGAAACTCTTGAAGGAATGCAAATAAATGCGAATACTAATACAGAGACGTTGCAAAATGAGTTTAATAAAGTTTATGCATATACCAGAATGCTTGCCTCAAGAGCTGCAGATTCAATGTTTACAAGGTATTACGGTATAGAAACTACTATGTTCTCCGATAAAGCGAAAGCTGATTTGAAGAAAGAGAACAGCAGAAATGAAGATAATGTTGAAGCTGCCGAAGAATTGGAGCTTAAGCCGAATGCGTACATAGGTAAGCCGCCGGCAGTTACAGCTGCGAAGAAAGTTAAAGAAAAAGAAGCCGAAGGCAAGGCAAAAGAAACTCTGGAAGAAATGGCACAAGGTAACCTTCTGATAAAAGGAACAGAAAAAATAAAAATCGGCGAATCTGATTATGATACATACACAGAAGCATTCGGAAGTGAAAAGAAAACATATATAGCCGTTGGAGGTGAAATCCACACCGTTACAAAAGAAAACAACACCTGGACTGATACCGGCAAAGTGGAAAATTGGCAGGAAAATATTAATAAAAAACTTATAAATGCACAAATTGAAACAGACAAAAAAGCTGAAGAAAACAAAACAAAAGAAGAAAATGCTGGTATACAACAGAGCGAATTCAACTTGGTAAAAACTAAAACAGGCAAAGACACAGAAAAATACGGTAAAATAACTATTAATGACAAAGAATACAATGTATTTAAGTCAGGCAATGATTTTTATATTGTCAAGAAAAAAGTGATTAACGAAGTATACAAATTACCATCTAATAAAATAGAAGAAATTGAAGGTAAAAAAGAAATTCGGTTAAAATCAAATAGCGAAATTACAGAAACTGAACTCATAAAATATAAGAGCATAGACAAAGACCTCGCAACAAAAGCAAATAAAATGCTTACGCAACCTTGGGGGTGGAAACAAGAGCAAAATTATAACGATTTTAAAGATATAGTTGAAACTCAAATAAATTCGGAAAATGTTTTAGATTTTATTAATGCATACAATGAATATAAAGGCAAAAATAACTATGTATTATTTTCACAATTGTTTATACGGTGTCCCCTAGACAAAAACAATTCTTATCTTGTATTCAGCAAATTATTAAGCTATCTTATGGAATTTATTTCAAATCTCGATCAAGATATAGAGAATTGCGGTAAAAAAGCAAAGGTACGTAATTGCTATAATAAATTAGTAGAAAATACAAAGGAATATACTCTGGATACGCCGAACAATATTCAAGCTATTATAGATGAATTGAATGAAATTCTAAAATAAGAAAAGAATTAGTAATCCATCTTATAGTTATTTTCAATCAGCCTTGCCGTACAGCCAAGACCGTTGTAGTTCCCATTGTTACAGCTGTAAATAGTGCTTGAAGTAGTTTGCCAAACATTAGTATCATTTTGTGAAAAAATTCGGCTGGCTTCAAGAGAACCATATGGATATAAGTGTCCATCCGTGCTCATATGAAATGCAAATATATCTCTGCCAAACCTGTTAGGACTTCCGCCGCCATTCACATCGATATAGATTGTTGCATACGGAGGAGGTGATTGTAACCTTACAACCGGAGAAAATATAATAGTTGCGCCGCCGGGTGTCAGGAGCGCGAATTTAACATCAACAGATGAAGTAGCGTCATTTCCGTTAATATCATATATATGCACTGCCTGCACAATCGGATCCGGATCAGGATCTGGACCTGCTGCTATTGCAGCTGGCATTAAAGGATTATTAAGGTACGAGAGTGTATAACCCACATTTAACAAGGACTCTCCTATTCGACTTATTTTTGTGTACTGTTCGAGAGCACTTTGGATAGCGGAGATATCCGTACTTGTGTCTCTGTATGCTACACCAAATTCTGTTTCAAATATGTTTTCCTCATCTTCTCTCAGAAGCATATGTCCGAAGATATTTTCATAATCCGAAACTATGGAAGAAAGCTTGGACGCATTAGCCTGATCATACGTATTCCCTACAAATTGCGGTATAACAAGTGCAGAAATAACTCCTATAATGCCCAATGTTATAAGAACTTCCGCCAAAGTGAATCCTCGTTTTTTCATACTTTTTTCCCCTCTTCTCTATAATGCGATTATATCATATTAAAATATCATCAGCAAGTAGATAGAATTATTTGTGAATTGTGAGTCGTGATACACATCAACCCTCCCTCACAAGGGAGGGCTTTGAGAAATCAGGCTCTTTCCACTGTTATTGTTCAATCACGACTTACGATTCATTTTTAAGAACATGTTTTTTCGCACAATCAAACATGGAATTAATCAAAGATGAGTTTGAATATATATTCATGCCTGCGGATTCCAAAACCTGCTTTAAACGAGATTCCCATAATTTATAAATTTCTTCGTTAGGCATATTAAGAGTTCTTCCTATTAAAGTTAACTCCTTATAATCTATTGGTAAAGGAAGTGCCCCTCTTAGAATATCAACCACATCTAATCGTTTTTTACGGGGAAATGATTTTAAGAAATTAACCACAGAAAGCTTATTTTCCTTAAGGTAATCCTTTATAGTTTCGACAGATTCATCTATCAAAATAGGTTCTTGCGGTATCCTGTATTCGCCGAATTCATCAGGCTTAAGCTCCATAACGGTAGCAATACGCTCTATTGTTGTTCCTCGGGTAGAAAACGGTACAGTTTCGTCAATAAGATTATATACATAGGAAAGCGTCACGCCTATCATTTCAGCGAAATCACGTTTATGCAGAGAGGTCTTTTGTAAAAATTTTGCAACCTTTTCAGAGCTTTTTTCGGGTATTATTTGTTTCATAATTTTCACCTCATTATAAAATTTAGATATGTATAAGATAAATTATGTAAAGATTTTTTGTAACCCTAACTAAGATGTACAGTTGACCTGTTTTGATTTTCGATAAAATTATAAAAAATATATTAAGAGTAAATTTGTTGTTAATAGACAGTTTATAATCTTTCATGTTACAATCTACGAGTAAGCATAGGATGTTTTATAGTGGGATTGTCAAACATACAAAAAGAGCAAATAAAAGACGCTGTAAAAGGGTTCTGCATCAGGGACAATGTAAATAATCCCAAGGTTAGCATTGTTGTTCCTGCATATAATACAGAAAAATATATAACTAAGTGTTTAAAATCACTCATAAGCCAAACCCTAAAAGAAATTGAAATTGTTGTTGTCAATGATGGTTCTACTGATGGTACACAAGAAATAGTGTCTTTTATTGCAAGCCTTGATTCCAGAATTAAACTCATTTACCAGACTCATGCAATGCAAGGTGCAGCAAGAAACAGAGGAATGCAAGCCTCTGCTGGTGAGTATGTCGGCTTTGTTGATTCTGACGACTGGGTTGATGAAGATTATTATGAAAAGCTCTATAATGCGGCTATAAAATATGATTCGGATATAGCATTAGCAGCAAATATAAGAATAGGAAACGGTAAAACAAAAAAAAGGCTTAATATTCAAGAAGAGAAGTTTGTTCAGTCCTTACAGGATAAGTGTGATATATCTAATCAGGCAAAAAATCCATGCCCAACTAACAAAATTTATAGAAAAACTTTGCTTACGAACAATAATATAGTCTGGCCGGAAGGCGTGTATTGTGAAGACAAGCTTTTTACCATTCAAGCCGTATACTATGCAAACGGTATAGTAGCTGTTCCGGATATATATTACTATTACTATAGAAATCCTTCATCAACGGTTAAAAAAAGAATTAAAACAGAAGTCAAAAAACGCGAAATTGACAAAAATAATGCTAAAAAAGCTGTTTTAGATTTCTTAAAACAAAAAAATGTTTCACTTAAAAATCAAGATTTTTCAGCAATAAAAAAAGAAATTAAACTTGGGAAAATATCTGTATTTAAAATAAAAGAATCTTTAGACAATATGAAATATTACTTATTTGGAATACGTGTTTTTGTTAAAGCCGGAGGGAAATAATGAAAATTCTCGTTACTGGTGGTGCAGGTTTTATTGGCTCGTGTTTTATTAAACACCTATTACAAACAAAGCCGGAGTACTGTATTACAAATATTGATGCGCTTTCATATTGCGGGAATAGGCTAAATTTAACTGAAGTTGAAAACAACCCGAATTATAAATTTGTTCATGGCAATATCTGCGACTCAAATCTTGTCAAAGACCTCGTAAATGAAACTGATTATATAGTTAATTTTGCTGCCGAATCCCATGTAGACAATTCCATATACCACCCTGAACGCTTTGTTGAAACGAATATTCAAGGTACTTTGAACCTTTTACAGGCAGCTAAAAACAGTAATATTAAAAAATTCATTCAGATATCAGCAGATGAAGTATATGGTTCAATAGAAAAAGGGTTTGCCGATGAAAACTCTCCTCTTCTACCGAACAGCCCTTATTCTGCATCAAAAGCGAGTGCCGACATGCTTGTAAGAGCATATTCAAAAACATACGGACTTCCTGCCTGTATAACCAGATGTTCTAATAATTTTGGGCCTAACCAATACCCAGAAAAATTAATACCGTTTTTTATATACAAACTTCTCAAAAAAGAAAAAGTAACTTTGTACGGAACCGGCTTAAATATAAGAGATTGGCTTTATGTAAGAGATCACTGTCTCGCTATAGATTTAGTTTTAGAAAAGGGAAAGATTGGTGAGATTTATAATATTTCAGGACATAATCAGAGAACCAATCTTGAAATAACTCGCTATATCCTGAAAAAAATGAATTTGGATGAATCTTATATTGAATATGTTGAAGACAGACCCGGACATGATTTCAGATATTCTGTTTCCGACAGCAAAATCAGAAATGAACTTGGTTGGAAACCGTTATATGAATTTGAAAGCGCAATTGACTCTACCATAGAATGGTATTTAAATCACCCTGATTGGTTAAAGATTTAATTATTTTCTGTATGTACCCAATCGTACAAATTTTTTATGTCAGAATATATGCCTTCTAAAATGTGATATGTATCCAAATTTAACTTTATCGGTGTACCATAAAATTCACCATTTTTGTATATTTTTGCAAAATTTTTGCCGGTATTTGCACAGTGAGGGATTTTAACCTTTTCGTTCTTGTAATAATATGCCAAACCGTGGACCCTGCATATTATCGGTCTATGTTTGTATACCGAGCATTCTTTATTAATTAAAAACGGACATGCTCCCCCTCTTTGCATTACGGAAATATTTTTTTGAACAGTTCTTTTAGTGTCCAAATCAAGTTCTGCATATCCATGCATTAGGTATTGAAGTTCAATGTCAGACAAAGGATAGTCCCCTTTCTCACAACACTCCGAACAGCCTTTTCTACAGCAAATATTATCGCCGAATTGTTCAAAATAACTATTTAATCTCAAATCAAATTCTTTTAAAAACTCTTCGTAGTTTACTTTTGTCCCCATATACGTTTCCAAAAGCTTCTTGAAGGGTGGCTTTCCAATTGTTCTATTCTCTGAGAAAGCTCGTTATTATGTTTTAAAAGCTCTTCTATTTGTTTAGCCATTATCTCATTATCACGTTTATATCCGCCGGCTTCTATTAAACTCTTCGCCATATCAGAATTTGTAATATCATCACTAATTTTTTTGGCAACTGCTTCGGCAAGCATTTGCAACGTTTTTGAAGTAACATCAAGAGTAAATGTTTTGTCTTGCTGTGGGGTCAAATCTGTTACAACATTTTCCTCTGCTGTCTCCTCAGATTCTTTTATTCCTACTTCCTCGAGATAATCTTTTACCATAATAGGCTGCACAGAGTCGGCTGATTTTTCAACTTTTGCTTCCATTTTGTTTAATTTTGCGATAATCTGATCATCACTATAACCTTGAGATTTAAGTGCAATGCCTTTTTTTATCTTATCTAAAGATAAGTCGTCATAAAATTCTAAACCGGCTTCATCCTCATAAATCGAATCTATTTTCCAATCGTTTAAAAATAAGTCAAGAGAATGTTTATCCACATAATAGTTTTCAGCATTTAAGTTATGTAAAATAGATTCTCTGTTATACATCTTTAACTCCTTCGCACTGTTTTATCTTCTTGAATTCCTTGCAATATCCCGTTCTTGAGTTTTCTTTGCGATAGCTTCTCGTTTGTCGTAAAGTTTTTTACCTTTAGCCAAACCTATCTCTATTTTAGCAAAACCATGAGATAAATACAATTCTAAAGGAACAATTGTGTAGTTTTCTTTCTTAATTTTGCCAAGCATCTTAACTATTTCTTGTTTTTTTAGCAAAAGTTTCCTTACTCTTTCCGGTTCATGATTGAAACGATTACCGTGTTCATAAGGTGATATATGCATATTATAGAGAAAAACTTCTCCGTCCTCAATTTTTGCAAAACTGTCTTTTAAATTAAAAGTACCTTTACGAATTGATTTAATTTCAGTTCCTGTTAGAACTATTCCTGCATCGTACTTTTCAAATATCAGATAGTCATGAAACGCTTTACGATTTGTTGAAATTACCTTTTTATCCATAAATGTATTATAAGCGAAATATTGCGTTTTTCAATCAAAAAAGGCGAACTTTTTCAAAATTCGCCTTCTTTCAAATTAAAATCAAAAGTTATTTTTCTAACTTTTTAACAGCCAAAACAAGTCTTGATTTCTTTCTTGCAGCTGTATTTTTATGCAAAATACCTTTTGAAACTGCTTTGTCACACAATTTATAAACATTTGAAATTGCTGCATTCAGAGCATCTTTATCAGACTCAGTTGCCAAAGCTAATGCTTTCTTAATAGCTGTCTTAATAGATGTTTTAAATGCTACATTTCTTTGTCTGTTTGCTTCTGCAATAAGAACTCTTTTTTTTGCTGACTTAATATTTGCCATTTTATATTTCCTTTCATTGAGGCTTTTCAAAAGATTAATGACGTCTTTTAATCTGCCAATCACATGAGGATAGTGAGTGACTACATTCTATAATCAAAACAAAACAAAGTAAAGGGGTAAACAAAAATATTCATCGAAAAACAGCTACTTTATGTCTCATGTTTACATTTCTTTACATAATAAGCAATTTTCGTCTGTAAAATGTTTTTAATATATAGAAGGTAATATTGTGGACAGGTGAATTATATGCAACAAGTGTCAGGTGTCAATAATTTACAAAAACAAACGCTTTGTTTTCAAGCGGATAATAAAAAACGACCATATAATCCTCAAGCCGGCATTCCGGGAGGTCAGGACAGTTACGTAAATTCTAAGCTGGACAGACAAGAAAAACTAATCGCAACCGGAGTTTATTCGATGGTGGGATTAGCAGCAATGGTAACAGTTGCAACTGTTATACAGCTTTTAACTCATAGGGGAGGGAGACGTGTTAATGATGCGATGGAAGATGCATTCAGAGCCCAAGCCGAACATTTCAGGTCAGCTATAAAAGAACAAACTAGCCGAAGAACTCCTGAAGAAATCAAACAAGCAGCAGAAGCTCTTGATGCCAAGTTTGAAGACCTTTCCCAATCAAGTGTTATCGGATTGGATGACCCAAGTTTACCGGAAGGTTTTAGAAAATGGGCGAAGGAATTAATAGCACTTCATTCCAATTCCCGACCAAAAGCTTTTATTAAAAAATTCGGAAATAAAAAATCAGGACAAAACTTTATATATATGTATGGAGGTTCCGGTACAGGTAAAACTTATGATGCGGAAGTTCTATTTAAAGCGCTTGGTGCCAAACGATATAAAATGGAGTTCTCCAATGTTTCATCAATATATGTCGGAGAAACAGCCGTACAAATAACAAGATTCTTTGAAGAGTTAGAATATCTTTTAAAACACAATCCGGAAAAGAAATACGGTGTTTCACTTGATGAATTTGAAACATTGGCTAAAAATATAGAAAATATGACTAATTCAGAATCACACCTTGAACAAAACAGAACTGCCATGATTAATGGCTTGGATAAAGTTAGAAAGTACAAAAACTTGTATATAGTAGCAAGCAGCAATGTGGGACCGAAAACAGGTAAAATAGATGGCGCTATAATGAGAAGATTTGGGAAGAATATAGAAATCGAATACCCGAATGAAATAGCATTGAAAAATTCAATAAAAACACAGCTAAAATCTCGTACTGAAGAAATTCTTGTCGGAAAAGATGCATCCAATAAAGTTTTTGATTTATTTACAAATGATGGCGCGGCTATTGATGAATTAGTAAAAGAACTTAGACGTAGAAAAGCCGGATTTGGTGATGTAGAAAATATTGTAGAATCTGCTGTAGGTAAAGCAGAGATTGATGCATATGAGGCATGTGTCAGAGCTGGTGCTATGAAAAGACTAGATTCCGGTATATATGAAACTATTAATGAAGAACTTGTTGAAAAAATAGCATCAGAATTCAAATTCGAAACAAAATATCTTGAAGAAGCATTATCAGAACAAGGTAAGTTGGCAGGTGAAGTTGGTAACCAATTTACCGAAGCAGCTGAAAGACGCCATCACAGGAGACGTGCTTAACAAATAATTACATCAAACGTCAAAATATGATATAATTCTCATGTAATTATCCGGAGTTAAAGAGTGGTAAAAAGATTTATTCTGAATGCTGATGATTTTGGGATGTCCAAAGCCGTTAATCGTGCTGTTTCGGAATCATATCAGGAAGGTTTTTTAAAAAGCGTAAGCTTGACTCCGAACGGAGAAGCTTTTGATGAAGCAGTTAATGTAATCATTCCGCAATGTCCGGATTTAGGGGTAGGAATTCACTTGAATATTACAAGCGGTTCATCTATATGCTCAGATGTAGATTTACTTACAGATAAAAACAGTAAATTTCACAATTCATATTTCAAACTGCTTTTACAATCGTATAATCCGAAAAACAAAACCTTTATGGAGCAATTGGAAAGAGAATTCAGGCGTCAAATTGAAAAAGTTATGGCAAAAACTAAAGTCTCACACATAGATTCACATTCCCACATACATTCAATTCCACCAATTTTTAATTTGGTCTGCAAACTGGCTAAAGAATACAAAATTCCTCAAGTCAGAACACATTTTGAAAAATTATATTTCATCCCTGAACCATACCGGCATCTGAATATAACTTTTTTTAGGAATTTTTGCAAAAAACTGCTAATGAATTTTTTCACTATATTTAATGAAAATACTGTTAATTTGTACAAACTTAAAACAAATGATTATCTTATCGGAACAAGTTATGCCTCATCGATGGATGGAATGGCAGTTTTCTACGGGCTAAAAGCACTCCCATACGAAAATATTACCGTTGAAACATTTATTCACCCAAGCAGATATGAAGAAGGTACAATAGATAACTATTTTGATGAATATATGATTACAAGGAACAAGAAATTAGCTGATAAAATATTAGGTTCAGGTTATGATATAACTAACTATGTAGAAAAGACAGAAGAAAATCCTGAACAATAAGTTATGAAAAGAAAAATTTTCGCTCTTATAATCGGTTTAATATTTTTGATATTTTCACTCTTGTTTATCAAAAGTGATAACGTTTACAGAGTTCAAGAAATTATATCTCCGGTATCAATCGTAATAAATAACACTAAGTTTGAAATTTCTGATTTGGACTGCTTTGACTCGAGTTTTTCCGAAAAAAATAAATATTTGGCTGAAAAATTAAATATTACGGAAACAGAAGCTTTTCTTATAGGCAACCTCGGCAAATATTGGGCATCCGGTTTATTAAAAGGCAGGCCGGTGTATATTACGGATGATAATGATTTGGTTTACCTGAAATACAGTTATAAACATAAGTTTATGTATTCCGGATATTGCCTCAAAAATTCTGCACCTTTCTACAAAGAAGGCTTTGAAAAGATACTAAATAACCTAAGAAAGACTAAATACGCTGTTTTAGATTTGGATACGGATTCTGTGTATGAACCAAGTAATTCGGATATAAAAAATTTAAAGAATTATTTAGTTATTAAAAAAATACATTTACCTCGCCAAGCAAAAAATATTCCACCAAAGTATACAAAATCTGCCCCCATACACAAGGACTTTGGTAAAATCAGAGTATTTTATACTGATTCAACTACTAAATTAAAACCCGATAGAACCTGCCAGTCTTCGATTTGCAAAGAAATTTTGAACAACATTAATCAGGCAAAGGAGAGCATAGACATTGCTATATATGGCTATTCAAGAACTCCGGAGATAGAACGAGCTCTGAAATCAGCTATGAAAAGAGGAGTAAAAGTCAGATTGGTTTATGATACTGATACCAACGGCGGGAATATATACCCGGATACAGAAATTATAACGAATTTGATCCCTAATAACAGAAGCGATAAAGATTCGAGTGAATTTAAAAATATTATGCATAACAAATTTTATATTTTTGACAACAAAATTTTAATAACGGGCTCAGCGAATCTTTCACATACAGATATGTCCGGTTTTAATTCAAACAGCATGGTGGTCATTGATTCTCCTGAAATAGCAAATATATACAAAACAGAATTTGAGAACATGTTTAATGGCAAATTCCATAATGATAAACCATCTATAAAAAATAAAGTAGTAAATGTATCAGGAGTAAATGTAACTGTTTACTTTTCTCCACAGGACAAAGGCACAAAAAATGCAATTATACCTTTAATTAACAACGCAAAAAGTTACATATATATTCCGACTTTTGTTCTAACCGATAAAGGAGTGACAGCTTCTCTAATTGAAGCAAAAAAACGAGGTGTCGATGTCAAAATTATAATCGATGCCTTAAACGCATCGGTTCAGCATTCCAAACATAAAGAATTAAGGGGCGGGGGAATTCCGGTAAAAACCGAAAACTATGCAGGAAAAATGCATTCTAAATCAATAATTATCGATGATGAATACACCATAATCGGTTCAATGAATTTTTCAAACAGCGGAGAAAATCGAAATGATGAAAACCTTATCGTAATCGAGAACCCCGAAATTGCAAAATCTTACAAAGATTTCTTTTTATATCAATGGAACAGAATAGACGATAAATGGCTAAAATTTAATGCCAGAGCCGAAGGTAAAGATTCAATAGGTTCATGTTCGGACGGCTTGGATAACAATTACGACGGTTTAACCGATATGGAAGATCCGGCATGCAGAGGGTAAATTTAAAAATAAAATTGCACAGATAAAATGTTAACGGCTTATATATAATTTGATAATTTTTTCCAAAATTCTTTTGTCTTTGTCTGATACAGCACCGGCTTCTGTAATTTTAATATCACGACCAAAGATTTACCCCTAATATCCTGCCGTTTCACCAACAGTGTCAACAACTTCAACCCTTATATCAGTTATAAGCTCGGAATACGATATTACAACAATCGTTGGAATATGTCTTTCAAGCAGTTGATACAAAGGAAGCCTGATTCTTGGCGAACACAAGATTACAGGCTGCATACCTATATTTTGATGTGCTCTCATAAGGGTCATTGCTGTAGATTCTATCAAATCCTGCACCTGCATCGGATTCAAAAGGAACATCGTGCCTAATTCAGTCCTTTGGCAACTGTCGTCAAGGGTCTTTTCCCATTCCGGAGAAAGCGTCAAGGCATACAAAACTTTATCTTTATCAACATTGCTTAAACATATCTGACGGCCTAATGCCGCACGTAAACGCTCTGACAATATATCAGGTTCTTTTGAGAATCTCGCATAATCACACAGTCTTTCAAATACAAAGATAATATCCTTTATCGAAACTTTTTCTCTGATTAAGTTTACAAAAATCTTTCTCAAATCTGATGTTGAAATAATAGCAGGGACAAGGTCATTAACAAGTGTCGGGTCTTGAGAACGAACAAGTTCCATAAGTTTGAGCACATCTGTTTTTGTCATAACTTCATCTACGTGTTTACGTACACATTCCTGCAAGTGAGTAACAAGAACATCTGTAGCATCAACTGCTGTAACACCCTTTGCAGACTTAGCATCGTCTTCTGAAATCCAGTATGCCTGCGTTTGGTATGTAGGATCAATACCGACAACCGCATCTTCAGGAATAGTTTTCTTAACAGAATCCCATTGATCGGCAATAACCATATATTTACCCGGATAAACAAAACCCGAAGCAACAACATTATTACGTATTGATATTACATATTCGTTTGCCTCCAATGCAGACGAATCCATAATACGAATATTCGGAAGAATATACCCGAGTTCATCCGTAACCCTTTGACGTAAAGCAGCGATTTTGGCAAGTAGCTGCCCTTCTTGTTCAGGGTCAGCTATAACAAGCAAACCTGCACCAACTTGCAAGCTCAATACGTCAACACCAAGTCGTTCATACATCTTATTCGGATTAACCAAATCCTGCATATTCTGTCTGACACTTTCCAATTGACCCAACTGTGCTTGAACATCTTTATTAACTAATACAGAAAATCCTGCAACTGCAAGAATTATAGTAAATACTAAGAATGGCAAAAACGGTAAGCCTGTGATAGGAGCAGTTACTGCTATTAATCCCAAAAACAATGCTGCGAAAAATAGCGAATATGGTTTTGCCATAATCTGTGCTGTTAAATCACCACCTAACGAAGCATTGCCGGCAGAAGCACGTGTCATGACAATACCTGCAGCAATAGACATTAAAAGTGACGGTAATTGTGCCGCTAAACCATCACCTATAGTCAAAATCGTATATTTATTGACAGCATCCGCAACCGGCATCTGATTCATTAAGCAGCCTACACATAAACCGCCTATTATATTTATTAGTGTAATAATAATACCGGCAATCGTATCACCTTTAACAAACTTCATAGAACCGTCCATAGAACCGAAAAGACTTGATTCTCTCTGTAAATCTTCACGTCTTTTAACCGCTTCTTCAGGAGAAATTAAACCCGCATTGAAATCGGCATCAATAGTCATTTGTTTACCGGGCATAGCATCTAATGCGAAACGTGCCGCAACTTCTGCAATACGTTCAGCACCTTTTGTAATAACCATAAATTGTACAACAGTGATAATTAAGAATATTACACCACCGACTATCATATTTCCGCCGGTTACGAAATGCCCGAAAGCATCAACAACCTGTCCCGCATCACCTCTTGCCAAAATAAGTCTTGTAGATGCTATTGAAAGACAAAGACGGAACATTGTACCGATAAGAATTATGGAAGGAAATGCTGCTAATTCTAACGGTTTCTGAACGTATAAAGAAATCATCAAAAGAACAATTCCAAGAGTTATATTGAGGGATATAGAAAAATTGATAACCCAAGTAGGCATCTCCATAATAAGAATCAATATCAAAGTCATTACGAAGAGTGCTAAAAATATTTCTGATATAGGTTTACTTCCGCTTCCCTGTTGTTCTGCCGCCATTATGTCCTTCCGATTATTTTATTTTTGATTTTTATTGAATATTTCTCAAATACT
>JAEEXX010000184.1 GCA_016287985.1 Candidatus Gastranaerophilales bacterium
CCATTTTGTTTTTATCAATAAACGGATTTATGGCAATTTTATCATAGTTATTAATTTTTTTGTTTAATACTTTAAAAAATGAATTTATGTTCATATCAATATACTACCCCTATTAAACAATCATTAATCGCCCGAAAGTTTAAATTATAATTTCGAAATATCGCTCGAAAGCAGTAGTTCCAGGCAAATTTATAGTTCAATATCATCTATTTATTTGATTACAAAACTTAACAAATACTTTAAACTTAAGGAGAGTTAAATGGGGAAAGTTATGGCGAAAACTAATTTAAAAGAAAAAAAGATTATTTCGAAAGCATCACTAGAAGTCGTTGACGATAGTGCGATAAAGACAACTTCATATAGTGATATTAATTTAAAGAAATGGAAAGATTACAGCCATATAAAAACTGATACATTATGGGAGTTCCCGTCAAGACTAAAGGAGGGCGGGCATTCAAATGAATATCACGGAAATTATATTCCTCAAATAGCTCAACAAGTTTATGAAAGATATACCAAAAAAGGTGATATCGTATTAGATTTATTTTTCGGTTCCGGTACCTCGGGTATAGAAGCTGTAAATATGGGCAGAAGATGTATTGGGGTTGAATTAAAAGATGATTTAGCAGAGTCTGTTTCGGAAAAATTCAGTGCTAAGCAACTTGTTACAGACGTTAACATTATTTGTGCAGATTCGGCAAGTGAGTTAGCTACGGAAAAAATCAAGGCGCGTTTAGAGATTATGGGCTCACAGAAAGCCCAATTGTTAATGCTTCATCCTCCATATGACGATATTATTAAGTTTTCTGATAAAAAGGAAGATTTATCAAATTGCGCAACTACTGAAGAGTTTTACGACTTGTTTGAAAAAGTGGCTAAGAATGGCTATGATTTACTTGATAAAGGACGCTTTGCATGCTTGATTATAGGTGATAAATATGCAAATTCCCAGCATATACCGCTTGGATTTGAATGCATGGCAAGAATGAATAAAATTGGATTTATAACTAAAGCCATTATAATAAAAGATATGCAGGGAAATGAACGCGCAAAAGGTAAAACCGCAAATTTATGGCGATACAGGGCGCTCGCCGGCGGATTTTATATTTTTAAACACGAATATGTTATGATATTTCAAAAGCTTTGATTTATAAGGATTATGTCGTGTTTAAACAAACTTCCGATGGTTTATTAATAAAAATTAAAATTGTACCAAATTCATCAAAAAATGATATAATCGTCGATGGAGATTTAGTCAAGGTAAAAGTTACTGCGCAGCCAGTGGAAAATAAAGCAAATAAAGCCTTGATTGAATTTTTGTCAAAAAAAATTAATATTCCTAAATCCGGCATTGAAATTGTAAAAGGATTAACGTCAAAAGAAAAGACTTTGCTGATAAAGGTTGATGACATTAACAAACAGAGTATAATTGAAAAAAGTATAAAAGAGGGCATGTAATGAATAAACGTTGGTATGATATTGATCCCACTGTTAGTTTAGCGGTAAGTCTTATGCGAAATGCAAATATAATGACACAATATAAATGTGCAGATTTAATTGTTAATAAATCTAAAGATAACGGGATTGATATGTCCGAAAATATATTAACTGATGCATTTAATTATGTGTTGAGAAGATGGTATGATACTGACCAAAAAATAGCCGAGTCTTTTGAATACTTAAAACTAATGCCTGAAACGCTTCAAAAAGAAATTGCATTGGATATTATAAACTTTTTGCAGGCGGAAGAAGTGAAGTAGATGGAAATTATTAGCAACCCGGCTGTATTATCAATAATTTTACTTTGTTTTTTGTGTTTAAAAAAGGTAAATGTATTGTTGTCTATTATAATAGCAACGATTTGTGCAGGAATTTTGTCAAGGTTAAATATTAAGGATGTAATGGATACATTTATAGCGGGTATGGGGGGCAATTCTGAGACAGCACTGAGTTACATACTATTGGGTACTTTTGCTGCAACAATGGCACATTCAGGTTTTTCCGCTAAATTATCTGAGTTTATATCAAAATTTATTGCAGGTAAGAAATATCTCTTAATTCTTATATTAACTCTAATTGCAATGGCCTCACAAAATATTATACCTATTCATATTGCATTTATTCCTATAATTATACCTCCTCTGATTGGTACAATGAACAGCCTTAGAATTGACAGAAGGGCAGTTGCCTCTGCCCTTACTTTCGGTTTAAAAATGCCGTATATAACTATACCAATTGGTTTTGGACTTATTTTCCAAAATTTGATAGCTGATAATATGGTGCAGAATGGGGCCTTTGTACTGAGAGAAGATGTTTGGAAGTCTACATTGATTTTAGGACTCGGAATGATTTTTGCATTATTCATATCTGTTTTTGTAACTTATAGAAAACCTCGTATATATGAGCAAAAGCCTCTAAATTGTTTAGTTGACACCGATAAAATCGAATGTAGTCGACGAACAATTATTGTTGTTATATTTGCAGCAATTTTGACATTCATAGTGCAATTAACTACACATTCTCTGCCTTTAGGCGCGCTTGTAGGTTTGGGGGTAATATTTTCTCTAAAAGTTATTCCTAAAAATAAAATGGACAGCATGATGAATGAAGGAATTTATCTTATGGGGTATGTTGCCTTCGTAATGCTTGTTGCAGCGGGTTTTGCCGCTGTTTTAAAGGAAACAGGTGCGATAGAAACCCTGGTGAACTCTGTGATTCCGTTTTTACCGCATAATGTCATGATTGTGTCGTTTATAATTTTATTAATAGGTCTTTTTGTTACAATAGGAATAGGAACATCTTTCGGAACTATTCCTATCTTAGCAGTGTTATTTATTCCGATATGCTTAAAATTGGGCTTTAATACACAACAAATGGTAGTATTACTGGCAGCCTCAGCTGCGCTGGGTGATGCCGGATCTCCTGCATCAGATACGACACTCG
>JAEEXX010000032.1 GCA_016287985.1 Candidatus Gastranaerophilales bacterium
GTAATAACTAAGATACAAGCAGATATAAAAACAGTATACGAGAAAGACCCTGCAGCTAATAATCTGGCAGAAATTATTTTTTGCTACCCGGGCTTTCAAGCGCTTTTGGCTCATAGAATTGCACATAAACTTGCTTACTGGAAAATTCCATTTATTCCAAGGTATATTTCTTATTGGACGAGAATTATTACAGGTATAGAAATTCACCCCAAAGCGAGCATCGGTAATCGATTTTTCATTGACCACGGTGAAGGAGTTGTAATTGGAGAGACAACGGTAATAGGTGATGATGTTCTTATATATCAGCAAGTAACGTTAGGCGGAACGGGTTCTGAACACGGCAAACGCCATCCGACAATAGGTAACAATGTTATTATAGGGGCAGGTGCAAAAGTATTAGGGAATATAACACTTGGGGATAATGTCAGAGTTGGTGCGGGTTCTGTTGTATTGGAAAATGTTCCTGAAAATTGTACAGTAGTTGGCGTTCCGGGAAGAATCGTACGTCAGAAAGTTATGGATAAAAATGGTATATTAATGCATAACAGAATTCCAGATCCTATTACGTGTGAGCTCAATCGTCTAAAATATGAAGTTCAAGATTTAAAAGAGCGTATTGAAAATATGAACTCTTAAAATAAATTCAATTGAGGAGTTTCAATTTCAAGAGTTGTTTCAGCCGTTTTCTTCTTATTAATAATATTTTTGGAGGAATTTTTCTGCATTCTGGCCATTAATTCCTTTGAGCGTTCAATCACAGTCTCTGGAATACCTGCCATCTTTGCAACTTGAATTCCGTAACTTTTGCTGGCACCGCCGGGAACTATTTTACGTAAAAATTCTATCTCGCCGTCTTGTTCGGAAACAGTTATCCTGTAGTTTTTAATTTGTGGGAAAGTATTAGCCATAATGTTGAGCTCATGGTAATGCGTTGCAAAGATACATCTTGCCTGAATTTTTGCGGCTATATATTCTGCAACGGCCCAGGCTATAGCAACTCCGTCATATGTGCTTGTTCCTCGCCCGATTTCATCTATCAAAATAAAACTGTTTTTTGTTGCCTGATTAAGAATATAAGCTGTTTCAGACATTTCCACCATAAAAGTAGATTTACCCAATGTTAAATCATCACTTGCACCAACACGGGTAAAAATTTTATCCACAATCCCTATTTTGGCATAATCAGCCGGAACAAACGCCCCAATTTGAGCAAGAATGACAATGAGTGCATTTTGCCGCATGTAAGTTGATTTTCCAGCCATATTAGGCCCAGTTAGAATCATAAACTGGGGCTTTAGTGAATTTTCCGATGATATTTCCAGATCATTTGATACATATGAGCCCAGTGGAAGTATTTTTTCCAGGACAGGATGTCTGCCGTTTTTTATAATAAAATCGGTACTATCATCAATCTCAGGACAGACATAATTTTGCTCAGCTGCTATCTCTGCAAAAGAACAAAATACATCTAATTCAGCTATTGCTTTTGAAATTTCTCTTATAATGTCGACAAATTCTTTGGAATATTCTCTAAAATCACTAAATAGCTTATATTCAAGTTCGTTCGCTTTTATTTGTGCAGTGAGAACTTCGTCTTCGTGTTTCTTTAAAGTTTCTGTTATAAAACGTTCTCCACCAGTAAGTGTTTGCTTTCGAACGTAATCTTTAGGAATTTTGCTTAGATTTGAATTGGTAATTTCTATATAAAATCCAAAAACCCTGTTGTATCCTACCTTAAGAGTATTGATTCCTGTTTTTTGTCTTTCATTCTCTTCAAATTGTTTCAGCCAACCTTCGCCGTTTTGCATTATATCCCGAAGATAATCTAATGTAGAATTAACGCCGGAATTTATAATCCCGCCTTCTTTTATTGTAATAGGAGAATCAGGATTTATTGTTTTTTCAATCAAATTGGCGTACTCTACAATATCACCAATTTTGTTTTTTATAAAATCAAAAATATGGATACCGGCAGACTCAGCAGATTCTGTAAGTGAGGGTATATTTTGAAGAGTTGTTTTAAGACTTAAATAGTCCCTGGGATTTGCACTTCCATTGCTCATTCTGGAAGAAAGTCTTTGTATATCGTAAATATCACGCATAATATTTTGGATTTCATATCTTGCAGAAGTATTGTTGTATAGCTGTTTAACAATATTTTGTCTTTCAATAATTAATTCTTTGTCTTTTAAAGGCTGACAAACCCAGTTTTTTAAAAGTCTTGCGCCCATACTTGTTATTGTTTTATCTATTGCCCATAAAAGCGAACCGTACTTATTTTTTTCTCGTAAAGTTTCTGTTAATTCAAGGTTTTTTCTTGTATGAATATCCAATGAAACATACTTAGAGAGTTCATACAGCTGAATTTTTTCAAACCTAGGAAGACCATCTTTCATATTTTCCCATATATACGATAATATTCCTGCAGAAGCTCTGTATGCTAACTCATTTCCTTTATAATCCAATGAATCTAAGTTTGATAATTTTAAAACAGCTTTTAAATTATTTTCGGCAAAATCCTTTTCAAAAATTCTTGAGGGAACTTTTGTACATGTATAAAAATTTGTAATTTCTTCAGGCAGATCAATAACTTCCTCCGGAACAATCTGAAACGGTTCAAGTTTTAGTTTCTTAGCAGGTGCAATTATTTCCGAAGGTCTTATTCTGGCTAATTCAGTTAAAACTGTTTCAGAATCGAGCTTTGCTGCCCAAAATTCTCCTGTAGAAATATCTGAGTATGCAAATCCCCAAATTCCTTTTTCTTGAAATAAAGCGCATACATAATTGTTATTGGACTGATTAAGAAAATCGCTTTCAATAATAGTTCCGGGGGTAATTATTCTTACGACCCCTCTATCAACCAATCCTTTTGCCAGTTTGGGATCTTCCAATTGCTCGCATATTGCGACTTTGTATCCTTTAGAAATTAATTTTTCCAAATATCCGTTAACAGCTTTTACCGGTAATCCTGCTAACGGTACACGTCCTAATATTTTACCGGCATCTTTACCAGTAAGCGTCAATTGTAATTCTCTTGCCAGTAGCTCAGCATCTTCAAAAAAGGTTTCATAAAAGTCACCTAACCTGTATAGGAGAATAGTTTCAGGATTATCACGTTTGATTTTTAAATACTGACGCATAACATCGGTAGTTTCTTCCGGTATTACATCGCAACTGTTAATATGATTGATTTCAGGTTTTGTCATAGTTATAATTGTACATAATATAGAATTGAGGTGCAAGTAATGTTTAGATTTATAAAAATTATTTTTAACAGTATCTTGATAGTTTTGGCTTTAATCGGATTTAATGCAATTGGCGGTCAAAAATATGTAGAAATGGCTCTCTCAGGAATATCAAATTTTATTCAGCAGAGAGTTGCAAATAATGCTAAATCAATAGCGGATTTTTCAAATTTACACGAAGAATTTCAAATTGACAATACTGTGAATATTATGGGTTATAAAGCAGTACTTGCAGAACACAAAATTTCCGGTCAGAGAATGTGTATAATAGATTCAGGTAATAAAGCACTTTTAACACAACAAGATATCGAGAGTAATTCTGTTGAAGAAAAGCTTAAAGAGTTGGTTTCTAAAATTAAATATCAAGCGATATCGTTTCAGGATATAAAAGTTATTTCTCGTGGTTCAATGTCTGCGTACGGACAAACGGTTCACTATGCTAAATTCGAAGCCAAATCTAACAGATTTCCAGTGTCAGATATTTCGGGCATTGTATCAAGCATAAAAACATCAGACGGTTCAGAGAAACTCTTGCTCTCTGTAAGTGAAAAGAAAAAATATTCACAGCTTATTACGGACGAATTTTTTAAAAATATTCGTGAAAGCTAATAGTGTAAAAATGGGTGGTCGTGTATGAAAAAGTACTTGAGTTTTTTAATAGTAATTTGTTTGTTGATACTTCCTGCCTTTGCAAAAGTCGATAAAACTTCGGCAGATTATCTCAAATCTAAAAATCATATTTCTGCAATTAATCCTTTTGTAGAACATATGATTAGTAAGGCTATTAAGCAAAGTTTAAAAAAGGAATTAAAAGGGAATTATAAAGTTAAGTTTTCAGGTTATACATTATCGAGTATCAAGTCAGGTGTATTTAAGTACATGGAAATTACGGGTGAGGATTTTGTCATAAATGATATTCCGATACCATATACAAATATCAAAACCCTTTCAGACTATAACCGAATTAATTATAAGCAAACTCCGATAGTGGTGGAATCCGATATTGAACTGGAAATTTTAACTAAATTATCAGAAGAATCAATTAATGAAGCACTTAAAAGCGAAGAATATATGAAAGTTTTAAGACAAATAAATAAAAAAGCATTCCCTGTATTTACGTTAAGCGGTGTAAAAGTCAAAATTAAAGGGGAAAGGGTATACATTATTATGTCTTATAATTTCCCGTTAGCTCCCAGAGAAAAAGATCGAACCTTTATGGTATCCAGCAAATTTAAGATATTAAATGATGAAATAAAATCCTATGATGTTGCTTTTAATGAAAAATACGGGAATCTTCCGATTGATAAGGTAAATAATTTGGTTAATCTTGTTAATCCATTGAACTTTACGTTAAAATTAATTGATGAAAAAAATTGTGACTGTAAAATTGAAAATATAAAAATAGAAGATGATATTATAGCAATTAATGGTAAAATGTATATTAAAGGAGAAAAATAAATGAATTTCCATCAAAGATTAGGGCTTTTTATATTGATACTCATATCCATTGCCTATGTGTATTTTTCTTTCTTTGCAAAAGATTTTAATATGCCTGAATTTTTGAAAAAACATGAGAAGCAGGATGTATATAATCCTATGGATAATCAAGTTTCACAGATTGTTGACGAACAAAACAATTTACAGAAAAAAAATGTGAAGATATTTATTCTGGATAAGTCAGGAAATTTACGTTCTATGAACAGGGAATGTCAACCTTCTAAAGAGTTTTCTTGTTTTGAATATGCGATAAAGGAACTTATTTCAGCACCATCCGAGTATGAAAAAACTAAAGGATATATTTCTGAAATTCCTGCGGGAACGAAACTCCTTTCTGTTAGAGAATCTTCCAACAGTGTAATGGTTGATTTATCTTCGGAGTTTGAAACAGGCGGGGGAGCGGAAAGTACTTATTTAAGAATTAAACAAGTAATTCGCACGGCTAATGCAAATACATCAACTCCGGTATATCTCTACATTAATGGCAGACAGGCAAATGTGATAGGCGGAGAGGGGGTTATGATTAAACAACCTCTTAATGAACATTCTTTGGAAGAATAGGAACAAAAAAGTGAGTGAAGATATAAAAAAGGACTTGGATTATTACATGAATTTAAATTGGACCTTGATAGAAGGTACCGATTTGGACTTTAACGGTAATCCATATCATTATATTGAAATAAAAGAAATTCCCAGTTTTGCTTTTTGTGCGAAGACAAGAGAAAAAGCACTTGAGAACTATAAAAAACAGCTAAGACTATCATTGATGTTAATGCTGGAAGACGGTGATCATATAGTTGAACCCGGTGAAGAAACCGAAGATGATATTGATTGGGAAAGTATATGTCCGTAGATACAAAAATCGAAATTTATATTTCAAAGATGAGTTTAGGTGATATTGAGGATGTTGTAGCTATTGAAGCGGAAGCATACGGTGAACATCATTGGTCAAAATCGTCTTTTTATGATGAGATGAATAATAATCTTGCCAAATATTACTGTGCAAAGACTGTGGATAATAAAATTGTGGCATATGCAGGGACATGGCATATTTTGGATGAAGGACACATAACTACAATAGCGGTAAAACCTGATTATTACAGGAAACATATAGGTGAAGCCTTGATAGTAAAGATACTGGAAGATTGTTATTTATCCAAAGTTAAATATTTGACTTTGGAGGTAAGAGAGTCGAATATTCCGGCAATTAACTTGTATACCAAGTACGGTTTTCAGTCATTAGGAACAAGAAAAGGTTATTATCAGGATAATAACGAAAGTGCTTTAATTATGTGGACTGAAAATATTTTTTACGATAAATTTAAAACAAAGTTTAATGAAAATAAAGAGAAATTAAGCGGTTTTATAACAATACTATAATTCCACTGGGCAAAGTATTATGGCAAAAAGAATTGAAAAACAATTGAAAAGTTTTAGATATAACGGAGAGCCAATTAAGGTTACACTTGGAACTTTGGTTTTGACCTGCCTTTGTATTTTATTGCTGATTGTTGCAACGTTTACTCAAGTAACGTTAAACCATCCTTTTATACCGACTGATGTGATACCTTTTCTGAACCAAAATCCGAATGATTCTCAAGTAATTCATCATTTTACAAAAACATACAGATATATTCCGCAGATACCTGCAGTATTTTTTATTGTAGCGCTTTTAGGACGAAAATTCGGTATAATTGCTATTTTAGGGTATATAACGCTCGGGATGTTCTTTCCGATATTTGCTTTGGGAGGCGGAATTACATATCTTTTTGAATACGGATTCGGGTACATCTTAGCTTATATACCGGCAATATTTTTAACCGGAACGCTTTTGAAAATTAAAACAGATTTTTTACGAATCGTATTAATGGGTTTGGTGGGTGTTCTTTCAATTCATTTGATAGGTGTACTGTATATGCTGTTTATTTCGACCTTAAGACATGCACCAATGGAATTGGTGTGGGGTTGGATATCATCGCAAAGCGGTGTACAAATTTTTTATGATGTTTTCTTTACGGTTTTGGGTATTTATCTTGGCCGGTGGACAAGAAGATTGCTTTGGATTGTGATGTGCTGATTTAATTATTTTATAAATAGTTCATACAAAATAATAGACACAGAAACACTTAAATTAAGTGATTCTGTATTTCCACCCATCTCAATTGTGACGTTTTTAGTCGCAAAATTTTTCAGCTCTTCGCTCAATCCATCCGCTTCCGAGCCGAACATAACAAGGAATTTTTCTGTCGGCTTATATTTTTTAAGCGGAATTACGTTATTTCCTTTTGGAAGAGTTGCTATTCTTTCAAAATCGTTGAAGCGGCTCAAGTCAGACATTTTAAATACCGGAACTTTCCACAAGTTTCCGACTGTTGAACGGACACATTTAGGATTATATAAATCAACAGTATCTCCGTACAAAACTATCGCATCGACACTAAATGCGGCAGCCGAACGCAGAATTGTACCCAAATTCCCGGGGTCTTTAATCCCTTCTAATAAAACAACTTTTTTAAATTTATCCGACCATTCATATTTAGGCTGTTTTACCACAGCCACACATTTAGGGGGAGTTTTTGCGTCAGAAATCTTTGATATAACAGGCTCTGTCACTTCAATCCTTTGGGGGTGATTCTCAAACCCTTCAGCAGAAAAAATATGGACAATTTCAAGTTTGGCATTAACGGCTTCTTCGATTCCTTTTGCACCTTCTATGAGAAATAACTTGTTCTCATCTCTGTATTTACCCCTTAAGAGTTTTGCGGTTTCTTTTATTAAATCATTGTTTACTGAAGTTATTTTCATAAAATTTCAAACTCCTTGAGCCATTCCTGCTCCTGAGGATTCAACATATTAAAGTCAATCAGTTTCCCTTCATATCCCATTTTTACAAAAGAATGAATCTGCCCATCCTTTTTGTAACAAGAGTTTTCAAGTCTGACTCCAAAAAATTTCGGGTTATATAGTCCGGGTTCAATAGTAAATGTCATATTGTCTATGATTTCAGTTTTTGCTATTTCATTTTTGTTTAATGCAGGAGGTGCTTCGTGAACATTTATACCTATTCCGTGTCCGAGTCCGTGTGAGAATACAAATCCGTCAGAATCTGCGTCCAATATTGTATGCGCAAGCAGATCAATTTCGTATCCGGTTTTCAAATCTGAATGATAGCAGTTTAAAAAAGCTTTCAAAACTTTTGTATATATCTTTTTTTGCATAGAACTGGGGCAGCCTTTTACAAAAACTCTTGTTATATCTGTAGCCAAACCGCTTTCGTAGTATGCTCCGCAATCAATAAGAACTAAATCTCCGTCTTTGAGGATTGTATTTCTATCACTCTTGGAATAATGGGCAAGTGAAGAGTGTTCATTTATAGCTACGATAGATTTAAAACTTAAAGATTTTGCTCCGAATCTTATAAATTCTTTTCTTAATTGTTCAGAAATATCATATTCGGATAGGTTGTCATTTTTTTCTATAAATTCCCTTATTGCCATTACAGCTTTATCAGTATTTTTAAATGCTTCTTTGTATGCTTTAATTTCTTTTTCTGACTTAATAGATTTCATATATTTTATTTCAGAAACTTTGTTTATCGGATTCTTTATTAAAGAATAGTCGTAAGCGTTAATTGAATTTTTATCAACAATTAATTTCCCTTCAAAATGTTTTAAAAAATTATCTGTATCCGTTTCATTTTCAAATAATTTGTAATTACCATCTGTGTCTATAAAAAGTTTTGCCCATATTTTTGAAGAACCGTCTTCTGAAAAATCTCTGAGTCCTGTTAAATATGATACTTCTTCCAAATTTGTAATAAAAGTGGGATATTTTGGCAGATATTTTATTTCATCAAATGCACGGGTCTTTATACTTTTATGAGGTTCTGTGTAATTAGTAATAGGGTCTTTGTTAATGAGCTTTATATTAAAGTCTTTAAATCCCTCTAATCTGGCTTGTGAAACTTTTTTAGATATAATTCCCAGTCTTTTTTGAGGATTAAGAAGTTTCTTTATTTCTTCATCCTGTTTTTGCCCGAGTTGAAGTTTTATGACAGTTATATTTTCCTTGACTTCATTATCGGCTTGTTCATGATATCTCCCATCAACGAACAGATAAATATTATCTTCAGTAATTAGCGCATCGCCGGTTGAACCTGAAAAACCCGTTAATGTATAACGGGCATTTTCAGATAATGCAGAATATTCCACTAAATATTCATTTGTGGAATTTACCAAAAGATAATCAATCTCATATTTTTTTAACAATTCACGGTTAAAATCAGGTATTTGCATAGAATTGAATAGACCCCTTTACCCCTCATCAATACCTGTACATTTGATTAAGTGCCATCCGAATTGGGTTTCAACGGGTTGTGAAATTTCGCCTTCTTTTAATGCAAATGCTGCATCTTCAAATGGTTTAACCATCATACCTTTGCCGAACCATCTTAAATCACCTCCGTCACGGCCTGAAGGACATTTTGAGTATTCTTTTGCCAAATCTTCGAAAGAAACTCCATTTTCAATATCAAGTAGAAGGTTTTCAGCCTGATCTTTTGTATCTACAAGGATATGGCTTGCTCTAATTTTCATATTAATTCTCCTTATGATTGCTAACAGTTTGATTTTAACATTAAAAGTCGGATTTATAAAGTTTCTATGATAAAATATTAAATGTAGTTTTGGGAGTATATAAATGAGTGATAATACGTTGAAGCTTAAAGATACGAATTCAAGAAATGCATTTAGGTACGGACATCTGATGAAAAGGATGTATCCATATATAAAAACTGTGTTGGGAAGAACTGCTCTCTTAATATTACTTGCGATTCCTTTGGGTTTGTTGGATGGTGTAATTGCATTTTCTTTACGTCCTTATATGGATTATGTTGTTAACGGGAATGAAACACAGGTTTTTGAATTTCAGGGATATAAAATTCAATTGCAATCATTTTTAATAAAATTTATTCCATATGCAATAGTATTTTTTGCATTGATACAGGGGCTTTTAAGATATGTTTGCAATTATTTGACTGAGTGGACAGGAAACAAAATGTCCAATACATTGAAGATAGATTTGTTCAGAAAACTTACCGCAATGGATACGAAATTCTATGATATAAATTCTTCCGGACTTGTTTTAAGTCGTTTTCTGACAGATCCTGAACAAGCTTCCAGAACATTAATATTTACAATAAAAACATTTATTTTCTGACAGATCCTGAACAAGCTTCCAGAACATTAATATTTACAATAAAAACATTTATTCTTTCAATATTTGAACTTGCTGCGCTTGTAATTGTGCTTTTGGTAAATTCATGGAAACTTGCAATTATAGGGGTTGGAGTAATGGCCATCGCTATTACACCGGTAACTTTTATCAGAAAGAAAATCAAATCGGTTTCAAATGCAACAATGGTTGTAGGCGGAAATATGACTACCAACTTTAATGAAACTTTTGCAGGGAATAAAATAATTACAGCTTATAACTTGCAGGAAAATCAAAATCAAAAATTTGAAAATCAGATAAGAACGCAATTCTCTTTAGCAATGGCTCTGACAAAAAGAGTCGGTTGGATGTCACCTATTATGTATTTTATATGTTCTATAGGTATTGCAATTGTAATGAACTACGGAAACAGTCTCATCCTTTCCGGTGAAATGACAGCCGGTGCATTTGCATCCTTTGTCACCTCATTGCTCTTGCTATACAAGCCGACAAAGTCTCTCGGTTTGACTCTTACATCTCTCCAGAATACATTTGTTGCAATGGCGAGAGTGTTTGAATTGTTTGATTTAATGCCGGAAATAGTTAATGTTAATAACCCGAAAAAATTCCAAAATATTGGTTCGGGCATCAGATTCAGCCATGTTAATTTTGAATATGAAGAAAATCAGCCGGTATTAAGAGATTTTTCGTTAGATGTTTCACCAAATGAAACTATAGCACTTGTTGGTAATTCAGGCGGCGGAAAGTCTACTGTAGTAAATTTGATTCCGAGATTTTATGATATTAAATCCGGCTCAATAACCATAAACGGTACTGAGTTGAAAGATTATGATTTAGTAAGTTTAAGGAACAATATCAGTTTTGTATTTCAGGATAATTATTTATTTACCGGTACCTTACGGGAAAATATACTTATGGGAAAGCCTGATGCAACTGAGGCTGAAATCGAAAAATCAGTAAAACTTGCTCACTTAGACGAATTTCTTGATACATTACCTGAAGGTATTGATACTGTAGTAGGTGAAAGAGGTGCGTCTCTTTCAGGCGGTCAGCGCCAGAGGGTTGCTATTGCACGAGCAATAATTAAAAACGCTCCCATTGTTATTCTTGATGAGGCGACGTCCGCTCTTGATAATGAATCAGAAGCTGTAGTACAAAAGGCATTGGATAATTTGATTAAGAATAAAACTGTATTTGTAATAGCTCACAGACTTTCAACGATAAATAATGCAGACAGAATTGCAGTTCTGCAAGAAGGTGTGCTGGTGGAACTTGGTACTCATGACGAACTTATAAATAAACCTAACGGGAAATATAGACATTTATATGAAATGCAGTTTAGCACAGCAGGTGTTTAGACAATATAAGGGATAAAATAATGATTGACAGATATTCACGGGAAGAAATTTCAAAACTTTGGGAATTGGAATCTAAATTTAAATATTATTTAGAGGTAGAGCTTGCCGTGTGCAAGGCTTATAACAAAATTGGAAAAATCCCTGATGCAGCACTTAGTGAAATAACGGCAAAAGCTTCTTTTTCTGTTGAAAGAATTGACGAAATAGAAAAAGAAGTACGCCACGATGTTATTGCTTTTCTTACTAATGTTAATGAGTCTGTTGGAAAAGATTATGCAAAATATATCCATATGGGGTTAACCAGTTCCGATGTTATTGATACGGCGTTTGCACTTCAAATCAAAGATTCGGCAAAAATCATTATATGTGATTTGGAAAAATTGTTGGCCATAATAAAGAAAAAAGCATTTGAAAATAAAAATACCCTATGTATAGGACGTTCGCATGGTGTGCACGCAGAAATAATGACATTTGGTTTTAAGCTTTTAAACTGGTATGACGAATTAGAAAGAGCAAAAATGACATTTGAGAATGCACTTGATGAAATTTTAGTCGGTCAGATTTCCGGACCCGTCGGAACATACAGTAATGTACCTGTTGAAGTGGAAGAAATTGCTTGTAATGAATTAGGATTAAAACCTGCAAAAATATCTACTCAAATAATTTCAAGGGACAGGCATGCAAAATTTCTGTCAGCATTGGCTATTATAGCGTCCGTAATTGAGCAATTTGCAACTGAAATCAGACATCTTCAAAAAACAGAAGTGAGAGAATTGGAAGAAGGTTTTGGTGCAAATCAAAAAGGTTCTTCAGCTATGCCTCATAAAAAAAATCCTGTTCTGTGCGAAAATTTGTGCGGGCTTGCAAGGGTTGTTCGCTCCAATATGTTAGCCGGATTCGAAAATATTAACCTTTGGCATGAAAGAGATATTTCACACAGTTCCGCAGAAAGAATTATATTTCCGGATTCTTTAATACTTGTTGATTTTATGCTTACAAGATTTATAAATATTATGGAAAATCTTGTAATACACAAAGAAAACATGCTTAAGAACTCAGAATTGTATGGCGGGGTTATATATTCTCAAAAAATAATGCTTAAACTTGTTGAAAAAGGTTATACAAGGGAAGAAGCTTATAAGATTGTTCAAACTCATGCAATCAATGCCCTTGAGGGAGGAAATTTTAAATCGGAATTAAATAATGATCCGAAAGTAACAGAGAAATTATCAAAAGAAGACATTGAACAGTGTTTTGAATCGAATGAATATTTAAAAAATATAGACAAAATCTTTGAACGCTTTATTTAAAATATTGTTTTAAATATTGTCCTGTATAAGATTTTAGATTTTTTGAGATTTCTTTAGGTGTTCCGCAGGCAACTATTTCTCCGCCTGCATCTCCGCCTTCCGGCCCCAAATCAATTATATAATCGGCAACTTTTATTAAATCCATATTGTGTTCAATTATTAAAATTGTATTCCCATTATCTGCTAATTGCTGAATAATCTTAATTAATTTATCCAAATCATGCCAGTGCAAACCGACGGAAGGTTCATCCAGAAGATAAAGAGTCTTTCCTGTTGCACGTTTGTTAAGTTCAGACGCAAGTTTTATTCTCTGTGCTTCACCTCCTGATAACGTAGTTGCACTCTGCCCCAGTTTAATATAGTCCAAACCAACATCAACAAGAGTTTTTAGTTTATTAGCGATTTGCGGAATATTTTCAAAAAAGTCATATGCTTCTTTTACACTCATTTCCAAAACATCGGCGATTGATTTTCCTTTATATTTAACTTCAAGTGTTTCGTTATTGTATCTTTGGCCTTTACAAACATCGCATTTTACGTAAACATCCGAAAGGAAATTCATCTCAATCTTCAGAACACCATCGCCTGAACAGGCTTCACAGCGCCCGCCTTTGACATTAAAACTAAATCTTCCCGGTTTATAACCTCTCATTTTAGCTTCATTGGTCTTTGCATAAAGTTCCCTGATTGGGGTAAATACATCTGTATAGGTTGCCGGATTGGAACGTGGAGTTCTGCCTATGGGCGATTGATCTATATCTATAATTTTATCAAGATATTCAAATCCGGATATTTCATCAACACCTTGCGGCTTAGGTTTATTTTTCCTGAGTTTATGAATTGCGTATTCATAAATCAAATCTTGCATTAAAGTCGATTTTCCTGAGCCGGAAACACCAGTCAGAACTACGATTTTACCTAATGGAATATCTAAATCTATATTTTTAAGGTTGTTTTTAAAAGCATTTCTTATCTGCAAAAATTGTCCGTTTCCTTCTCTTATTTTGTCAGGAACAGGTATTGAATACTCACCGCTCAAATATTTCCCCGTAATTGATTCAGGTTCTTTAATGATATCATTTACACCTGAGCCTTGCGCAATGATTCTACCGCCATTTATTCCTGCTTTTGGCCCAATATCAACGATATAGTCCGCATTGCGGATGGTTTCTTCGTCGTGCTCAACAACAATTAAAGAGTTTCCCATGTTGCGTAGTTTTAAAAGAGTTTTAATTAACCTGTCATTATCCCTCTGATGAAGACCTATTGAAGGTTCATCGAGAACGTATAATACCCCGGACAAACCACTCCCGATTTGTGTTGCAAGTCTTATCCTCTGGGCTTCACCACCGGATAATGTCCCTGCCATTCTCGCTAAATCAAGATATCCTAGTCCGACATCCATAAGGAATTTTAATCTTGCCCTAATTTCATCCAAAATTTGTTTGCCAATTTTCATTTGGAAATCAGTAAGTGTAAGATACAAATTCGTTATAAATTCGTGTTCTTTTTCAATTGACATAGTACAGAATTCGTGAATATTTTTACTTCCAACTTTTACAGCAAGCGGAAATTCTTTCAGTCTTGCTCCTCCGCACTTTTCGCAAGGGGTAGTAATCATATACTTTTCAATTTCGGCTTTCCAATATTCGCTATCGACATTATAATGTTTCATCAAAAACGGAATTACACCGATAAATTTTTGCAATGTATTTCTGTACCTATGACTTCCAAATTCTCTTATCCTCATCGGAATACGTTCTTCTGAACCGTAAAGAATTATATTCTGATGTTCTTGTGGCAAATCTTTAAACGGAATATCATAATCTATATTATATGCTTCTTTAACGGCTTTCAAAACATCATCATAGTAAGATGTCTGAGATTTACTCCAGGGATAAATAGCACCGTCATTGATACTTTTACTTCTGTCCGGAATGACTAAATCCGGGTCAATTCTAAAATCTACGCCCAGCCCGCCGCATTTTTCGCAGGCGCCATAGGGTGCGTTAAATGAAAATATTCGTGGTGTGAGCTCTTCAAAACTCAGATTGCAGTCGGGACAAGCAAGCTTTTCACTGTAAATAATTTCTTCACCGTCAAGTTTGTCTATGTTTGTAACTCCGTCAGCTTTTTTTAGTGCGATTTGCACGCTGTCCGCAATTCTTGAGCGGGCTTCGGTCTTAACAACGACTCTGTCTACTACAACAGAAATATGATGGGATTTGGTTTTAGTTAAAGAAATTTCATCTTCATCAAGATTATAAATTTCACCATCGACTTTGACACGAACAAATCCTTCTTGCTTTAGTTCACTAAACAATGATTGATACTCACCTTTTTTACCTTTTATTAAAGGTGCAAGAATCTGTATTTTTGTACCTTCAGGCAGTTTAAGAATACTATCCACAATTTCATCAATTGTCTGCGGTTTTATAGGTTTTCCGCATTTGGGGCAGTAGGGGGTGCCTATTCTGGCATACAGTAATCTTAAATAGTCGTATATTTCGGTAACTGTACCGACTGTAGAACGTGGATTGTTACTCGTCGATTTTTGGTCGATAGAAATAGCGGGAGTAAGTCCGTCAATATAATCGACATCAGGTTTGTCCATCTGTCCTAAAAACTGGCGTGCGTACGTAGAGAGGCTTTCAATATAACGTCTTTGACCTTCCGCAAAAATTGTATCGAAAGCGAGCGAACTTTTTCCCGAACCGGAAACTCCGGTAAATACGACAAGTTCGTTCTTTGGGATTTCCAAAGAAACATTTTGCAAATTATGCTCCCTTGCCCCTTTAATTGTGATTTTGTCTGTTGTCATAACAAGATTATAACACATGGTTATTTTCATGTGTAATATTCACAAATGCATCAAAATGTATATTTTGGTGTAAAAACTTTTAATTTTATCTATTCTTTATATTTCGACATTCTTTCTTTTTACTCAAAACAAAAAGAAAGAATGTCGCCCAAGAAAGAAAAACCCATTTGATGTCTTATACGCCCTGCGGGCGTATAATTAAATGGATGTTGCGGGCGAGCCCGCACCATGACGAGTCCTACCGTTGCTGAGCAACACGGACTCGGCAAAAAGAATAATATCATCCTCGAGCATAACGGAGCTAATAATCAACGTTGGCGAAACAATGACAGAGCGAGCATGTTTGAG
>JAEEXX010000185.1 GCA_016287985.1 Candidatus Gastranaerophilales bacterium
ACGCAAATTACGTTGTTATTCATAGACAAAGTATTTACGCGTAATTTCTTCAGCGGTGGGAATTACAAATTCCCATTTTCTTTCCAAGCAGAATTGCAAATTCTGCTTAACTTGGTGATGAACGAGTCGTTTTTCGTGAATGAAGAAAAACGACTCTTTTTATTTGCGACGACACTCCACAACCAATTATGAATTGTCAACTGTCTAAATTTTTCAAGTTTCAATTTTCAAGTTTCAACTTTCAACTCATTTCTTAGCCGTAAAATATCCCGGATTTGACTTTCCGCCGTCTATTTTGGCACGAGTTGCATCAACAATTTCAGAATCGAGTTTTGTTCCATTGCCACCTACAATGCTCGTTAAATACCCGAACATTCTGTCTGTAAATTCTGCTTTTGACGTATTCCACCCTTCTCCTACATAAATTGTTTTTAGGCTAGTACAGTAATAAAACATCATCTCCATACTCCTTACATTTTCTGTATTGAACTTGCTTAAATCAAGTTCCAACAAACTGCTACACCCCGAGAACATACCGCTCATTCTTGTTACTTTTCGGGTGTTGAATTTGCTAACATCAAGGCTTGTCAGACTTTTGCAACCAACAAACATGCCAAGCATTTCTGTTACATTTGATGTATCGAATCTACTGACGTCGAGACTTGTAAGGCCCTTGCAACCAGAGAACATCGTTCCCATATCCATAACTTTCGAAGTATCGAACCCTCTTAAATCAAGCCTCGTCAGTCTTTTGCACCCTCTGAACATACCGCTCATATCCGTAACATTCGAAGTGTTGAAACCTCTTAAATCAAGGCTTTCAAGGCATCTGCACCCCTTGAACATAGCGTTCATATCGGTTACTTTTGAAGTATTAAGGTTACTGATGCCTTCAATTTTTGTAAGATTTCCAAATCCATCAAACCAATGTGCACACGATGCAGGACGAGCATCCTTAAACGACTTGTCAAAAACAACCACAGTATAATAAGGATTATCAGGGATTGAGTATTCATTCCGTTTAATCCACTTAGGACAGCCATTTCCTTCATTCAACTCATACGCCGTGCCTTCGCGAGAGGCTTTCTTTTTATCATAGTAAAAAGTAAGCGTTGTACTATCTGGCGACACCACGGCATAGGCTTCTTGCGCTAAGGCTTCAGAAGGTTGCGCAACAAACGAAAAAAAGATTAGGAATAATAGTGCTAAATTGCGTTTCATATTAAAAATCTCCATTATCTATTAAATAAAATCAAATATCATGAGCAATACGTTATCACTCACATAGTTAATGTTTTCTTCTTCTTTTTTATTGTCTATTTAATTTCCGAGAGCAGAGGGTGGACTGTCATTTGTCTTTTCTTTTAATTCAATTTCGTTTTTGTAATAAACAGATTCTGTTACCTTGATGATTTCTGCATGAATGTAAAAATCAGTTAAGATTCTGTCTTTGTTCTTTCTTAAGAAATCCTCATCTACGCTCATTTTACAGCTACGACCCTTAAAATGATAAAATACTGCATAGTTTGATGCTGTACGTATATTATGAGAGCATATGTAATTTTTTATTTCAAAATTGTATTCTTTGACATTTTTACTATCAACAAAATACAAATTTACTCCATAAAATATTATCCATCCCATAAAGTAATTGAAAACTGCAATACACACAATGTAGGCTTTACTCAAAGATTCTTTTTTACAAAGCCATATTATAGCTGTAATTATGGCAATACAACTATCAACAGCTAATTCTATATATAACCTGTTTATAACTATAAATTCATTGTGTAAACAATAAAGAACAATAGCTAATGTAAAGTATAGCCATATAATCAATTTCCCTTTATCAAAAGCGGGCTTCTTTTTCCTTTTTGCTTTGTATTTACCCATGTTTCTTTTTGTTTTTTAATTTGTCATATACCTCAGATGTACTTTTTAATGCTGCTTTGGACTTTAAGGTGAGCCCGGAACTGTGTCAGACTTCGAGACGCCTTTGCGTTTGGGCATACAAAAATGCCAAAGCAGAGTGTTCCTCCGGGAGTTCTGATACTTGCCTTATTGCGCTGTTGCACCTGAGTTAACCACATCAGAATACGGCTGAAATAATTATAGTTTTCATAGTATTCCTTAACCGAAACAGGCTCGGGTACTTTTACATATCTCAGTCTTTTCAATTCTTCTTTTGAGGCATTTGCCTCAATTAGCAATATATCCTTAGTCCTTACGTTGACAAAAGGTGTGATGTAGTGTTTCTTGTTTTCATTATCAAGACATAGGGCAAAAAAGGTTTCCTTGCCATAATAATAGCCTTCTATTCTTTTTATCGTAAAACTGCCCTCACGGTCTTTATTACAGAAGCAACTTGTTCCTTCGCCATAGCCTTCAAAGCCATTTGCTATTATTTGAAATTCATATTTCACTCTATTTCCATTTTTATAAGAATGACTGTAGTATTTTGGCTGCAATCCATATGGCAAGAGTTTATAATCAAAACAACTCTTACCAATAAAATACCTGTCTCTATCCAATTTTATAAATAGTCCAATAGCGATACAAACAATAAAAAGAATTGCTTTTATTTTGCAATGGCGCATATATATTAACCCGTTGGCGGAATTAAATATCAAGTAAAATTCTCGGTATAAAGAACTGCACAAATCACTTTTTTTCAACAACTTAACAATGTCAAAATATAAGTTTTACTATAGGATTACGTGCAACTTGCATACAAAATACGTGAAAATCCTTGATATATGCAAGAACTTTTCAAAAAAAATCTTGTGAATGAAAAACGGGAGAACAGGCTGTTTGAACTCTGTCTGAAAGACTGCCGTGATATATATATAATTCGCAGCCTATATTACGAATATATTGGTGTCCGCTAAAAAGTTTTAATGCTTACTGAATTT
>JAEEXX010000186.1 GCA_016287985.1 Candidatus Gastranaerophilales bacterium
ACTTACGTGACACTTTGGGTGCTGTTTTGCATATCATACATAATTATAATGACCGTAACCGATTTGAAAGAAAAAATTGTGGAATGTATCTAAGCACTTATTATGGCAGTTGCCAGTTTAATATACGCTATATCAGCAGGTGGATTAATTGGCTTAAAAGACTCATTGATAGGTGCGGTTCTCGGTTTTTTAATAATAGAAATTATTGCAAGATTAGGGTATCTTTTCAAAAAAGGTCGAGCAATGGGAGAAGCTGACTCTTACGTTGCATGTGCATTGGGTGCTGCTGTAGGCTATCACGATATACTCTTAGTATTACTCTATTCGCTTGCTGCATCAATGATTTTTATTTTACCAAGGTTTTTTTATAACAGATACAAAGAAAATGATGCTTTAACAATATTTTATTCTTCGTTATTTTTTATGAGTATTGCCTTAAGTTTTTATTTCCCAAGTTCTTATTGGGTATTAGCTTTTTTGGCCTTAACAGGGGGGCTTTTGGCATTTACAATTATCAAAAATATAAAAGATGCGGTTAATTTAAATTACCTGCCCTTTGTACCGGCATTAAGTGCAGGTTTTTTATATTATATTTTCTTTGTACTATGATTATTCTGTAAAGGGATATACTTATGGTTGTATCGTATCCGAATCAAACAAGAAATTATTGTGTATTCTCGCCGAGGGTAAATGAACGGATTAAGAATGGCGAGTCTGAATTACCTGTGATAAAAGAGTCTCTAAAAAATCCCTTGTCCGAAGATGAGGTAATAGAAGATTTGTTTATACTTAATTGTATGATTGATGAAGGCTTAGATGTAAATAAGGTGGCAGCATTATATCCCGAATTGTCAAGGTATAACGGGACAAATTCCCCTAACATACAGACTTTTTTGGCAGGGATTTACAGAAAAACAAAAGTTCCCGATGCATTCGGCCCTCTGATTGCTATGCTCATAAGAAATTCAATTAATCCGCCCCCAAATGCGAACTTTGATGCGAATGAGGAAATCGGCGGAGCTATTCTGGATTATTTAGCATAGTTAAATTTAGAATTTTTATTTCATTACTTTCGTATGTTTGAGTTGATAATTTGTTTTCTTCCTTAACATATCAAGCCAAGGAGCTCCGGCACAATAATCTTCTACTCTATCCAAAAGTAGTTCGCCACTCTTATCCCTTATAAGCAGGTCTATATCATCACGATTAAGTAAATCAAAAACTATTTTATCGCTTTCTTCGTCACCATGCTTAATATAATCTTTGTAACAAGCATAAAAAGTCTCAAAGCCACTCTCCCTAGTATCTCCATAGCAACAAGTTTTGACCAAGTGTTCATAATTTTGTACCGCATTGAAAATTGCAGATTTAATAGGACAAGAGTCAATCTTAGATACATTATTTATATCCGTATCCTTTCTCTTAAGCAATAGTTGCTCTAATTTTCTGTCACTTAACCAGCATGCCAAATCCAAATTGGTTTTACCAAATAAATCTGTTTCATTAACGTCAACCCTGTTATCATTGGTTATTTCTTCAACCATAGCGTATTGGCGATTTAAAACCGCATGCCGCAATGGTGACCATTTATATTCATCTTTAATATTAGGGTCAACTCCTTTTGCTACTTCAGCCTTATAACCTTGTATATCACCCCTACCGGCACATTCATGTATTTTGGCATTGAAAGGCGTCCTACATGTTCGTTGGGCTAAACTTGTGATTGGGTAGACTTTCATTTGTATATCCTTTCTTTATAACCTCTGGTTCCTACATATTACTGATTTGACTTAGTATCCGAGTATGCTCTAGCCTTTGGTTTTCTTTTTTTTGCAGTTCTTTATTTTGTTCGTAAATATAATATTGTAAAGAATATTCAATGCTATCAAGTGTTTCTGACTTTATTTGTTGGATGAACTTATTTATAGCGTCACTATTATATTTTTCTATAACATTTGTTATCAAAATTTCTACAGGCAAATTTTCGATTTTTTCTTCTTTTGGTGTTTCTTCAACAGGAGCTTTTGCTTCTGTGTCATTTTTCTTTTTGCCAAATATTCTTTCCCATAGGGTTAATCTCGGTTCTTGATGTCGTTCAACAGGAGCAGGAATCAACTCTAAAGAATAATAATACCCAAAGAATCTTGTCATTGTAATAGGCTCATATCCGTTACTACGTTTCAACCGTGCTAAAAAATTATATTTTTCGCCGAATTGCTTTATTGCGTTGGAGTTAATCACTGCATCAACTATTTTTGCGTGTTCATAGTTTGTTGAGGGATTAAATTCACCCACATACCTTAAACCCTTCAATGCTCCGAATTTTGGATTGTTATTAATGTTGTTAATCGGATATATTTGCATTTATGCTCCTTAAAATATTGTTTCTATTATATATAAAAACGTAAAAATATTTTTTGCCAATATTTTTGAAAATTTGTTACATTTGAGAGATAATTGTTACAAAAAGGAGTATTAAAATAAATAACGTATTAGAAAGTATTATTTCGGAAGAAAAAGCTCATATAAGATATTCGGATATAGACTTTGACAAGAGCCTTAAACCGTTTTCACTTTTGAACTTTTTTCAGGATATAGCAAGCGATAATGCAGAAAGGCTGGGTTTTGGGTATTCAGCTATTTATCCGAAAGGTTTGATGTGGGTTTTATTAAAATACAGAATTGAATTTACCCACTATCCCGAAGATATTCAGGATTTAACCATAAAAACAGAGCCGAGAGGTTATAATAAACTTTTTGCATTTCGTGATTTTGAAATTACACATAATGATAAAATAATTGGCAGAGCTGCAACGACTTGGGCACTTGTCGATTTGGATACAAAATCAATGACAAATGTTGCTGAAGCACTTCAGGGCAATTCTTATA
>JAEEXX010000187.1 GCA_016287985.1 Candidatus Gastranaerophilales bacterium
TACATGTAACTACACGTGTTTTTTCTCTTACTACTTCCCTAATTCCACATTTCTTCATTTTTCTAACACTTTTGAACAAAATTGTTACATTTCGTTACATTAATATGCTCAATTTCAATTATATTGGTATTATTTATTTTTCATTGGAGTTTATATTTCTTCATATAGTTTTAAGGTACAGCTAGACAGGCAATTTTAAATGTGATAAAATTAAACTAGGTAGGGTGAAGAAATTATGTTTGCGGTGAATGCTATATCAATGATGAATTATACCATGATGGCGAATAATGCCGTGTTTAGAGGCTTGAGTGCCAATAATGCGAGGTTAGGTTTGCTGTCTTCGCCTATTTCAGACCTTAATCCTCAACAGTTAGCTCAATTATCTGCGTTAGATACTCAGCTTGAGTTAGATGCTATGACTTGCAGCCTTCAATATAAATGCGCAAAAGCTATGCTTGAAAGTTTAAAAAAACTTCAAGATGATGATATAAAAAGAAGCTTTAGCATCTTTGCCTGATTAGGACTTTTGTATGCAAATGAGTTTTCTTTCGTATGTTTCCTGCATGGGAAGTGTATATGTTATTATGTCAATAATTTTCATATTATACTTATTCAATATTGGCTCTGCACTCAATATCTCGTCAGCGGCTTTTTTTGATTTATAAGCTACAAAATAACCTTCTTTTTTTAATAGCGGTATAGCGTATAAAAGAATTTTAGATAAATTTCCTACTGCACGACTTACAATAATATCAAACTTATTTGGCGCAATATTTTCAACTCTTTCACAAATTAAACACAAATTTGACAAACTAAGCTTATTTTTTAATCTCTCAACCGAATTAATTTTTTTCCTTATGCTATCTATTCCGGTTACGTTAATATTTGGAAATTCAATTGCAATTGGAACGCACGGGAACCCACCTCCACAACCAATATCAAGCAGATTACCGGATTTAATACCATACTTTTGAAAAAATAATTTTATGCTTAATGAATCATAAACATGCTTTTCGTATAAAAATTTTTCATCATTTTTGGAGATTAGATTATTTCGAGAGTTTTCTTCAAGAAATATACGGAGATATTCATTAAAATTTGAATTTATACTAAAATTATTCTCCATACTTTTTGATAATCTCCGAGTATGTTTTTTTATTCATTCTTAATTTCATATCATTAATTCTTTTTTCGATATTTTTAAGGTCAATTTCTTCTTGGGAATTACGAGCAACTTGTTTTGCACTGCAGTACTCTATAAGGGCTTCTTCAGATTTATCTGAAATATTGTAATAGTAATCTCCTAATGCAATATGTGCTTCAGTAATATAAAATGCTTCATTTAAAAATTCTGCACTCTGTTTTGCATCTTTCAAGTAACTATAAGCAAGTTCCGAATGTCTATTATTATATATTTGAGCTATATGTAATGCTGTATAGTAGATACCGTCATAGTTATTATGAGATTTCTCCAGTTCATAGGCTTTCAATAAACAATTTAAGGCATCTTCATCATTGCCTTGATCGTAGTAACAAGAACCTAAATTAGAATAAGCAAGTGCCAAGTATTTGTTATTTTTTGTAATACTTATACACTTATTGTAATATTCAAAAGCGTTCCTTATATCATTTTTATCATCATTTGCAAGAGCAAATTTAAAATATAGTTCTGCAAGAGTTGAATCATCAACATTTGAATCAAGAGAGTCTAACGCTTTTTGATAATATGAAAAAGCTTCAGCCGGATTATTCTGATCGGAATAAATATTGCCTAATAAAGTACATGCGCTTACCATTAAAGACTGTGGTGTATCAATTGAATAAATGACTTTTTTTATTGTCTCAATAGCCCGCTGATGTTTATACATTTTGTAGTACAAATCTGTCATTTCATAGTATAAGTAATTCAAATTTATAAGTTCTTTATGTGATTTATAATAAGCTTCTGCTAACTCATAATAATGAATAGCATTTTGAAAATTTCTCGTTGAACTATATATTCTTGCAAGATTAATACGTATGTCAAGAAGTGTGGTAGAATCAATGTTTTCTAAATTTAAAATAGCTTTAAATTTATCAATTGCGTCTTTAAAATTATCTTCTGCTGCTAAACTTTTCGCCTCATCTACCAGTTTTGACAAAGACAAATCACTTGGATTTTGACGGATATCAGATTCACGGTCTTTTGATAAATTGGTATTAGTGGAAATATTTTTCTTTGTTAAAATTTTTCCATCAGTATTATCACTCTCAATAGCTTGTATACAGCGGGAATGATAATCAATTTCCGCTCTTAATGCTTGTCTGGAAATTAAAATAGCTCTATTCGCCAAATTTTCTTTTAATTGTTCTTCATATATTCCTATAATGTATTTATGTAATTTTATTTCAACATTATCAGGTATAATCAATTCCACATTTTGCGCGAAGTAGTCTTGTAAATATATATTTTCATCATCTTGAAAAATTATCATATTAGATTTTAAGTATTGAATTGAAAATTCATCATATATATCAAGTACAGCCAGCGCATTTAAGCTTATGCCGTGTCTCAATGAGTGCAAAAACCAGAAAAAATTACGTATTGATGGTGGAATAAGGCTAATATAAAATTCTCCGAGATATGTATCTAAATTAGATGATGCATTTTTAATTTTTTGTATAAATTCTGGTAAAGAAATATTTAAAGCTTGGATTATTTTTACAGAAAGCGCAGTATAGAAATAGTAGCCTCTGGTTAATTCAAAAAAAACTTCTTTTTGCTTTTCTGAAGCTTCAATACCGTTTATTTTCAGAAAATCATCAAAAATTTGTTTAGAGAAACCTTTTAAAAATACGTTACAATCTTCATCAATATCTTTTAATATGTTGGTAATTAAAGCTTTT
>JAEEXX010000033.1 GCA_016287985.1 Candidatus Gastranaerophilales bacterium
AGGTACGCTGCAAATGCGTATAATACATTCGGGAAAACTTTGGTGGAAGATATCAGAGATTTTGCAAAAGATGCAATGTCTGCTGTTTAATATTATTTAATTTATCCTTCAATAACTCTTTTTGCTTCAAGCATAACGGGTATTGCTCTTACTACACAGAATACAATCGCAAATACAGCTGCCCAATAGCCTGTTGTCCAAACTATATCTTGGTAAGGGCAAGCCGGGATTTTTGCGGCAATAATAAGAATAAATGCCATTACTTTTGCAACCGCATAGCTTATTCTCATTAATTTAGAACCGGTAATAAATTTACATATCGGATTAACCTGCATTCCAAACGGTGTAAATCCTTTTTCCATAGCGGCACTTCTTATGGTATCTGTTATAAAACCTCTTGTAAGTGCGATAAGCGGGAATAAAATACTTATCCAACCCATAACTGCAAACAAAACCCAATAAGTGTTTTCAACGATTCTGTCACCCATAATGTCAAGAAGAGCACCGAATTTTGATTCTTCTCCAAGTTTTCTTGCGAGATATCCGTCAACTCCGTCAAGTGAAAATGCCAGAATTGTTAAAAACAAGGCCCAAATATATGCAGTCGTATCCCCTACGGCTGTATAAATCAAATATACTGCCAAAAACATTACGAATATTCTGAATATTGAAATAAAATTTGCCATATTAACCTCTCATTTTTTTAGTGATATATATAAGCATTAAATTCTCTGTTAAATTCATCTTTCAAAGGCACTAAGGATGCTATTTTATGAATTTTCTCATCAGTTAGCTCTCCGCTGAAAATACCTTTTTTTGTATCAATAAGTTTGTCTTCAACAAACCAAAAATTTTTTTCAGGTGCAAATGTATCCGCATACGTATCATGATTGCGCATAGCTTTGAATTTAAAATTAGTTTCATACGGATTAATTTTTGCTAATGTATCTGTTGAAAATTTATCGACGAGAGCAAGATCTGAATATGGTATATTATCAAGCTGAATATCGCCACAGACATGTATATAATCGGAATCATTACTTTCAATGGTGAAAAGTTGTTTCATTTGGTCTTTGTAGCTGTTATGCCATTCTAGCATGCAACTTTTTCCAAAACGTAACATAATAGTTTTCATATTTTGTATAATGTTGTCTGTATATTTTGAAATGGTTTCAGCGGTATTTTCCCAATAATCTACAAGTGCCGAATACTTAACAGGCTTAGTCTGAGCGAGCTCAATATACCTTTTATATTTTCTGAAATATGCATTTAATCCATATGTGACATTATTACTTACATAACCTTTGCAGGATGGGTTATTATTTTGACTGTAATTATTTGTGATTGGTGTGATTTTCATTGTACACTCCTTTTTGTCACGCTGAAATTGTTTTAGCATCTTATTAATTTCTATTTTTGCCTTTCGTTGTAACAGGGATTTTTACTATTATTCCTATTTACCCCTTCATTCTGGAAAGTGCAAAATCTTTTTTATTTAAGTCTTCTACTTTCGAACCGAGCATGATTTTTTCGGCTTCTTCCAAAATACTTATAACTTTAAATCCGTTTTCTCCGTCAGAACGAGCCTTTTGTCCTGTTGAGCAGCAGTGAACAAAATGCTGGCATTCCAGCTTGAGCGGTTCAATTTCAAGGTAATCTATAGGATAATCTTGAGTATTTGCAGGTACAAAATTATCGTAGACCTTTAGTTTATTATTCGGGAGTGTATCGTCAAAAATTGCGGTTGCTTTTGTTCCTCTTATCAAAAGAGTTACATGTTTCTGCGGAGTAATCCAACTGTCTGAAATTTGTCCAATCATTCCGTCTTCGAATTCAATGGTAATATGCGTTATGTCCATAATTTCATTCCTGTCGGAAGAACAGCCCACTGCAGAAATAACTTTGACAGGGTCTTTGCCCGTTGCATAAGCTATCATAGAAACATCGTGAGGCGCCAAATCCCACATAACGCTTCTATCATTCTTGTGATAATTTACATTCAATCTGTCGCTTTGAGCATAAACCAATTCGCCTAAAACACCTTCTTCAATCAGCATTTTTAAACGATTTACAGCAGGATGATAGAGAAGAAGATGCCCGACCATTAGGATTAAACCTTTTTCTTCTGCAAGTTGAGTTAAAACTCTTGCTTCTTCAGCAACTGTTGAAATAGGTTTTTCAACATAGACATTTTTACCGGCTTCGAGCATTGCCTTAACTATTTTAAAATGTGTATGACTCGGAGTTACAACAGCGACTCCTGTTATACTCTTATCATTAATTATTTCATTGAAATCTTTTGTCGTTTTTATACCGGGAAATTGTTCACGAACTGTTTTTAATGATTCATCATCTAAATCACAAACAATATCCAGAACTTTCAAATTATAAAAATTGCGGACAATATTTTTGCCCCACATACCAAAACCAATAACGCCAATTTTTTGATTATCCATACTACCCTTCCCTTATCTGGCTATATTATAATACAAGCGATGTTTTCAGTAAAGCTATATTTGTATAATATTAATAACTCTCCTTATATAATTACTCCCCGATGAGATAATTTCATTCAGAAAAAAGTCGAAATAAAATTATCATGTAATTTTAAGGAGGATTTATGTCAAATATATGTACTGCACCAATTTATAAAATGAACAGTTTTGAAAATCTTTTTATAGAAATGACGGCTAAACATTGTAATCAAAAATGCAAATGTTGCTACATTGATTTCAACGGAAATAAAAATAACAAAGATTTTATTTCGATTGATTCAATAAAGGAATCACTGGAAGATACAAAAGATAAAAATTTGCAATGCATTTATCTCTGTGGAGCAGAACCCATGACTCATCCTGATTTCAATCAGATACTCAGGCTATGTCTTAAAAGATGTAATGTATGTATAATGACGAACGGAAGTTTTCTTAATGAAAAAAAAATACGATTTCTCAGCAAAGTTGAGTCTGAAGGAGAAAACCAAATAATTTTCGGATTGTCACTGGTTCATTATAATGAATCGGAAAATGATAAAATGAAATACAGGGGAAATTACAGGCAGAATATTTTTGCACTTAAAACATTGTCCAGATATAACTTTAATAGTGTTTTATTTGTACAAAATTATTACAAACTTTCAGAAGCCGAAATTCTTCAAAAATTTTGCGAAATTTTTGAGGAACAGGAAATTTATAATGTAGATGTTAAAATCAATTGTTCGTATCCGGATTATGATGATGAAAATTATACTAAACCATCAATAAGTACGGATTGTATGTACGGGAGAATTTTGACACAAAATGGAGTGTATTCTTGTCCTTTGTTATCAGGTGATTACAGGGGAAGATGCGGTTCTAATTTCCAAAACTTCTCAGAGGTAGTTTCAGCTGAATCGGAGTTTTGTGCAACATGTTCAAAAAATAATAATACGATGTTCACTGTTGTATAAGTGTAATACGGACACTTTTTAAAACTATATAATTCTTATATAACAGGCAATTTACTATATATGCAGTCAAAATATAGTAAACAATTGTAACATTATTCAGATGTATTAATACTAAAGAGTTACTTTTTTTGTGATATTATGTTATAAAATACATATAAATATGTACTAAAAAATGAACGGAGGCAAAAATGTCAATAGGACAATTCGTATTTATGTTACACAGTCATTTGCCGTACTACAGAAAAGCCGGCATGTGGCCATTCGGCGAAGAAAATCTTTACGAATGTATGGCTGAAACTTATGTACCTCTTTTAAATGCAATATCTGAATTATATGATGAAGGTATAAAAGCTAAATTAACGGTTGGAATTACTCCTATTCTTGCCGAACAGCTTAATGATGAACACCTGCAGAAAGGGTTCCTGAAATACATTGATGATCAAATAACTGCTGTGTCAAAAGATTTGGAAAGATATCCGGATCCTAATGTTGCGCACTCGCAGCATTTAAAATATTTGGCAAAATATTATTATGATTTATGGAACAAATTGCGTGATGATTACGTAAATAAGTACGAAATGAATCTTGTAAAATATTTCAAAAAATATCAAGATTTGGGATGTATTGAAATAACAACGTCAGGTGCAACCCACGGTTTCTCACCGTTACTTGCAACTGATAGTAACTTGAATGCACAATTTAAAGTCGGACAAGATACTACAAAGAGATTATTCGGACATAAAGCAATGGGTGCTTGGCTTCCCGAATGTGCTTACAGGCAAGGTTACGAATATGTGGGAAAAGATGGTAAAAAACACTGGAGACCTGCTATTGAAGTAACTCTTCAGAACAACGATATTCATTATTTCTTTACAGAATCTCATGTAATTGAAGGTGGAAATTCTATCGGAAACAGACGTGTAATCGGTGTTTACGGCAATATTGAATATATACCGCTTCCTGACAGACCGGCTACAGGGTATGATACATATTCGGCATACTGGTTACCTGATGCGCAAGTCGCTGTTATGGGACGTAATGACAGGGCAGGATATCAAGTTTGGTCAGCTGCTGACGGATACCCTGGAGACGGATGTTTCAGAGAATTCCACAAGCGTGATGATAAATCAGGCATGCACTATTGGAGAATAACTTCGCCAACTACGGATTTGGGCGACAAAATGCTCTATGACCCTGTTTTGGCATTTAACAAGATTAACGAAAACTCAGACCATTATACAACATTGATTTACCATATGATGAACGATTACAAAATGGCAAACAACAGAGAAGGGTTGGTAATGGTTTCATTTGATACCGAATTATTCGGTCACTGGTGGTTTGAAGGTGTTGAATTTATTAAACAAGTTATCAGAAAATTCAATAACTACTTACCGGAAGTAGAAAGAATGACAGCAGGTGAATATATTACAAAATATCCGCCGAAAGAAGCAATCCAAATTCCCGAAAGTTCTTGGGGACAAGGCGGACATTTCTACGTTTGGATGAACCACTTAACAGAATGGATGTGGCCTATTATTCATTCCTGCGAAAAGAGAATTTGCTCTATTGTTGATAAATATTCTGAAATTCCTCAAGATAAATTATTACACAGAGCACTGAATCAGTTGGCAAGAGAAAATCTGTTACTTCAGTCTTCTGATTGGCCGTTCCTGATTACAACTTGGCAAGCTAAAGATTATGCAACAGACAGATTTAATGAACACGTTGACAGATTTAGTCTGATTGCTGATATGATTGAGAATGGCAACATTGATGATGCTAAACTGAAGGAAATCGAATCAATAGATAACTGTTTCCCTGTAATTGATTACAGAGTTTATCAGTCTATAGAAGAAGGCGTGATACCACAGCAGGAGAAGAAACTCGCACCGTTATATCAATAATAAACATATCTCTCCTCGGGAGAGATGTCAGTGTGAACTGACAGAGAGGGTGTTATAAATAATAAAAATAAAGAGGTCAGCTTAAATCAGTTGATCTCTTTTTTATAATATGGGCGGCGGCGAATTAATTCGCCGCCGCCTCGTTATACTTTATTATTTATTTCTTAAAATACAATTTTATTACATCATTAATCATATTAACATGATTTTGTTGAAAACCGCTGTCTAACATTTTATTAATAAATAAATCAGCAGCAGGAGTTCTTTCGAGAAAAGATTTTGCCGGAACAGAAATACCTGTCATTTTTTTGCCGTACAATAGTGCTAAATTTAAAGTTTTACCTAATTTACATCTTAAAATATGGTTATTTTGCGGATTTTTAACTTGAAAAACTATTGTCATATTGTTCCTTTCATATTTTAATACATTTGGTATAAAACTTGGCAACAAAAGATTTGCTACCTTGGGTGATTAATTGTAACATTTCTTTATAAAACTTATTAAAACAAAAGCGGATTGGTATTTTATACCAATCCGCTTTAACAATTATTTAATTATAATCTACACTGCGTAAACTGAAACTTGTTTTCTGTCACGTCTATGCGATTCAAATTTAACCTGTCCGTCAATCATAGCGAACAAAGTATCATCAGAGCCGATGCCTACATTGTTACCGGGATGAATTTTTGTTCCTCTTTGACGAACGATTATATTTCCGGCTTTAACGTTCTCTCCGCCGAATTTTTTCACACCAAGACGCTTCGCTTCCGAATCACGTCCATTTCTGGTGGATCCCATACCTTTCTTATGTGCCATTTTATTTCTCCTTTTTTATTAAGTGATTAAGTTAATAAGTGATTAAGTGAATAAGTGAAATTTAAACTTATTTATATATAATCACCTTCCGATAAATTTATGCTTCTGCTGAAGCCTCAACCTCAGCGGCTTTCTTAGCAGCAGTTGTTCTGATTTTATTAATCATAACTCTTGCAAAACCTTGTCTGTGGCCTTGTTTTTTTCTGTAGCCTTTTTTAGGTCTTTGCTTGTAAACTATAATTTTCTTTGCTCTGTCAAGTTTAATAACAGTTCCTTCGACTTTTGCGTTAGCAACATATGGTTGACCTACTTTTGACTTCTTGCCGTTAACTATCATAACGACTTTGTCAAAAACAACTTTTGAATCAGCTTCTTCGCCTAACAATTCAACATCTACATAGCGGCCTTCTTCAACTTGATATTGTTTCCCGCCTGTTTCGACTATTGCGTACATAATCTTTCCTTTCTTTTTGAGGAATCGCAGAGGGGGTAAATACTTTTCTGACGTGCCTGTTCCCAACTTACTTTGCTTTACAATGCACAGCGTCTTATTTTTACCCCGCCCGTTTTAGAGCGATAAACCTATCTAATACTATTTATACAATATAATTTGTAACACAACCGTAAAACGCATGTCAAGCACAGGATTTGAATATTTAACAATGTAAAGTGGTACTTTAAAGTAATTTTGAAAGCTCGCCGAAATCTTTTATTGAGAGCTTTTCGCCTCTGATATTTTCGTCAAGTTTCATTTGAGATATAGCTTGATTGATTTTTTCTTTTTCAAAACCTGCACTTAAAAGACAATTTTTCAAAGTTTTTCTTCTCTGCGAAAATCCCGCTTTAATAACTTTTCTAAAAAATGTATAATCTTGCAAATCTAATAACGGCTTTTCTCTGACTTTCATTGAAACAAGTGCAGAGTTTACTTTTGGTGCAGGATAAAAAGATTTTCTTCCGACAAGTCTCAAAATTGAACAATCAGCCCAGAATTGGGAGAGAATCGTTAAGAGTCCATACTGTTTTCCTGCGCTTTTTTCAGTAGCAACAATCCTTCGAGCAACTTCTTCCTGAACCATCAAAATTATGTTTTCAATTGAGGCTCTGTTTTTGTTTCCCAAATCGTCAATTTCCCCCAGTAAATGTGCAATAATAGGAGACGTTATATAATAAGGAATATTAGCAACTACTTTCAGTTTCCCATTGCATAATTCTGCTAAATCTGTTTTCAAAATATCTGCATGGATAATTTCCAAATTATTTGCATTCAACTTTGAAAGTTCTTTTACAGCTTCTTCGTCAAGTTCTACTGCGATAACTTTTTTTGCATATTTAACAAGCTGTTCTGTAACAAATCCAACACCGGGACCGATTTCCAAAATGATGTCATCAGGTTTTATATCAGCAAATTTAATAATATCCGAAATTACTTCAGAGTTAATTAAAAAATTTTGTCCCAAGCGTTTTTTTGTTCTAAAGTATTTTGCTCTTTGTAAATAGTCCGTCATGGTATTTATTTTAATACAAACAGGGAAATGCATAAATCTGTAAATGAAGTTATATTGTAGTAGTTAATATAAAATAGATTCTTCAAATTCTTATTAACCTAAATCTTATTAACTTATTAACTTTATTTCAGTTATAATTAAAAACAAGGAGTACATTGTGAGTTATTGTGAAGTTAAACCAGAAGAACGGTTAGAGTACAAACAATTGATAGACGAATTTTTGCTCGGGTGCAAAAGTGAACAGAAAATAGGCATGGAATACGAAAGGATTCCGATAAATAAGTACACATCGGAAGTTGTTCCATATGAAGGTGATTTCGGAATTTGTGAGCTTTTAAGAAAAATAGCGCAAGTAGATAATTGGGACTATATCATTGATGGTACAGATATTATCGGATTAAAAAAACTTCATAATACTATTACACTTGAGCCGGGGTGTCAGTTTGAACTGAGTATGGAACCTCAAAATACGGTTGCGGAGCTTAAAAAAAATATTGAAAAAATAGATTCTGCGATAAAACCTATCTTGGAAGAATTTGAAATTAAACTTCTAAATAAAGGGGTATCTCCTAAAACTACATACAGAAACATTAAACTAATTCCCAAAAAGCGGTATCATGTTATGGCAAATTATTTGTGGGGGATTTTGTCTGATGTAATGATGAGAGAGACTGCGGGTATTCAAGTCGGGATTGATTATAAATCAGAAGATGATGCGATGAGAAAATTCCGTCTTGCTAATCTTATGATGCCCTTTATGACAGCAATGTTTGCAAATTCAAAAATTCGAGGCGGTGTAGATACCGGTTATAAATCCTTCCGTGCTTTGGCTTGGTTAAATACCGATAATGAAAGGTGCGGATTCGCAACTCAATTTAATAAAAATATGTGTTTTAAAGATTATGTGCGGTTACTTTTGGATACTCCTATGATATTTATTAATCGTGAAGGAGTTCCTGTGAATATTAATGGCAGCCTGACTTTTAAACAATATATGGATAAGGGATTTGAAGGATTTATTCCGACAATGGATGATTGGAAACTTCACTGTAATCTCTACTTTCCTGAAGTCAGATTGAGGAATTTCCTTGAAATAAGAAACCACGATTGTGTGGGTGGTGGTTTAGAATATTCAATACCGGCTGTTTATAGGGGAATTATGTATTCTGATGATGCGCTTGAATCTGCCGAAAAACTTTTAAATCGTTATACTGTAAATGAAATTAAAGAACTGCGTTATCAAGTTGCGAAATTGGCAATCCATTCTAAAATAGGAAAAACGTCTATTTTAAGTGTATGTAAAGAGCTTGTTGAAATTGCGCAATACTCCCTTAAAATGGAAGGTGCTGATGAAGATATGTTCTTAAATCCTTTAATTGAAATGCTTAAAAGGGGTAAATGCCCGTGTGAGGGGTAAGGGTGCAACGCACTTAGATGGGTACGATTATAGTCTCTCTCTAACAACAAGAGGGACTGTTATGTACGTAATATATTTTAATGCATAGAGATTACAATATCATTTGTCATTCTGAGGCACAAAGTGCCGAAGAATCCAGTTTATTATTTTAGTATTTTCAAAAAGCCTGGATACTTCGCTCCGCTCAGTATGACGAAGGGATGAAAAGTTAGTATGATGAGGGAAATTCTTAAGCCCGGTTTTAGCCCAATAACCCTAAATAACATAACATGATAAAGTCGGGTTGAAACCCGACTTTATAGCTTATTTAAATTTTTACGAAAAACCAAAATTTATCGCAGCTATATCCCCATCATCGGCGGATGTTTTTTGTCATTATCTTGAGAATAAGGCTTGTAAGTAGGAATTTCATAGCCTTGTTTTTCTTCTGCCTTTGCAGGCTCTTCTTGAACTGAAGGCTGGTCCGGTTCTTTTAATACAGTTCTGGATACTACGTTGCCACTCTTGTCGAATTTTACCTCTTCAGCCCAACCGTCCGGGTGGGTATTTATCCTTGAAAGCCACTTTCCATTGGCATCACATTTGGTTTCACTGGTATGACCTGAGCCATGAGTTTCTGTAAATGAAATTAATGTACCTTTTTCATTATATTTATATTCTACTTTTTCATCCCATACCTCATTAAGTTTGCCATCGGCACCTGCATCATAAAAATGGATTTTTGTTTTTACTTCACCGTTATCATAGTATGTATAACTTTCAGTTATATTGGGTTTTCCGTCTGTCACGTCATTTTCTTTCTTAAATTCAGATTTTTTTATTACCTGTCCTTTATCATTGTATCTGTAACGTGTGACTTTTCGCTCATCAGGTATTCCATCAGAATTATAGTCAGATGTGTAATTTTCTTTTACCAAGTTACCTGTTTTTGTTTCATATAAATATTGGTGCGTGTCTGTGTCTGGAGTATCTCCCAGTCCTGCTTCTACGCGCCATTTATTGCCAATGCTTGTTTGTTCAAGCAGTTTTCCTGTGTTTGCATCGTATGTTTGTGTAGTTCTTTTAAAAGCATCCATTGTGCCGTCATTATCATAGTCAAACTCCTGGCTGATTGTCCAAATAGATTTTCCGTCCAAAGTATTTTCGTTTGTTGTTTCGGTCACGACTCTGGTACCATTTTTGTCGATAATGTCTGTTTTTCCTACTTTTAAATCATCTGGTCCTAGCATAAATTAACTCCTATTCTTTTTATGTACACTCTTAACTGATAATCAGTTATATTTCTATTAAGTATTTATTTTAATAAAATTTGCGGGTTTTGTTAAAAATTGTTACATATCGTTACAAATATAATCGTATAAACTACAAATATAGTCGGTTGAGATGTACGGTATAATCGTATACGCTCTAAATATGATTTATAACGAAAAAGAAACCATGAAAAAGTTTGGCGAGAATGTCAAAAAATATCGTATGAGCCTTGGTTTAACACAAGAAAAGCTCGCTGAATTATGTGAATGTTCTTCTCAAACGATATCAGGTACTGAAACAGGATACAGCTTCCCATCTTCAAAAGTTCTTTTTAAACTTGCTGAGAATTTGCATATTCCGCTTATGTATCTGTTTAATTTCGGAGAAGATCCCGTTATATCAAATAAAGAGGAAGATTTGGCAATTATTAGATGCTTATCCGGCATGCAAGCTTCGCAAAAAGAAATTGCATTGAAAGTTTTGAAAGCTATACTCTAATTAATTGTCGTAATAATAAACCCACATTGACCATATGGTCAATATGAATTTTAATCCCTTGATTGATGTCACAGGCATGCTGAATATGTACACTAGAGACAAGGGAGAGAGTATATATGAAAAAAGTATTGTTGTTATTTGGTATTTGTTTATCAATTTTGGGAGTTTATGCTGATGAAAATGTATTGCAATCAATTGAGATTGAACCTGTAAAGGATACGTACAATATAGTTTTGGTATCAGATAAAGCTGTTGATGTCAAAAAGACAGTGCAGGCTTCTAATAAAATTAATCTGGCATTAAAAGATATCAGAGCGTCAAAAACTCTTAACACAGTATATAATAATGTTTCAAGCGTTGATACTGTCATGGTGGAACAACAAGGTAACGGTGTAAATATATTTTTCCAGGCAGAAAATGCGGAAGCTGCAACCGTAACTTTTGATTCATTGATTCCTGCCGCTGTTAAACCCGCTCCAAAAGAAACAACCTCATTAAAATTGAATAACCCTATTGAAAGTTATGCTCCGATATACGATGAGACTGCAGTGAGTACAAAAACTTCCAATTTGTACAATAAATTAAAAGAAAATTCAGCAATCGGCAATATTAAAGATTCTCTGGATGAAGCATCTGCAGAAGGAGATGGGGTCAATAAATTTATATCATATGGGCTTTTGACATTGTTAATAGTTGCGATTTCTAGATTATTCAAGCGCAAAGAACCCGAGATGAAAATTGGACTATCTCAACAGTTTGGCGGGGTAAAAGAACCTTATGCAGCTGTGCCTGCATCATTGCAGCCTCAATATCAGACATCACTTGGCGCAAAACCTTTTACTACAGTTAATTACGGAATTAATGCGTATAAAAACGAGAATAGAAATCCTTATGAAACAACTCCGGTTCAATTCCATAATCCCAGATTAAGAAATTTTGCGCAACAAGCTGCGCCTGAAACTGCAGTACAAACCGCAACCGTTAAACCTCAAATGCAAAATGCGGCATCTGTTCAAACTGTGGCAAAGAAAATGACCACACCTGTTAATACAGCACCGGTAAATCAATCTAATCCGAATGTTGATAATTTAAAATTTTTGGAATCTATGACTGCTATTTATGAAAAAAGCGGTCGTCACGATTTAGCACGGGGTTTAAAAGTCAGCTTAAGCAAAAATAATATTAATTAAACACAAACAACAATCTTTTTATAAAACTATACTGCTGCGTAAGTTATAATCTTGCGCATTCTTTTTATAGTTTAAAAATTGTATTTTTTTAATTACCGAAATTTGATATAATTTTTTTATAATTGTAATAGAGGAGCTTTTTATGAGAAATTATGAACTCAATTTATCAACTGAAGAACTAGAAAAACGTACACATAAAGATTATTTGACCACTAAAAAAATGCTTGAATCGGATTCACCTGAATATTTGGAACTTGCAGATGGAGACAAAGAAGCTCTAAAACATCTTGTAAAGGCGGCTGTTGTATTAGACAAAATCAATATGCAGCTTGATAATTTTCACAATCTTCCGTTTAAAGAATATTTGGAAAAAGAAATTGAAAACGGAAATGAAGATGCAAAATTAACAAAAATCCTTTTTGATGCTCAAAAGGGTGTCTGTGCGCTGGATAGAGAATCACACATGATAGAACTTGCTAAAGGAGTAAAAATGCGTGCCGGAAAAGCCCTTTATCCTGAAGATTTAGAAAAAGAAGAGTTCCACAAAATACTTATAAAAATGCTGAATGAGGGTAAAAAAGAAGAAGTTGAAAAAATCCTCAACCAACGTTCTGTTATTGAAAGAAATGGTGACGAATTAATTGCAATTGATTACATTGATAAATTCAAAGACGATTTTTCTTATATGGCTGATGAACTCGACAAAGCGGCGAATGTTTCTACCAATGCTGATTTTAATGAGTTTTTAAAGCTTCAGGCAAAAGCGTTAAGGGCACCAGATTCTATGCTTGATGCTTATGCCGACAAAAAATGGGCAACATTGCAGGATACCCCTTTGGAATTCACAATAACAAGGGAAAATTATTCAGACGAAATGACCGAGACGGTAGTCGAAAATCCTGAATTAAAAGCACTTTTGGATGAGGCAGGAATTGTCCCTGTCGCAAAGGATTTTCTTGGCGGTCGTGTGGGAATTATTAACAAAAAAGGCACCGAAGCCATTTTAAATGTTAAAAAGTATTTACCCCTTATGGCCCAAAATATGCCATTTAATGACAAATATGAACAGAACATTTCGCCCGATAAAGAATCCAAACAAACAATGGTTGATGCAGATTTGGTAACAGTGACAGGTGATGTTGGAGAATTCAGAGCAGGAATTACCCTTGCAGAAAACTTGCCAAATGATGACAAATGGTCTATTACAAAGCTAAACGGCGGGAGACGAAACGTTTATCACAGGCAAATTCGTTTAATAACTTCCGATGATGCCAGGGAAAAGATGCAAAAAAGACTTGATGCTATTTTGAACAAAGATTTGCACAAATTCTATAATGATGAGGCAGACCATTGGTTCACGGTAGGCCACGAAAACGGACACTCCCTCGGCCCAAAATCAGGTACGGAAGGTTTGGGTAAATATAAATCTATTATTGAAGAAAACAAAGCTGATATGGTTTCGCTTTCTATGCTTGATATTTTGACAGATGCAGGAATGTACACAAAAGAACAAAGAGAACAGATTATTGTAACTTATGCCGCAGACAATATGATGATGTCAAAACCAACAATGAGCCAGGCACACAGAGTCCGCTCGGTTATGCAAAATTATTTCTTTATTAAAGAAGGTGCAATAACGATTTCTAAAGAAGGTGTTTTGGATATCAATATCGAAAAAATGGTTTCGACAGCAAGAAAAATGCTTGAAAGAATTGTTGAAGTTCAACTTTCAGGTGACTTTGAAACCGGCGAAAAATATGTGAATGAATACTTCGTTTGGACACCGGAAATGGAAACGTTAGCAGAAAACATTAAAAAAGTCTCCAAAACATTGAACGGCAAAGTTGAAGCTCCGCTAGCGGATGAATTGCTCAAAGATTAATCTTCATCAATATTATCATTCTGGACAACTACAGTGTTCGCTGGTTTATGTGAATTTTTACTGATAGCGATTCCGCCGCTAATCAAAGCCAATGCGGCAACAATACCGATTGTCCATTTGCCTTTCTTGGATTTGCAAAATTCTTTAATTTTGGTTCCGAAAGTAACATCTTTTCCGCCCTTGTTACCACCGCCGGCAGAGCCTGATTCATAAATATCTGTAAGAGATGATATATTAAGCTTGAGCTCTTCTCCCTGATTCAGGTTTTTGCCGTATGACGGATTGAAATGAAATTCTCTGTACAATTCGCCGGTTGCTTTACCGTTCGGATTTAGTATTCCGTTATCGAACCAATTTGTCTTTAAGTCGACATGGTTTTTCCAAATTGTATTTGCTTTTTCTGTATTACGGTCAGCCATTGCTCTTTCAAGAACTTTTGAAATATCATCAGATATTACGGAATCTCTTAATTTGCTTAAAGCCTTTTTGTATTCCTGCTTATTCAAAAGCTGTTTGCGTATATATTCTTCCGGAACTTCTTTTTCTCCTGTTTTATGGCTGTAATCTTCCTTTATCGTCTTAACAAGTTTATCTTTAATTTGATTAAATTCAGATTTTGCAGGCTCATTAGCTGCCTTGTATGCCTCAGCTTCAGACATAAAGTATTCGTGCTCGCCTTTATATCCGTTAGTAACAGCTGAATGAGCTGTATCTGTCGGGTCAAAAACTTTTTGGTCCATACCCTGTACTTTTGGAACAATTGGAACACAGCCCTTTTTCATACTTTCCAAATCCGTAAGTTCACAAGGTGCAAATCTCGAGGTTAATATTGCATAATCACCTGCTGCAGCAAATGCGCTCCCCGGAGCCCATCCGTCAAGACAAAGGACTTTCCCTTCAAGCAAGCCGCCCTTTTCTGTATATTTTTTCATTAGTTTGCTCACATCTTCCCTAATATTGCTCATATCACCACCGAAGATAAATATTGCATCAGTTTCAGGGTTCTTTTCCATAAATTTTGCAAAGGATTCTAAAGCTGTATCCATACCTTTTTGGAAGTCACCTCTGCCCCAGCTTACAAACATCGGAACATCTTTGCCCTGTTCAAGCATTTCAATGTATTTTTTATCAATACCGCCAAGAATGTCGAATTTCCTTCCCGTACCTCCTGTCACTGCTGCAGAAAATCCTGTTCCTTTTTCCATTAATTCAAAAGTCTTATCTTTCCCTAATACTTTTAATTTAGAATCCTCCAAACTCGGATTGAGTCGTTTCAAAAGGCTCAATTTATTATTACGTTTGACTTCTCTCATTTTTGCCAAATCGTATTTTTCAGATTCGTTAAATGCCAGGAATTTCGGGAATGTTACTACAGTTCCGTCCGCAAGCTGAACTATACAATCATTTTTGTAATATGTTCCGAGTCCGTCTGTCGTGAAACCTGAGGTATTTGGGTCATTCAAAACATTTAATATACCTTTGAATCTTCCTTTTTCGCTCAATGCTTTAAGCCTTGCAAACAGAGCAGGAGAAACTTCTTCATTCGTGATTATGCTTCGGTAATATCCGTCTGATACTGTAGTAAACATCGGAACAAAACCTGTATCGCCATACGCAATAGGAAACATTACCGCATTAACTTCATTTCTGGAGTTTAAAAGCTCTTTTGGAAGCAAAGAACGCA
>JAEEXX010000188.1 GCA_016287985.1 Candidatus Gastranaerophilales bacterium
GTTAGCTTTATCCTGTAGTTTTTTATAATTATTATATATTCTCTTTTTAAGACTCGAGGAGCTTATACCTTCACCATATGGAAAATAAAACACTTCTACTCCCTGTTCCTTTAGATAATCATATTTCCCTGTCCAATCGTCTCCCACTACGAAAATATCAAAGTTGAGTATTTTAACTTTATCTGTGTGATCAAGTGATCTTTGCGGAATAACAATATCAGGGCCTTTTATTGCTTTCATCAGTGCTATTCTTTCTTCAAAGGGGATTATTGGTTCGGATTTATAACTTGCAACAAGTTCGTCAGTATTAACTCCTACAATCAAAATATCGCCTAATGCTCTTGCATATTCTATCATCTTTAAATGATTAATATGAAGCATATCAAAAGTTCCGGAGGTATATACAACCGTTTTATTTCCTATCATTATATTGCTCCCTGTAATTTTTTATCTTTAACTTCTTTTATAGCTAACATTAATTTTTCAAGCAAAATATCAATATCTTGAATGGTAGTGTTTCCTATATGAGCTACTCTTAGCATTTTATTGCTCATTTCTCCGCCGCAAGGATTTACACAAATTTGATATTTTTCTCTCAAAATTTTTACTACTTCACCGGCATTAACATCATCAAAGTATAACGGAGTTAATGTATTAGATTTTGGATATTCGGGGATTTTTAAGCCCAATTCCGCTGCTTTTTTTCTGAAATAAATGCATTTATCAGTTACTTTTTTTATCCAAGCATCTTTACCGCCGGCATTTTCTATAAGCTCTATCATATCGTTTAATTCGTACATTGTAGTAACAGCAGGGGTATATGGAGTTTGCCCTCTTTCAATATTCCTGAAATAATCTCTGAAATTAAAATAATATGATTTCGGAAGCGGATTAGAATTGATTTTTTCAATCATTCTTTTGCTGAAGGAAACTAAAGACATTCCGGCAGAAAGACATAATCCTTTTTGAGAACTAATGATTGTTACATCAATGCCGTATTTTTCCATATCATATTCATCCGCAAGAAAAGAACTTATAGCATCAACAACCAGAAACATATTATTGCGTTTGCAAAAATCACTAAGCATTTTGATATCGTATAATTGACCTGTTTGAGTTTCATCTATATTAACAAATAAAGTGTTGAAATTCTTGTTTTCATATTGTTGTAAATGGTTTTCCGTTAGTGTTTCATCCCAATTAAGATTGATAGCTTCAAACGGAACATTGTGCCATTTCAGTAATTCACAAAATCTGTGACCGAAGCTGCCTCCATTTATAACCAATGCTTTATCATTTTGTGTCATACAGTTGTCAACAACCGCATCCATTGCACCTGTACCTGATGCGGCAAGATATATTAACGAATTTTCTGTACTGTTGCCTAAGTACTCGGATACTTTTTTAAGGCATTTTTTAACCATATTTCCGTATTCTTCGGTTCTGAAATATGTATATCCTTTTTCAAGCACATGCTTTGTGCTTGGGTACATTTCAACAGGTCCTACAATAAATTGCTTCATTTTTGCCTCTTTGTTTTTACGGTCTTATTCTGTCCATTAAACGTGGGAATGGAATAGTTTCACGTACGTGCGGAAGTCCGCATATCCAAGCTACAGTTCTTTCTATACCAAGACCAAAACCTGCGTGAGGAACAGAACCGTATTTTCTTAAATCCAAATACCAGTCAAATGTTTCCGGATTTAAATTCTGTTCTTTTATTTTAGCCATTAATTTATCTATATCTTCTTCTCTTTGACCGCCGCCAATGATTTCTCCGTAGCCTTCCGGTGCAATCATATCCACGCAAGCTGCTTTGTCGTTTTCTGCTTGTTTGAAATAGAAAGCTTTTACAGACATCGGATAATGGTGAATCATAACAGGTCTGTCAAATTCTTCTGATATAAGAGTTTCTTCATCACCGCCAAAGTCTTCTCCATACGGAGTATCATTTCCTTTTTTGTGAAGAATTTCAATTGCTTCATCATAAGAAATGCGCGGGAACGGGCGTTTTATATTTTCAAGTTTAGTGATATCACGTTCAAGAGTTTCCAAATCAGCTCTATTGTGTTCTACTACTTGTTGAACAATGTATTCTACGAACTCTTCCGCTAAATCCATATCGTCAAAAATATCTGCAAATGCAATTTCAGGTTCAACCATCCAAAATTCGGTTAAATGACGTCTTGTTTTTGATTTTTCGGCTCTAAATGTAGGACCGAAGCAATATGCTTTACCTACTGCCATTGCAGCTGCTTCCATATATAATTGACCTGATTGAGATAAGTATGCTTTTGTATCAAAATAATCGGTTTCAAATAATGTTGTTGAACCTTCGCAAGCATTAGGAGTAAATATAGGTGCATCAACGAGAGTAAAACCATGATTATCAAAGAAATCACGGATAGATTTAATTATTCTGTGACGAATATTTAAAATTGCTTTTTGTTTTAAAGAGCGAAGCCATAAATGACGATGCTCCATTAAGAAGTGCGGCCCGTGTTCTTTAGGAGTAATAGGATAATCTTTAGCTTCCGAAATAACTTTAACATTTGTTGCATCAAGCTCATAACCGATTTTAGAACGGTCATGCTTTTTTACTGTTCCCGTGATTTCGACTGAACTTTCCTGCGGAATTCTATCTGCAAGTTCAAAAACTTCAGGTGAAACATTACCTTTAAACACAACAGCTTGAATTTCTGCAGTTCCGTCTCTAAGCTGTAAAAAATGAAGT
>JAEEXX010000189.1 GCA_016287985.1 Candidatus Gastranaerophilales bacterium
CCCATCCCGAACACGGTCGTAAAGACTCATAACGGTGAAAATACTTGGCGGGCCACCGCCTGGGAAGATAGCTCGCTGCTAGCATCTAAATTAAACCAAAAAGCTAATTAACAGGATTGTTAATTAGCTTTTTTGCTTGGGAAACCACCCGCCTCTCACAAAATATGACATTTATTATTCCCATCCCGTTCTTGAATTATTGGCAGTTCACAACCTTTACACTACGTTTTTGTTTTTCTGACGAAAAACAGCACTCCGTCAGGTTGTTCACAGGGGCGAGTTTCGCTTACGCTTCACTCTTGCCAAAATCCGCAACACAGTCGTAAAGACCTACAGAGGTGAAGTCTTGGTTGCTCGCGTTGAACGTGCCTACGCATTTTGCCTTCACATTTTAATGTTTGGCAAAATTGCTTCGCACTCTGCTCGCAATCCGCAATACTTGGCGGGCCAGGGGTAAATATATGGGCTTGTAGATAAAACTACTAATATGGAAGTAATCCTACGTGCGTAGCACCCTGGGAAGATAGCACGTTGCCAGCATCTAAATTAAACAAAAAAAGAATTTATCGGACGATAAGTTCTTTTTTTTTATTTAATTTATATGAAATATTTTATATTTTATGTACTTTCTCTTTTCTTTAATTGCTAGGCAAAGAAAAGAGAAAGTACTAAAGAGAAAAGAAAACACGCTGTTAAATGGATAACCTATACACCCATACGGGTGTGAGATTGAATTGCTGTTGCGGATAAATCCGCACATTCCTTAATATTTAAATTTTTCCACTTGTTGAAAATCATCTCCCGCTCCGGATGGGTAGATGACAATGCCGATTTTGTAGTTGTCTCACATACATTGTTGGTTCATTCCGTCATGCTCGGAGGGTAAATATTTATTCGAATTATTCTTCAAAATTTTACAAATATTAAGAAATGTAAACACGAATTTTTGAGGGTTGTCACAAGGCTGAAACACTTGTAAAATCTGCTATATGATATGATATGATATGATATGAGTCTTCCTGTGTCTAATCATGGCAATTTTTAAACTCCGAAATACTTTATATATACATAAGAAATACAAAAGAGTTTAAAAAGAAAAGGAGTAAAATTATGCCAGGAGAAAACGAAATCAAATTAACACCTTATTTACAGGCCAATGCTGGACTTATGACTGGACAACCGACAACAAGAGGCAATATCGCTATTGGTGGAGGAGCAAATTTAACAACAAAGAGTGGTTGGTTTGCCGATGCTTGCGCAAATTTGGGTAACAATTTAACACTCAACGGTTCTGCAGGTTACAAAATTAATTTAAACGAAGCAATGGGATTGCAATTTTCAGTAAATGCTCAGCATGTTAAACAAATTGCGCTCAAAAACATTGAAAATAAGAATGAAATAACGATAAATCAATCTGTTGTTGGAGATGTTAATAATGAACAACTGGAGAATGTTATGGAAGAGCTTGAACAACTTATTCAAAATTTGCCGGAAAATCCTATTATACCTACAAATAATGTTGTTATTGAAACACCTGGGCAAGTGGAATACTCAGATTACAGCAGGACAAAAATTACGGGTTCTGCCGAGTGGACTTACAGACAAGGAATTGCAGAAATTGGAGCCGGCATAGAAGCGGGTTTTATGTCAACATCCGCCGTTTGTAAAGATTCAAATCGACCAGACATGCCAGAAAAAGTAAATATTAAAAAACCAATTCTGTCTCCAACTTTCAAGTTGGTGGGGCATTTGCCATATAATAGTTCTGTCGAACTTAAAGGTGCAGTCGGTCAAGAGTATAAGTTAGAGATAAAACATAATTTTTAATTAAACTTATAAACAATTAAAGCGGAAGAACAAGTCCATGTTCTTCTGCTTTAATTTTTAACCTCTTGATAGTGAAATGCTTGTTATCCCTGTGTTACTTGCACTATCCATTACCTTTACTATGGTTCCGTGTTAGAATCATCATCCGCCAAGATAAAAAGTCCGTCAAAATAATCCTTGTTATGCTCGGTAAAAAATTGTTCCAAATCAGTAGTTTTTATAGGCTATCCATCCGTAATATATGATTATTTTCTGTTGTCATTTGATTATCATAATTTTTAATTAAACGATAATTTTGTATTAAGTTTTGTAACAAAATTATAAAACAATGAAATTGAATATTTTATATATACTTTATATATATGTAAGACAAAAGATGGAATTGTTAAAAGATGGGCGCATTGTCAAATTTATATTTTAATAATATCGGATATAATGGCACCGGATATGTCGGCGACAATTTCGCATCAACAATGAACATGATGTTTAATGGCGTGAATGGTGTGAGTATCTTTGGATGCGGCTATCCCGGATTTGGCGATTTGGGCGGAGGTTTTTGCCCTAATAATAATGCATACTGGGGCATGCAGGCAGGGTTCGCCGGTTTTAATATTTTAACGGGTATCATAACTGCAAGAATAAGTAACAATAGAGCAGCTAAAGCAGAAGCAAGTGCACAAGATAAAAAAGATAATCAATCATTTAATGCTGCATTAAAAACTCTCGGCTTAAATAATAAAACGCCTGAGGAACTTACGGTTGATGATATTAATAATGCACAACTTGAAGGCAAATACCAAACAGCTATTGATGATTTAAATAAGAAAATCGGTGATGAAAACAGCGGATTAACTAAAGAGTATAACGATGCAAAAACAACATTATCCACA
>JAEEXX010000190.1 GCA_016287985.1 Candidatus Gastranaerophilales bacterium
TGGGGATTTTGAATAAAACTGCCATTTAATACTCTCCTTTATTTATATTATATATAATAATCATTCAAATAGCAACTACCAACTGAATTTTTTAATTGTCAACTCCTCACTTCCATACCTCATAGCATCCATTAAATGGTTATAATCATCAATTGGTTTAGAAGTTACAAGCCCATCTTTGACATCCCAAGCATAGTTATTTAATTCGATAATTGTATTTGTGCAAGTAGGATGGACTATTAATTGATAATCTTGAAGGCGTCGAATGCCTGCTTTTAAAGAATCAGCTCCTTTTTTGCAGGGGTAAACTCGAGTAATGCCATAATCTCTAAGTTCTTTAATAGACTTAGGTTCTGAACAATCGGCTTTTATTTTTTGATTTGCCCACCCTTTATACTTAATATTATCCGCCAATTGACTATTTGTCATCCCCGCTTTATAAATTTCGTCATAAATATAAATAACTTGTTGGTCCCTATTGCCAAGCATGGCAATGACAGCGGCAGGGTCGTTGCAGAAGCCAAACTCTAAACCAAATAGGCGTTTATAAACTCTCTGGCCATTAGCATCAGTCATATTAGCAATATGAGAAATATCAAAGTCTTCCAAATTCCAATTTTCGTAAATAAGCCCTTCAGAAATACCCCAATCTCCAAGCCCTTCGATTTTATAGCGACGTGGGTTGCGGATTTTCATTTGTTCGAATAATTGCCTATCGTCCTCGCCTAAAAATTCATTTTGCATATAAGTGGTGGTTAAAGAAAACGTATTCTCATCAACCGTATCAAAAAACCTACGTTTAATCCAAGTTTTATCACTCCAAGGGTTAAAAGTCATAGTAATTTGTTTAAAGTAGCCTTCTGGCAATTCACCTCTAATACTCATATCCAATTTGTTAAAGGCAGATTCATCAGTAACTTGAAAAGCTTCCTCAATCCAAACCCAGCATAAGAATCCATTTTCAACTGTAATAGATGTTATAGAATCAGCGTCATCAAAGCCTCTAAAAAGTATCTTTTGACCTGTTGGGATAAAGGTAAGTTCCATAGGTGAATTAGTAACTTTCCATTTATCCTTAACTCCCCATTTATTAATGGCCCATTTTAATTGAGCGAAGGTAGAATCTTTATGAGTATTAAAAAATCGACGCATTACTAAAGTATTGGCGAGTGGCATTTGCATCATTTTATAAATTATCCAGAGGGCGGTAGTGCAAGACTTCTTAGAGCCACGTGAACCTTTACAAACACGATATCTTTTTTTACACCGCCAAAAATCCCCATAACCTCCGCCTACAGTTTCTAAAAGATTTATAGTTTTCAATTGCTCCTCCTAATAAAAACGAGCCTTTTAAGCAGTTCAGGTTTTCGTAATGAGTAGGCTCGATTGAAATGTTATGAAATTAATTGGTTTATATGCAATAATATTATAGAATAAAATCTAAAATTTTACAAGCGGGGTTTTCATAATCGAGAAATTTTCTAAAATCAGATTTTGGGTTTTTGACACCGAGAAAAATTTTCAATACCGAAATCATGGCATTCCTTGAGACGATTGAACCTGGCTGATAATGGCACTTTTGAGAGAAAAGAGTTTTGAGCCGAAGGTAGAATGAGGGACCAAGAATTGGCAAAACAACCATAATAGGGGCTATACCGGGGGTATTATGAACATAAATAAGTTTTTAATATGAAATTAGTAGTATTATGTATATGTGGGTGGACCACATGACCCAGACAGGGAAGCAGACAAACAAAGTAAATAATATATATAAATATAAACAAAATAAACAAAATAAATAATATATAAATATATATATTATAGTAATACAAAAAAGAAAGGTGGCATCATTATGCAAAAGAAACAAAACAAAACAAACAACAGACAAACAGTAGCACAACAGAACAAAGGAGAAAAAGACATGAAAAAGCAAACAGTTCAACCAGTAGCAAAGTTAGATGACAAAGTAGTTGAGTTAATTAATGACGCTGTTAAAACAGATAAATTAATTAGCACACAACAAAACACAGGTCACATCGCTGTTAAATATGGTAATAAAGTTATGTTTGAATACCACGCAAAGAAAAGAAGTATTAGTCACTTAACATTTGCAAGCTCAGACAAAGTTTTAGAAATATTAAAAGCTAAAAATTTAATTTTGAGAATAGTTCCGAAAACCTACGGATGGAGAGTTGATACAGAATGTCTTTTAACAGCAGACTTCTTAAAAGAATTCCCAGCAATTCTGAAAAATGTAATTGCTCAAGCAATTGAAGAACGCAACTTAAAATCAGCACCTAAAAAAGAAGCCAAAAAAGCATAATTAGAAACTAACAGGGCGGGCTTAATTGCTCGCCCTTTATCCAAATAAGCTGTCTGAAGAGTCTTTGAAAATTAAGACGAAACGCCTGCAAAGACGTCACAGCAAACAAACAGAAGGGAAGCAAATTATGAAAACTAAAACAATTCGTGAACAAATTACCCCGGGCGGAAACCAGTCCCAACACTACACAAAAATATTTTCCGCAGGCCAGCACACCTACAGAATTGAAATACACAATGACCACTATAATAAACAAAGTTATGGGAAAGGATTTGTATTACACAATGAAAATTGGGACCAGCTTGTTTACATACCCGGAGAATTATTAAAAATTCAAGGTGGTGGTTACGGAAGAAACGGAAATTATATACCTTATTATGAAGACAAG
>JAEEXX010000191.1 GCA_016287985.1 Candidatus Gastranaerophilales bacterium
CTTGCGCTCCTTAACGAAGATTTTTAATAACCTATCAATTTCAATTTTGGCATTGTCTTTGTTTAAAAATGCTGCTGCTGCAGTTACGGATTCAAAAGCTTTAATGAATCTTTGGGACTCGGATTCTTGAAAACTATGATGGAATGGAATATTTTGCGCTAATGTTTTTGTAGAAGGTGTGCCCACTATATTAATTACAGGAACATTTTCTGCGTAGCTTCCTGCTATAGCATTTATTACACTTAATTCACCGACACCATAAGTTGTAACAACAGCTCCAAACCCTTTTTGTCTTGCGTAGCCGTCTGCCGCATAACCTGCGTTAAGCTCATTCGTGCATCCAATCCATCTTGTATCGGGATTATTTTCTATTTCATAGAGTACATTAAAATTATAATCTCCCGGTACTCCAAAAAAATCACTGACCCCAATTCGTTCCAGATTACTTATTAAATATTCGATAACATTCATCAGCTTAATTCCTTAAATATTAAATACTATGATACCAAAAATTAACACAAAATATCAAGTAAATTAGCCTGTTGTCATAAATAAATTTAATTTAGAGAGAGGTGTTCTTTTACGAACCCCTCTCTCCAAGTTCTTTATCAAGAAGATAAAGAGATGCTTTATCTTCTCCAAAAAGTTCTAACCTTTTTATTATGTTTTTAACGGTTTCTTCTTCCTCAATTTGTTCTTCGATAAACCAGTCCACGAAATTTAAAGTCGTTCTGTCACATTCTTCCTCGGCGTTTTTGGCTACGCTCATAATTGACTGTGTTATGCACTTTTCATGGTCATAAACCATATTAAATATTGATAAAATACCATTAAATTCAAATTCAGGCATTCTAATTTGTTTAAGAGTTACAAAACTGTTGCAATCAATTAAATAATCAAATATTTTTAGTCCGTGTTCGACTTCTTCCCTTGCCTGATGCTTTAACCAGGAAGCAAAACCATTTAGTCCCAATTCTTTTAAATGTGCTGACATTGAAAGATATAGGTAGCCAGAATAAAATTCTTTATTAATTTGTTCGTTTAAAATTTCGTTAATTTTTTCGCTAATCATAATTATTTCCTTCTATCATTGTTTAGTAATACTTATTTGCTTCTCCACAAACCATGGACATTGCATAATTCTAGGGCAAAAGGCTTTTCGCAAAATCCTGTGATATTATAAACTGGTGTTTCTTCAGGCTTAAAGAACTTGATTCTGATCTCATTTTTCTCTTGATTCATTACTTCAATAAATTGAATGTAGTGCTCTTTTGTCATAGGGTGTTTATTAAGACTTACGTAGGTCGCTTCCGTGCAAACTCCTGTTTCACACCCTTCATGTACGGTGTCTATTACAGGGACATGTTTTTCTCCTATTTCGTTTTCTTCATATTGAGTACTTAATAATTCCATTTCTTCTCCGCAGCAAATCAATTCTCCTGCTCCTGCCTCAAAAACCTGTACTACATTTCCGCATATATTGCATTTGTAAATTCCAAATTTAACACTCATATTAACTCCTTTCTTTCGTTCATTTTAGAGAAAACTACTAAAACTTCATTGTCGGAAAGGGTAATTTATGGTATTATCTTGGTATGGAGAACATTTTCAGTAAAACTTCCAAACAGGAAGAAACACCTCTTTTAAGTCAATATGATGATTTAAAAGAAAATTATTACAAAATATTTATTGAAGCTGCAGAGAGCATTCGAAAGGAAATAGACGAATTTCATCCTGAAAATCCTTGTACCGGATGCACAAAAAAATGTAATGTTGAAAAGAAAGATATATTTTCAGATTATCCTGTCGGTTGTGCATATAAAGAATGGCAGGCAAAATCTCTTTCGTTTCTTAATGGAGAATATAAGCAAAAATTGCAAAATCATTATAAATTGATTATGGACAAGAAAAACGAATATTCTTGCAATAAGTGTGGAGATTGCTGTCGTCTTGCCGTAAGCGAACATTCATATGAACAGTTGAAACAAAAAGCTTTTAGAGGAGATAAATATTCAAAAGACTTTATTTCTGTTTTTGTCCCGTATGAGTCTGAGGAGGAAGCAAAAAAGGCTAATCCTGAATACTTTGCACAATTAGCTGATTTAGTTGAAAGCAAAACTTACTATTATTATTGCCAAAAACTCAAAGGGAATGAGTGTTCAGATTATGAAAATCGTCCGGATATTTGTAAAGATTTTCCCCATAATCCTTTAAAATTACTACCTTCAAAATGCAGCTATAATGCTTGGAAGAATGAAATCCTACATTCTGCAATGCTTTTGAATGCCAAAGTTGATATTATAGAATTTTATAAACAAAAGTTGGGGTAAAAGTATGAGCATTGTCTTGTCAGGAATGAAGCTTGGTGAACTTGAAAAACTAACTGAAGAAATGAAGGCTTCAAGATTTCGAGCAAAACAAATTCATAATTGGATTTACTTCAAATCGGTTTCTTCTATTGATGAGATGACGGATTTATCAAAAGATTTTAGAACTGAACTTAAGGGGAAAGCAGTTGTTACTGATACAAAAATAAAAGCAAAGCAGGTAAGTTCTGACGGAACGATAAAATATTTAGTTGAATATCCTGATGGTGAGTGTGTTGAAACAGTTTTAATGAGATTTGATAATCGTGCGAATTTCACCGCATGTGTCAGTTCTCAAGTTGGGTGTGCACTAAATTGTTCGTCTTGTGCGACAGGAAAAAG
>JAEEXX010000004.1 GCA_016287985.1 Candidatus Gastranaerophilales bacterium
AGTACCAAAGGTTTCATACATTTTTTTATAATATGTTATTCCTGCTTTTATATTTTCCTCTAAAATATAAGGATTATACCCCATAGTTTTAGCAGTAGCAGGAGATAGCTGAAAAACACCTATATGCCCGCCGGCACTTCTTGCGTTTTGATTAAAGTTGGATTCCGTTTTTGCAATACTCAAAGCAATTGCAGGTTCAATACCCATTGCATTTGCCTGACTGATAATATTTTGCTTTATTTCATCAGCAGTTTCAGCAAACACAACTGTATTTAAAGCCATAAAAGCCGATATGAAAAATAATCCGTTTTTAATATTTTTATTCAAAATTGTATACCTATTTGTAATACTAACCTAATTTTGAATGAAAAGTTCTTGAAATTACATCATCCTGCTGTTCTTTTGTAAGTTTAACAAAATTAACCGCATAACCTGATACTCTTACCGTTAACTGAGGATATTTTTCAGGATGTGCTTGTGCATCAAGCAAGGTTTCTCTGTTAAAAACATTGACATTAAGATGATGGCCTCCTTTTTCAACATAACCATCAAGTAAATTAATTAAATTCTCTTCTTGTTGTGTAGCCATTATTTTACCTTTCTGTTTATTCCCTCTCCTTGCTGGAGAGACCACTAAGTGGCGAGGTTATGGTGATAAGGTAATATCCCCTTCACCATAATTACTAAATTTTACTATAAGTAGTTTCTTCTGTAGTTTTCTTTTGAGTTTTTTTGATTAAAGGTGTCATATAGCTGTTTGTATAATCACCTTTCGAATTAATACCACCTTCACAGCACCCGCAATCAAGTTGAACATTCAAATCCATATCACCCATAAATACTTCATCTTTCCCGAGTGCATTCGGGATAATAGAGAATGTATTAGAAATACCATCCTGTGCATCGCCAAATGGCAATTTAGCAACAGAAGCTAGGGATGCAACAGCGCCATTACTGTCTCTTCCGTGCATCGGATTCGCCCCGGGAGCCAGAGGTACACCAGCTTTTCTTCCATCAGGTGTATTACCCGTTTTCTTTCCGTAAACTACATTTGAAGTTATTGTCAAAATTGACATTGTTGGAATTGAATCTCTGTAAGTGTAGTGTTTTCTGATTTTGCTCATAAACGAATGAACCAGATTTACTGCAATTTTGTCAACTCTATCATCATTGTTTCCGTATTTCGGGTAGTCGCCTTCAATTTCATAGTCGGTAACAATACCATTTTCATCTCGAATTGTTCTGACTTTTGCATATTTAATTGCGGAAAGCGAATCCGCAACGACAGAAAGTCCTGCAATTCCTGTTGCAAAATATCTTTTTACATCCCTGTCATGAAGTGCCATTTGAGCTCTTTCATAACAATATTTGTCATGCATATAATGAATTACATTAAGAGTATTGACATACAGTCCGGCAAGCCACTCCATCATATCATCGTATTTTTCCATAACTTCATCATAATCAAGATATTCTGAAGTTATTGGTCGATATTTTGGACCTACCTGTTCTTTCAATCTTTCGTCAATACCGCCATTAATTGCATATAGAAGGCATTTCGCCAAGTTTGCTCTTGCTCCGAAAAATTGCATTTCTTTTCCTACAACCATTGAAGATACGCAGCATGCAATTGCATAGTCATCGCCATGTACCTGACGCATCATATCATCATTTTCGTACTGGATTGAAGAAGTTGCGATGGAAATATGTGCAGCATATTCTTTAAAATTTTGCGGTAACTTTGTTGACCATAAAACAGTTAAATTCGGTTCCGGTGCTGTTCCAAGGTTTTCAAGAGTATGCAAATACCTAAAAGAGTTCTTTGTGACAAGAGTTCTTCCGTCAACACCCATACCACCTATGGATTCCGTAACCCATGAGGGATCACCTGAAAACAGAGCATTGTATTCAGGTGTTCGTGCGAATTTTACAAGACGCAGTTTCATAACAAAGTGGTCTATTAATTCTTGAGCTTCAGCCTCAGTTATCAACCCTAGCTTTAAATCTCTTTCAATAAATATATCAAGGAAAGTTGAAGTTCTTCCGATACTCATAGCAGCACCGTTCTGTTCTTTTACGGCAGATAAGTATCCAAAGTATAACCATTGAACAGCTTCTCTGGCATTTTGAGCAGGCTTGGAAATATCACATCCGTATATGTTCCCCAATTCTTTCATCTCTTCCAGTGCTCTAATTTGCTCTGCGAGTTCTTCTTTAAGCTGAATTTTTTCGGGTGTCATTTCTCCGTCAATCGAGGCATGCTGTTCAAGTTTATCTTTGATAAGCCTGTCGATGCCATACAAAGCGATTCTTCTGTAATCGCCTATAATTCTTCCTCTGCCGTAAGCGTCAGGAAGTCCGGTTAGAATTGCTGCATGGCGAGCTTTTCTCATCTCCGGAGTGTAAACATCAAAAACACCCTGATTATGTGTTTTTCTGTATTTTGTAAAAATCTCCGTAATTTCATTGTCTACTTTATAGTCATAGGCTTCGCATGCACTTTCTGCCATTCTTATTCCGCCAAATGGCTGCAGCGAACGTTTAAGCGGTTTATCTGTCTGTAAACCCACTATTTTTTCAAGGTCTTTATCTATATATCCTGCACTGTGCGAAGTTATTGTGGATACAATTTTTGTATCCATATCCAAAACACCGAGATTTTCCCGTTCTTTTTTAAATAAATCCAAGCATTTTTGCCATAATTTTTTTGTTGCATCCGTAGGTTCTGCCAGAAAACTCGAGTCACCATAATACGGGGTATAATTTCGCTGTATAAAATCCCTTACATTAATTTCTGTTTCCCACTTTCCTCCGACAAATCCCGTTAAAGAGGCAGTTTCACCCGCAGTCATTTCTGACATATTAACAATCTCCTATAATATAAAAATACTTATATCTAAAATTTCCAAGTCTTACTTTACTATGTTGCCAAAATTGACAATACTTTATTATAACTCGTAAATATTTTTTTTGCTATTTTGTAAGGATATGTAAACATAAATTTTAATTAAAAATTGAATACAAAAATTAAAAAATTGATGAAATATTTAAAAATTTCCTTATTTAACAATTTTAGAAATAAATCTTATAGAGTCATCTCTGAGTTCTTTGAAGAAGTCAACGGTAATTTTGGAGAGAGGTCTGCTGTCGATTTTATCAAAAATAGCGTAGATAGGGTCGCCGCCGTTGTTGAATCTCATTTGGCGGTCTCTTTTTCTCAAATAATATAAATCAAAATCTTCAGGAATTTCTAAAGCGCCTGCGGGTTTTTTATTTCTTTCTACTGCTGAATAAGTTGTTGACATTTTTGAAATCTCTCTTTTAAATAACTCTTACATATATATAAAGTATATAAGTTGCAAAAAATTGCCTTTTGAGGTATGATTTGTTAAGAAATGTTACAGAAACTCTCAAAAAGTAATTTAAATTTTACAAAGAAATAAAAATTTATAGCCTTACTATAGGTGAGTTCAAAAAGTATGTAGTTCGCCTTTACTATGGCGATTTATTTATTGTTGGCATAACAATGTCAACCTATAATTTTGGTGACATTTTTTTTTTAACGAGATATAGATTGCTTCATCATCCTGCCTATTTCCAGTTGGGTGATTTAAATGAAATTCACAATTCACAATTCACGATTTACGAATCAATCTAAAACCACATGCCTGATTTTTTACAAAACTTAACGAAAAATTGAATCCATGTAAATCCATGACATGAGCATGTTTTCATGTTTTAAGTTATCTCAAACCATGTGGGCATGGCATGTTTGCATGTGGTAAATTTGGCAATTTCAGACTATTTGCGGGTTAACATGTATGTAAAAAAGTCTTTACATTTTGTTTAAGGTGGGTTGTAAATGAATTCTCAAGCCATATAATAAAAGAATGGTCGAGAATGAATTGTTCGAGATTTGGGGATTTTTTAATTTTAGATAACTCGTTTTTGGAGGATATAAGTGTTTAAGAGTCGTGATATGGGAAGAGCTATTGCCGTTAAAAGGTGGACGCCTACGGCTTTGGAATGTTATAAACGCGGTTGTAATTGTGAAGGCTGCTTTTACAGCGATTTTTTCAGTGCAACTGCTCAAAAATGCCAGATGAAGGCTGCTGTTTTAGAGTTAGTCCGTACAATTGGTGCACCTAATGTTGAGATGCCTCAGGTTTTAGAATATTAATCATACACTTTAAAAATGTTCTGAAATGTTGTACAATGGTTAGGTAGACATTAGGAGGTGTAAATGTATATACACGTAAATGGAAAAAACATTGAGATTACTGATGCAATCAAGGCTTATGTGAAAGAGAAGCTCGGTAAGGTTACAAACCACTATGATCAGATTACCGGTATGGATGTAATTCTCTCTGTTATTAAAAACCCCGCTGCTACAGGTAAACATGTGGCAGAAGTTTCATGCAAAATGAATACCGGTGTACTTCGTTGTGAAGAATCGGCTGAATCTATGTATGAAAGTATTGATCTTCTTGCTGACAAACTCGACAGACAGGTTAAAAAGTTCAAAAACAAAGCGCTCTATTCTGACAAAACTACTATCAGAAATGCGGAGATGAAAGAAGAGCTTAAAGAAGAGGCTGTTGAGAGCTAGGGTTTACGGCTAATAATGATTAATAATAAAAAAGTTGTTGTAATAATGCCTGCATATAATGCAGAGAAAACTTTAGAAAAAACTTATAATGAGATTTATCAAAATTTCGTCGACGAGATTATTCTCGTCGACGATTTCTCTAAAGATGATACAAAAGATGTTGCAAAAAAACTAAATATTACAACTATTGTTCATGAAAAAAACACCGGTTACGGTGGGAATCAAAAAACATGTTACAGGGCGGCATTGAAAGCAAATGCGGATATTGTGATAATGCTGCATCCGGATTATCAGTATACCCCGAAACTTATACCGGCAATGGCATCTATGATGGCTTTTGAAGAGTATGATGCTGTAATTGGTTCGAGAATGCTGGGTAATTCTGCTTTAAAAGGCGGAATGCCTTTGTATAAATATATTTCAAATCGCTTTTTAACCTATTTCCAAAATTTTGTTATAGGAGAAAAGTTATCGGAATACCATACCGGTTTTAGGGGGTTTACTAAAAAGATTCTTGAAAATTTACCTTTAGAGGATTGCAGTGATGATTTTATTTTTGACAATCAAATGCTGGCTTTGATTCTGTATAATGGCTATAAGATAGGTGAAATATCCTGCCCTACAAAATATTTTCCCGAGGCTTCATCGATAAACTTTATGCGTTCATGCAAATATGGTTTACAGGTTTTGCTTGTAAGTTTAAAGTATCGTATGGCGAGATTGGGTTTGCCGATAAAGCTTTTTAACAGGTCAGGACAGTCATTGGATAGCTCTTTGGAATTGAATTACTATTATAAACGATTGGGTTAGTGGTCTATACAAAACTTAACATTAAAAATATGTTTTTTGCATACATAATCTATTTTGGGTATTATAAAAATGTTATATGTATTGCATAGAGGTGCTTTGATGACAGTATTACGCAATGAATGCATAAATGTATGTGTATCCTGTGATGATAATTATTCACAATATGCAGGTGTTGTCATCGCTTCTATTCTATATAATGCTGCAGAAAACGATAAGTTAAACTTTTTTGTGCTTGATGGAGGAATTTCTGAAGAGCATAAAAAAGAAATTTTATCTCTTAAATATATTAAAGACTGTAATATCAGTTTTGTTAAAATTAACGATGAATTATTTGAAGAATACAAAAAAATAAAAACACACAGCTACATTACCCTGCCTGCATGTTACAGATTAAGACTTTCGAGTTTGCTTCCTGACATAGACAGGATAATATATTTTGACTGTGATATAGTTGTAAATTCAAGTTTATCGGCCTTATTTAATATTGACATGGGGAATTATTCCATTGCAGGTGTTAAAGATATTAACAGAAGAATGCTTTTAAAATCAGAATCATATATAAATTCAGGCGTTTTGCTTTTGGATTTGAACAGATGGCGAAAGAATAATGTAGAAGAGAAGTTATTCGAGTTTACAAAGGCCAATGTTAATAATATTAAAAAAGGTGATCAGGAAATTATCAACAGGTGTATGGCTGGTGATATAAAAGTAATTGACGATGTGTGGAATGTACAATCCTCAAACTTCACAAATCGTTCAAGTTATACCAATAAACCTAAAGTTGTTCATTTTGTTGCACAAAAGAAACCTTGGCACTGGGCAAGTCTTTCGTATCATAGAGATTTATATTTTAAATATTTGCAGCTTACTCCGTGGAAACTTAGCGAAAATGATTTGGAACATTGGACAAAAGATAATCAGATTGCTTCTCTTTTTGCGTATCTCAAATATCGTCCGTTTTTTTTCTTGAGACCTCGATTTTATGAGGCAGTTTTTAAAACATATATAAAACCGATTTTTGAGCCCAAACAGCCGATAATTAAAAGCAACACATTTATAGTCTGGGAGCCTTGCAGTAAATCTCACAGTGAAGTTGTTCCGGGATATGTCAAGTATTTAGTGGATTTGGGTTATCATGTATCCGTAATTTGTCATACTGCAAGGTTTAAAGAAGGTTTATTTGCAAGATTTAAGGATGAAAAGGTTTCTTTGAATAAAATGAACAGGAAACAAGTCATTAAATATTTTCAAAAATCGGATTTATCAGATGTGTCAGGTGTTCTTGTTACAACGGTCGGAAAGTTATGTGATGAAATTCATTTTGAAGATGCGTATAAAATGTTTAATGAAAACGCTGACAAATCAAAAATTTATTTTGTTGCACATGAAGCTGTTCACGCTGTGGATGCAAATACATGGAATAAAAAACTTATTACTTTGCGTGAGTTGAATTACAAAGGAGCAGAATCTGTTGTTGTGAATCCGCATTATTTTGGGAAAATAAATATTTTGCCAAAAAATGATATAACAAATTTTGTTATGGTTGGGGCGATTAAGTCATACAAGAAAAATGATAATACAATAATAAATGCGGTCAGAGAACTTGATAAAGAAGGGATAAGAAATTTCAAGATTACGGTAATAGGGAAAGGTCACATTAGAAATATTCCGCCGAATATTCGTAAGTATTTTGATATGAAAGGCAGGCTGTCATTTAAAAAAATGTACAATGAACTTGAAAAGGCTGATTTTTTGCTGACGGCTTACGATGTGGATAATCCTGCACATGTTCGTTACAATACGACTGGCACAAGCGGGAATTTTCAGTTAGTATACGGATTTACACTTCTGCCTGTTATTATTAAAGAATTTGCACAAATAAACAGATTTACTTCCCAAAATGCCATTCTTTATTCAGCGCCTGCGAACTATTCTGATGCGATGGAAAGAGCAATAAATATGACTAAAGCGGAATATGCCGAGATGGAGAATGAGCTTAAAAAAACTGCGGATGAAATTTATTCCGAGTCTTTGAAAAACTTAAAGGATTTGATTAATGACTAATATTATTCCTATAGTATTTTGTTTTGATAAAAGAATTATTCTTGGGGCATCAGTAGCAATAAAGAGCCTTATCGATTGTGCGGAAATAAATACTAGTTACGATATAAGAATTTTTCATTCGGATTTAAGCTTAGAAAATCAAAGAAACATTAGTAAATTAACTTATGGGACAAAACATAATATAGCGTTTCATTATATAAATCCGAAAATATTTAATGGTTGTCCAAAATCTAATGGTTCCTGGACTGAAATTGTATATTATAGATTAATAATCCCTGAAATATTAAAAGAATATGATAAAGCAATTTATTCTGATGTAGATGTTTTATTTAAAGGTGATTTGGCGGAATTATACAATAATGATATTTCGAATTATCAGTTTGGTGCGGTAAGCGCTGAAAAGAATACGCAGGATACGATTTGTCACAAACATTTTGATGAAAATAAAAATGAATATATTTACTGGTCCGGTTTAATGCTTTTGAACTGTAAAAAATTTAGAGAAGAAAAACTTTTTGATAAATTAATTGAAAATGCCAAGAGACTCTATAAAGAGCTTAAGTTTTTTGATTTGGATTTGATAAATATTACTTGTAACAAAATTTACCCCCTTGATATGAAGTATTGCGTAATGCAGAGTATTTATTATAACGAAGATTACAATAAAAAGGCTGATTATCAGTATTTGAAGAGTGTTTATTCCGATGAAGAAATCGAAACTTCAAAAGGAAATACTGTGATAGTTCATTATGGTGGAAAACCGGGAAAACCTTGGAGATTAAAAAAGCCTTACCTGGATTATAAAGAATACATAGAAAAGCTTCCTAAAGAATTAAGAATATATACATTCAGAGATTTTAGAAAGAGGTTATTCAGCTAATGTACACAATTCTTGTAAAAATATTTTTAAACCTGTTTTGCCCGAAAAAATACAGAGCAGAGATGAAGTATAAGTTGTTAGGTTTTTGGACCTGTATTGCCGTAAGGCATAGAGCAAAATCATGTGGGGAACACCTTCATTGTGGAGATAATAAAGTCCGAATAACCAAAAATACAATAATCGGAAATAATTGCTGGCTGGGTGGAATTGATATACTCGGCACAGGGGATGTTGAATTTGGAAATTATGTTCATACAGGGAAAAATATTACGATAATTACAGATAATCATAATTATGAAGGAGAAACAATTCCTTATGACAAAACAGTCATTAAAAAGAAAACTGTAATTTCTTCTTTTGTTTGGCTTGGTGCAAATGTAATAATTCTACCAGGAACAAAAATCGGCGAAGGTGCTGTTATTCAAGCCGGAGCCGTCGTACACGGTGAAATTCCTCCTTATGCAATAGCTGGCGGCAACCCCGCTAAAGTTTTTAAATACAGAGATATAGAGCATTTTAAAAAATTGAAAAAAGAACAAAAGTATTATTAAAAAGAGGATTGAAAAATGAGCATGCAAAGATTTAGAGAAAACCTTATACAGAAGATACCGATACGAAAACTAAGAAAATATCTGGCATTTAAATATGGTTGGTTTCCAGGAAATTATGTACAGCCTGATGTGAAAATAAGTTCAATAAAAAAGTTAAAAGTGGGCGGTAATGTATATATAAGTGGAGGTGGCACTAAACTATGCTGTGAGGGCGGACTTGAAATAGGTAAAAATACAGGTATTGGAGAAGGCTGCTTTTTTATTACGACAAATCATAATTATAAATCTAAAACGCACGTACCTTATGATAATGGCGGAATAATGCAGAAAACTATAGTGGGTGAAAATTGCTGGATTGGTGCGAGGAGTATGATTTGTCCTGGAGTAAAAATTGATGACGGTGCAATTGTTGCAATGGGTAGCGTTGTTACAAAATCGGTTCCGAAATGCGCTATAGTAGGAGGGAATCCTGCTAAAATTATCGGTTGGAGAAATATTGAAGAATATGAAGAAAATGCAAAAGCTAACAGGACGATACACAGAGATAAACCTATTGTTTTTACTGTAAAAGATGAATTTAAAAAATATCTTGAGAGTTGTTAAGGTTGTTTTAAGGTTGGTTAAATGATAAGTAGCAGGATTAGAATAATACGAGAAGAAGGATACATTTGTATAAATATTTTAGGATTCAAGGCTCGATTTAAAAACCCAATGGTGAGCCAGTTAGGCGATTGCTGTTCTCTTCATGGTTTGCAAAGATTGCTGGATTTTGAAGTAAATTTCCCTAATCCTATCGGTATAGTAATAGCAAGGGATGTTGTTATAGGTAAAAATTGCACTATTTATCAAAATGTTACTATAGGCAAAAAAAAATTCGGATTTATCGAAAATAAGCACACGATAATAGGCGATAACGTTACTATATGTGCAAATGCATGTATTATAGGTGATTTAAATATTGGTAACAATGCAATAATTGAAGCGGGTGCGGTTGTTTTAGAAGATGTTCCCGATAATGCTTACGTTGCAGGGAATCCGGCTAAAGTGATAGAATTTATGAAATAAGGATGAATAAGGGAATAAATAATGTTAGGTAAATTATTCAAGATTATGAGAGAAAACGGACGCATATTGATAGTATTTTTCGGTATGAGAATTAAATTTAAAAATCCGCTGGTGAGTCAACTGGGTGATTGCTGTTGTATTGGTGATTTACAAAAACTACTTGATAACCGTACAAGGTTCCCTCATCCTATTGGAATAGTTGTTACAAAAGATGTTGTAATAGGTAAAGATTGTGCTATTTACCAAAATGTAACTATAGATGCGAAATATTTCGCAAAAGACAAGCCTCCAATATTGGGAGATAATGTAAGAATATACGCAAATGCTTGTATTATAGGTGATATTAAGATAGGAAATAATGCAGTAATAGCAGCCGGGGCTGTTGTTCTGGAAGATGTTCCGCCGAATGCAGTGGTTGCAGGAAATCCTGCTAAAATTATCGGGTATCAGCAAAGTTGAAATTGACAAAAAAATAAGCTAGGAGGATTATTATTTTAAATTTTATATTAGATAAGTTAAAACTTACGTCTTATCACAGACGCAGAAGAAAATATGATATAGGTGAACACAGTTATATACAGCATAATACAAAATTAAGCCCGCTTGTGCATATCGGGAAATATTGTTCAATTGCTGATTGTGTTGTTTTAGGTTGTGGTGATCACCCGATTAATACTCTTTCAACTTCACCATTTCAATATGTATATAATAAACCTGAAATGTACGGTAATATTATAGTACCAAAATCTAATATCATTAAAAGAGAATATTCTGAGACTTTTATAGGCAATGATGTTTGGATTGGCTATAGAGCATTTATAAAGTTGGGCGTGAAAATTGGCGATGGTGCTATCATAGGTGCGGGTGCCGTTGTTACAAAGGACGTTGAGCCATATGCAATTGTTGGCGGTGTTCCTGCAAAGCTTATAAAATACAGATTTGATGAAAATATAAGAAAGCAACTTTTAGAACTCAAATGGTGGGATTTGCCGGAAAAATTCATAATAACTTTGCCATTTGAGGATATAGATAAATGTATAGAAAAAATTAGAGAATACAAAGAACGGAGCGAAAAATGAATATAAAAAATATGGTACAGAAATTTATTAATCTTGTTCCGATAAAAAGTTTAAAAGAATGGCTTACGTGTAAAAATGGATGGTTTCCCGGAAACAGCGTTCACTATAGCGTCAAAATAAGTGCAATTAAAAATTTAAAACTTGGTGGTAATGTTTATATAGGCGGAGGCGGAACTAAGTTATCATGTGAAGGCGGGCTGGAGATAGGCAAAAATACTGCAGTTGCAGAAGGTTGTTTTTTTATGACAGCAAATCATAATTATAAATCCAAAACCCATGTTCCATTTGATAGAACAGGACTTTTTCATAAAATTGTTGTGGGTGAAAATTGCTGGATTGGTGCGAGGAGTATGATTTGTCCTGGAGTAAAAATTGATGACGGTGCAATTGTTGCAATGGGTAGCGTTGTTACAAAATCGGTTCCGAAATGCGCTATAGTAGGGGGGAATCCTGCTAAAATTATCGGTTGGAGAAATATTGAAGAATATGAAGAAAATGCAAAAGCTAATAGAACTTGGAATTCAGAATCTGAAATTAAAACAATTATATTAGAAGGATTTAAAAATTTTCTTGAAGTTGAAAAATAACAAAAGAAATTGATAAAGTATACAAAAAGATGAGGAAATGTGTAATGTCAAATAAAATTTTTAAAATTATGAGAGAAGACGGGCATGTTTTAATAAAATTGTTTGGGTTAAAAATAAGATTTAAAAATCCCCTTGTAAGTCAAATTGGTGATTGTTGTTGTATCCCTGATTTACAAAGATTGCTTGATAATGGTGTAATATTTCCGCATCCTGTAGGGATAGTAATAGCTAAAGATGCTGTAATAGGTAAGAATTGTATTATATACCAAAATGTTACGATTGGTAAAAAAGCTGGTTTAACAAAACAAGAAAGCGCTGTTATAGGTGACAATGTCCGTATATACGCAAACGCTTGTATTATAGGAAATTTAAATATCGGCAATAATGCAATGATAGGTGCAGGTTCAGTTGTGACGAAGGACATTCCGGATAATGCTATTGTTGCAGGTAATCCAGCTAAGATTTTAAAATACAGAAAAGATGTTAATGACTAGTTTTTAAAAAGTTAATAACTTGTATTAATGCTTTCGAGCGGTGGGAGATTCTGTTTTTTTCATCTTCAGGCAGTTCTGCTATTGTTTTATCGTATCCATCCGGCATGAAAATCGGATCATAACCAAACCCGTTAATTCCTTTTGCTTCACTTATAATTTTACCCTCGCAAATCCCTTCGCATGAAAGTGCAACCTCTCCTTTGGGGTTAATTAAGGTCATATGGCATATAAAATGTGCTTTCCTGTTCTCAATTCCTTCAAGCTCTCTTAATACTCTTTCAATCCTTTTTTGAGCAGTTTCTGCATATCTTGCGGAAAAAATTCCGGGTTTTCCGTCTAGCGCATCTATACAAAGTCCGGAATCATCCGCTAAAGCCCAATCGTGTGAAAGTTTCCATGCTTCCTGCGCTTTAATTAACGCATTTTCTGCAAAAGATTTACCACTTTCATCAGGGTCAAAACCTTTTGTAGGTAGAATAAATTCAATATTAAACCCCTCGCCTCTGCCTTCTTTCTTAAGGAGTGAAGTGGATTTGATGATTTCATTAATTTCTTTAACTTTATGTGGATTCGATGAACCTAAAACTATTTTCATTAACTTGTTATCCTTTCTAATAACTGTCATACAAGCCGCCGGTACCGAAAGTAAAGTAACCATGCTGTGAGCTGTAATGTCCTGTATTTGTGAGCGGCAAGCCGTAGTCAACAGTAATCGTACTCATACCTGGGATGTTTATTCTTAAACCCACACCTGCCGTAATTGCACTGAGCGGTCTGTCATAAAGTTTGCTTGTAATTGTTGGGTCATAAATTTTACCTGCATCTACAAAGAATGCAAACCGCAGATTCTTAACGAAATCGAATTTACATCTGTCTGCAAAAGGTATTGGCGTTTGAAGTTCTGTGGAAGCCATCATGAATGATTCGCCGGTACCGACACCATTCATTCTGAAGCCTCTTATTGTATAAGGTCCGCCAAGTCTGAACGCCATAACTTCAGGCATTTCACTTCCATGAACTTTAAATCCGCCTTTAGCACCGATTAACAAAGTTGACTTTTTAGCAATAGGAATGTATTTTGTAATACTTCCTATAAGTCTGCCGTTGGTTCTGCGAGAACTTGAAAGGCTTACTGCTTCCATTAAATTTGCTTTTGCGATAAATCCTTCTCTCGGCATATTTTCGTCATCTAATGTGCTATATTTTACCCCTGGCGATATATTAAAGAATGCACCTGCTTTCAGTTGCTCTTGTCTATTCATAAAGTCTATGTTGCTTCTTCGGTACATTTCAGTAATTTTGTTCAAGTCGCCTTCTTTAAGATGGATATATTCGTATCCGAGAGCAAGGTTTGTAGATAAATTATCATAGCCCCTGACTTTGTGTTCAAGTGTATTATTAAAGCCCCAGCGCCTTTCTATAGCAAGCGGAATTTGGTAACTGCCTAAATCTCTATAAAATATTTTTGATGCAAAAGTGTTATTTTCATTTATGAAATATGGCTCGAAGAAATTCATTTCTAAATTCCAGTTCATTTTGTTCTTTATGGAAGCATCGCTGAGCAAAAGTCCTGATCCGAGCATACCTGATATAGAGAATTTTTGATTACGCCCGAACAGATTTTTTTCATTGAAACTGATAGAGCCAAAACCACCAAGAGCGTTATCAACACCTAATCCAATACTGACATTATTTGAAGAGCTTTCTTTAACTTTGACTGTTACAATATACTCTCCGTCTTTCTCTTTACTGGGTTCAATAATTCTGTCAACTTTTTCAAAAATTTGAGTTGAATATATTTTTGCCAAATCTTTCTTAATATAGTTTTCGTTATAAACATTTCCGGGTTTGGTTAAAATATTACGCTCGATTATATAATCTTTTGTCTTTTCGTTTCCTTCAAGATTGATTTTCTCAATGATACCTTCCGATATGACAAATGTTAATTTTCCGTCGGCTTTATCATCAACATTGGAAACTTTTGCAAGAATATATCCGTTTTCTTCGTAATATTTATTAATTTGTTCAATTGTTTCATTAATCAGATTGAGATTTTGAGGAAGCCCTTCAAGTTTTTTTACAAAAGTTCTTAATTCTGAATCTTTAAACACAGTATTACCAACTATTTCTACTTTTTTAACGGTAATGTTTTCCTCTAAAACAAAAGTCAAACTCACAGTTCCATTTTTTTTCAATTCAGGTTCAACATACATACTATCGGTAAAATATCCGAGAGCATATATACTTTGTAAGTCCTTTTCAATATTTTGGGAATTAAATAAAGCTCCCTCACGTGTTTTTATTATACCGGTTAAAATGCTTTCCTTTATGTAAAATAAACCCTTAAAATTAATATTGGAAATTTCTAATCCTTCATAATCGTTTTCATGCGGAATAAAATCTTCAATGACTGATGAAACGTAACTTTGGTCTTGTGTACCAAATTGTCGGGAGTTTGTATTTTTTTGCGTGACGGCATCTTCTATTATATTAGTTTTTTTATTAATTTTGTATTGTGATGGTAAAACAATATTATCCATTATTTTAAATGGGTTATCTCCAAATTCTGGGAGAATTTTGTTTGTATTTATAACAGTTTTCTGTGCGGGCGGTTTATTTTCCATAGTTGTTTGAGTTTTATCGATTTGTTTGAAAGGGGAGTCTGCCGGTATTGCTGAAGGTTTTTGAGGGATTTCTTCTAATTCCTCAAGTTCTTCTACCGGAGCAAAGAAAGAATTTACTATTTCAGGAATCGGGATATCAGAAGCTGGAATATTTCTGCTTTCAGAGTTTCGTGATGTTTCGGTATTAATTTCAGCAGTAGTTTTTATTTGTGCGGGTTCGAATGCGGCTGGGTTCGGGAGGTTTATATCATCACCAAAAATCGGGCATGCGGAGTATAGCAGCGCTATGAATGCTGTTGGTATTATTCTGTAAAAATTTTTATTCTTCCCGCTTATCATTGCTTGATTTTTAATCCCTTTCGGTTAAGAGATACCGTTTTGTTTTATATGTCTGCTTCCGTTAATGATAATATTGCCTGATAAAATCCTCTGGGGTCATTAGCTGCAAACGAAGATTGCAACACATTTGAGCCTATATTTACGGTAATATTAGTTGTCCCGTTGTTTACATACACTTCATATTTATTTTTACCTTTTAAAAACTTGTGATTTGCTCCAAACACAGATGTTACCGGATATGCTACAACTCCAGGACTGTCTTTTGGCATTCCGCCCATTTTACAATTTGCCAGAGATTGTGAAGTAGGTATTTTCCGAAGACTACCAAATGCAACATAAACCTGCCCGCCTTGTTCAAACATAGAGCTTTCATATCCGCCTTGAGTCGTAATGTTAGATTGAAGGTAGAGTGTTTTTGTTTCGGCGGAATTAGTTATTACCCTGAAAGTCGTATGTAGAGGTGCATAAAGATTACCTGTTCTGTCAGTAATATTTGCGGTTAATACAGGACTTGTAATAGGTTTAATATGTGTGTATTCAGGCAGTGTAAAAGAAAAAACTGCTTGCGCACTGTCACATGTGCAGAATCCTGCTGAAATGCTTGTAAAAAATCCAAAAATTACTATAAATAACTTTGCAAAAACTTTATATTTATTTGCGATACTCACTCCGCTCATTTTTATAAAATCCTCCGCCAAATCCCATTCCCTACAAGACTTATCCCTGTATTTATATTAAATTACGATTACAATTGTAACAATATGTAAAAATTTTAAAAAAACATTAAAGTTTTTGGTCAAATGTGCCGTTATACATGAAAATGAAAGGTTTAACCATTTAAAAAAAATTTCATACAAACGGATGAAATTTAAGCGAAAATATCATATAAACAGAGGAATTGATTCAAATAAACATTGAAGTTTTGTTACAAATTGTTACAATCGGGGTAGGATATCCCAATAAATCAGAAAGAAAAAGTTTTTCATGAAAAAGACACTTATCACAACTATACTGCTATTTGCAAGCTGTATGTTCCTGAGGGCGGACGCAGGAATGGTAATTATGGATTACCAAGGGGAGACTTTTGTTCGTCCAAACAGCATAGAGCGTAATTTGCTTATTAACAGTAATGATGGCGGGGAATATGATATTGCTATTAAACCTTTAGATGACGGGCTTATGAGTTCTGACGGAAGAGTGAAAATACCGTTGCAGTATGTATACATAAACAATACCAGAGAAGATGTATATATGCGCTACAATGAGTATTCAAACATCTTGAAAAGAACTGTCATGGGAGGTATACCAAAAAGTTTAACCCTAAAAGTGCGCGATTACGGCATGGTACCGGCAGGGATTTACAACTTGAATATTGAAATTCAGGCACTTGATTCAGATAATCAAACGGTTGAAGGAACTACAACTTTTAATTTACAGATGATAGTTCCTAAAATTCAATCAATGAACTTTCATGGCGAATCTGCCACTATAAATATTAGTGCAAGAGATGCTTTTGCAAGAAATAAAAAAATAACAACCGAAACTAATCCTATGTTGTACATAAATTCAAATTGTGATTGGGTATTAACTCTTAAAACAAATGATTTTGATAATGAAGCAGGCAATTATTATGTAAGAACAATTTCAGCATCGACAAATGTTAATGAAAGGCTTCAGGAAAGAGTTCTTATGGAACCTAACAGAGAAATAATAATTGCTAAAGGCAAAGCTCCTGCGAATAACGAATATGTAACCATAGAATTTGCTGTAGAAGGAAAAGACGGCAATATAATTCGTGCGGGTAATTACAACAATCACCTGAAATTTAGGTTAAGTGAGGATAGAGGGAGATAGGAAATGATTAAAAAGATTTTAGGAATAATTACAGCATTAACGATAATGACACAGGCGCAGGCATCAATAGGTTTGTCGCCTACTAAAATTGAAATCAATGCAAATAAGTTAAAAACTAACTATGTAACTACGGCTGTTGAAGTCAAGGGTGATGTACACAAACCTATGCGTTTCAGAGTTTATCCCGGTTTCTTTACTATAAACGAAAGAGGAGAAATGGTTTTAATGGACGTTTCTGATGATCCTCATAATATTGCGAAAAAAATTAGGTATGTGCCTTCTGAATTTAATGTTATGCCGGGGAAAACACAAAAACTTCGTGTAAACATTGCGAACATAAATACTTTACCGGAAGGTGAAAACAGATGTGTTCTTTATATCGAGGATGTCAATCCGAAAGAACAAATGATTGATACCGGAAGACCGGGGATTGGTGCTCAGCTTATTGTAAAAACCCGTATCGGAGTTCCGATTTATGTTGACAAAGGTAAATTTACAAAGGAAGGTGAAATTGAGTCTTTAAAAATTATAAAAGACAAAGGCGGTCTTTATACCGAGATGAAGGTTCTGTCTAAAGGCAACAGCAAAATAAGATGTAACGGAAAAGTTCAGATATACGAAGACAAGAAAATTTTACATGAATACGGACTCAGCGAAAAAGTTGTAGGCGAGAACAATTATCTGATTACAAAAGACAAAATTGAGACCGGTGATATAAAAGAAAAAGGTTTATACACACTCAGAGTTATTTTGAATTATGCCGATGAAAAAGGTAAGAGACAAAATATAACAAAAGAAGCACAAATAGAAATAATATAGAAAGGCAGAAAAAACAAAAAAGGTGAAATATAGTAGTACAAAAACAAAAAGAGAAAGGAAGGTTTACCCTATGAAATTCACAAAATTTATCCCACTAGTATTTGCTTTAGCATTAGCAGTTCCTGCATTTGCTGAAGGCAGCAGTAATGCGACATCTACAATGATAATTGGTGTTGATGAATACATCAACATTACAACTGAAGATGTAACGCTCAACTCTACTGCTACTCCAACAGAAGATTATGCATCACTTAACTTAGATCCTACATTGGCAGCTACATTCCATGTAGTAACAAATCACCCCGGTGACCATGTTTATTTGACTGCTACTACATTAGCAGACGGCAATGCTGTTAATGCGCTTTGTGCAGGCAGTGCAGCAAATAAATACTATATGGTTTTCGGTAAACAGGCAGCTGTTGCAACTGCAGCATTTAATACAACCACAGGTGCAGTTCAAAATATTACAAACGGCGGTAATGCAGTTGCGGTAGAAAGCAATCCAAATGCAATAGCATTTGAAGTAACTCCATCATTTGCTCGTTCAGGTGCAGCAACAGCAGATCCAAGTCCTACAGCAATTACAAACACAGGTGTTGTAGCTTATGATATAGACAATGGTATCTATGATATGACATACACATTGGCAAGTTCTCCTGTCGCAACTACGTTCTCAACTCATGATACCAATGGTACATATCAAGCAATCTTGAAATTGTCACACACAAATCCGTAGTTATTAAATAAATAAGTTTGCAAGTCGGGGGATTTTCCCCCGGCGAGGCAAACAAAATAATAAAAACCCTCTATATCAACAAGTTGAAACTACTTCCTTCGGGTGATGATGCCCGAAAGGCAGGAGAGGGTAAGAAAAAGAGAAGAAGATGAAGAGAGTTAGTAAAGAGAAAATTTTAATATTGATAATTACCGCTATGTTTGGTTGTTTGTCTATATATGCGGGTACTGAAGAGGATCTTTTGCTCAGCGTAAAAGCACCTGCAACCGTATCGATAGAAAAATCTTCTGAATCAATTGAAAACGGTTCCGCAACACCCGGAACGGGTGTCGTACCTACTGATTTGAAGTCTGTTTTTACCTTGCAGACCTCAGGAACTGACAGTGATTTTGATTTTATAGTGACTTCTTCGGTTAATATTGATGGCGGAACAGTATCTGCATATGGTAAAAATGAGTCAATAATCTTTGCTCATACAACACATCTTCCCACTCTTGATGCCGTAAATAATGCAAAAAATTGGTCAGCTAACAATAACAATGTTATTACATATCCGCTTAATGTTTCTGTCGAAAGTCCTATGAGTGTTGTACATAAACCGACTCACGGGACGTATGGTGACTGTTATGTAGTAAAAGTTAACGGCGGTACAGGCGGTAAAGTAACTAATACGGTATCCGGTACTCCTATATCAAATACTTATGATGTGACCGGAGATGAAGCAGGATATTATCAAGCTGTGATAACATTTACGGCATTTGGTAAATAGTTGAGAAAATTGAAAATTTAATATAGATAAAGTGAAGGTTAAATAGAAACAGGCAAGGATTGCCTTTATGTGAATAAAGAGTAAATAGAATAAGGCAAATAAGATAACCCCTTTGCCGGCCCTCAAAAGGGCGCCCTCTCTGCAAAGAGAGCGGGAGACAGATAAAGATGTTAAATAGAGTCAAAAAAAATATAATAACAGCAGCAATAGCAGGCACAATGTGTCTGTCATTGCCGTCTTTTGCAATTGACTCTACAATCTCTTATGTTAATATCAATAACCTTGCTTATCAGGATGTTGAAATTGTTATTGATAATAATAAGATTTTAGTTCCGTTTAAACAATTAGCGGATTTATTTGATATTAAATACACTGCAAACAGAACAGATAAACATATAGGATTTACTACATATGACGGTAGGGAAGCTGTTTTAAATCAGAACGGAATCTTTATTGATGATGTTCCTGTCTGGTCTGGCAAGCCGATTTTTATGGGCATGGGAATTATGGACGGAGTATTCAATGAAGCATATATTCCGGCGGATGTTGTATCAAAGCTTATGGGTGTTACTCTTGATACAAATTTTGAAGACCTCACACTCATGGCTCAGGTTGACAGAGATATATCCATATTGAAAAATGTAAATCCGTATGAAATTGATGATAAATCACCGCATGCATATCAAGATGTTGTTGTTCCGAAAAAATCTGGCAGAATAACTCTGAAAACAATAGGTTTGAGGAGTAATGCAATTAATGATGTTATGTCAATAAAACCACGTTTTGGACGTAGTGATACGACAGATTCTTTCTATTCAACTTCTCAATTGAGTTTGAATGGTGATTTAGGCGGTGGAAGATATCGTGTTGAAGCAACTGAATACAGTTACAAGAATGACGGTTTTATGTTCGGCGGTTTGACCGCAACATACAGAAATAAGTTTACTATGGAAGATGGTGGTAAAGAGTATTTTTACGAATTGGGGAAAGTAAGAGGTATTGTTGATGAAGATGCTCAATTGGGAACAAGTATATTTGGTGCTCAGGTTTGGAATTATGATAATGAAAAATTAAAACCGCAGGATATAAAAGGTTATGTTAAACCTACAAGCTTGGTCAGGTTGACTGTTAATGATTTGGAACCTGTTACGTTAAGTACCTATGCAGGATATTATTCACTTAGAGATGTTCAACTTCCAAATCCTGTTAAAAATATTAAACTTGAAGAAATAAATGAAGACGGTACTGTTGAATTAATTTGTGATGAAAGGTATTCAGTATTCGGTAATCATGTACCTTTGGAAAAGGAAAAAAGAGCAACAGCATATGCAGGGGTTTGGGGATACCAAAACAGATTATTCAGAGATGGTTCAAACATATATCGCGGTATGAGTAAAAAAGTTACAGCAGGAGGTGAATATCAGTATGGTATTAATGATAATACAACATTTAAATCAAAATTATCCGCAGATAAAATTTATGAAAAAGGCCAGTCAAAAGTAGTGTTCAGAGTACCTACAAATGATGTTTTGCTTGTGAGCGGTACTCAAAAAAGTGTAAATTACCTTGACGGTGCAACTTCCTTAAATACTATTGAGTGGAAAAGTGATAAAAATAAGGAGGTAAAAGCCAGAGCAATAGCCGGTGCAAGTGTTGCTCACGATTATAGAATTCACGATGTGCATGCAGGTTACTTATTAAAGGGTATAGGTGAATATGCAAAGAGTCTTGATAAATGGAAACTGGGTATATTTAAACCAAAAAGAGTAAACGGAAAACTGGAACTGTTCCATTCTTCACCGGATTGGTATATTGCAAGCAGTGATTCTACTTCTCAAAATGACAGAACCGGAGGTCGTGTATCCGGCGGTTTCGGATTTAATTCTACCAATGCAGGCGGAAGTTACGGTAAATATGCATCAAATATGAATCATCGCTACAGAGGCGGTACGATAGTATTCGATGAAGCAAGCGTTAATGGTAATACCAGAATACCTAAAGTCGCTGATTTGAGATTTACAAGTTATTGGAGACATGGTGAAAATGATTTAGGCAGAAATGTTAACTACAATTATGATGCCAATGCTACACGTAATTTATGGCTTGGTGCAAAAGTTCAGTCCGGATTCAGACGGAATTATTATGATACAAGATTTAGACAACCTACAGAAGAAGAGAGAAATTACCACTCAAAGTATGATGATTTGTATGCTCAGTTTGATACTATGCTCCCTAAAAATACCGGCAAATTTATGTTTGGTCACAATATTGTCAGATATAATTCCGGGACATATAAAAATGGCTTTAACATGTTTAGATTTGGATACTCATTCCCGACATGGAGACGTACAACATTAAGCCTCATGTACGGATTCCGTTATCACGGTCAGGGCGGGCATGATTTTGGTGCAAATATAAATTATCGTGCAAAATCCGGTCAATCAATAGCTGTCGGTTACCAATGGACCCAATACGGCGGTTATTTTATTGACAATATGTTTATGCCCACGTCAAACAGACATTCGGTTAACTTTACGTTCAATGATGCATTCCAAATATTTAACCATGGTTTGAAATCTGTTGGCGATGAAGATATGGGCAGAGGTCTGTTTGAAGCTATCGCTTTCGTTGATGTTGACGGTGATGGTAAGTTTACTAATAAAATAGATGTTCCTGTGCGTGATGTTCCACTCATGACAAGCTGGACAGGAGAAGTAAATGTTACTAACAAAAAAGGACGAGTTTCTTCTTCAAGTTTAGATGAAGGTGTATATACAGTTACAATAGATATGAACAATTTGCCTATAACAGTTGCTCCTTTGACTAATGATAAAATTCTTAACAGAATAAAAATTGACGGAGGTAAAACAACAAGGCTGGAAATTCCTCTCGCTTCAACAGTTGGTTCTGTTTCTGGTGTGCTGAAAATTACGGATGATTTTGACAGAAACCTAAAAATAACCGATTTTGTTGTTGTGCTTCTTGATTCGCAGGGTAATGAAGTTAATTATTCAACGCTTACTGAATCGGGAGATTTCTATATTTCAGGTTTGGCACCGGGTAATTATACTTTGAGGCTTGATGAAAACTTTATCAATGAGTATGGACTGGAAGAAATACCGGATAAATCTACTATAAGTATATTTATTCCGTATGATTATGAGAATCCTACTGATATAACGGATTTAGATTTGGAATATAAGACTATGTCTTTATAAAAATTTTCTATTTAACATAAATTAACACATATGTGGCATGCTGCGGTAACGCAGCTTTTTTTTGTGATATAATTTGTTTATTGAAAGGGGTATATCATATCACAAGCCGGTAAAATTAATAAGAATTCGGCGACTATTAAGAATTGTAAAAATTTATAAATCCGACTAGCAAATTATTATTTCAGCGTTTTTAAGTTTATCAGTTAATAGTGTGGGATATGAATTGCGTATACACATAATAAAAATATAAGAAAAATATTTAAAAGCTACATGGAACATCAGAAAGGAGAAAAAAATGAGTTCTGTACCAAAAGTTATTAGCTTGAAAGCGGTAAATTCAAGCAAGTTGAAAACAAATCAAATGCAAAATCAAAATTTTGCGACAAAGGATTATGAATATGATTCTTTTACACCATCGTTTAAAGGTAAACAGTCAAAGTTTGCAAGTGGAGTTAAGATGGCTCTTTTGGCTGCAATGACAGCTTTAGCAGCAACAAGTTGTAAAAAAGAAGAACCGTTAACACCGGTTCAACCAACACCTCCAATTCATGTAGAACAAACGCAGGAAACCAATGTTACTGTAACATTATCTACAGAGCAAATTGAAGCATATTTAGCTCAAATATTGGAAGCAGTTCAACAAGGTAATACTATAAACCAAAATATTCTTAATGAATTAATTAACGGTGGCGTTTCAATGCAGACTATTATTGATTATTTGGAACAAAATAATCAACAATTAGAGAACCTTGTTCATGGACAGGAAGATTTAACTGCAATATTGTTGGATATTAAAGAGATTGCTTCTCATATTGAAAGCTTAGGGCAAGCAGGCAACGATTTATTGAATCAAATACTTCAAGCTGTATTGAGTTTGGATGCTAATAACAATGCTAATCATGATGCTATTGTTGCGTTAATTAATGAATTACTTGCTCAAATGGAAAACCTCAACGGTCAGGTTGGCCAAATGAATGAACAGCAAGCCGCAAACTTTGCAGCAATCATTGAAGCATTGAATCATATGACCCAAACAATGCAAGCACAATTACTTGCTATAATGAATGCTATACACACTCTTGATGCTAATATGCAGGCAGGTTACCAGGCATTATTGGCACAGCTTAATGGTATGCAGAGCTGGCAGCAAAATGCACTTATGCAATTGCTTGGTATGTTAAATAACATCAACGGTTCAATCAATAACCTTAGTGCAAATGTAATTGCTAAGTTAAATGAATTAATCGGTCAGGTTAATAATATGAGCCAGAATATGCAGTCGGGTATAGCGTTATTGTTAGCTCAACTTCAAAATATGCAGTCTTGGAATCAGGAAGCACTTCTTGAATTATTTAACAATATGAACAACCTGAACATTAATGTTCAAGCACAGCTTGATCAATTGATGGGTATTCTCAATACTATGAACCAAAATCAACAGGCAGGTATTGCGGCATTACTGGCACAACTTCAGGGTATGCAACAGTGGAATCAACAAGCATTGCTTCAATTATTGAATAATATGAATACTTTGGGCAGTGATATTGTAGCAAAAATTAATGAGTTGTTTGAACAATTGCAACAAATGAATCAAAATCAACAAGCTGGTGTGGCTGTAATTTTGGCACAATTACAATCAATGCAATTAGAACAACAGGCTCAAGTTCTTGAATTGCTTAACAATATGAATCAATTGGCTGCAAATGTTCAAGCTCAATTGAATGCATTACTTGCACAATTAAATACAATGAATCAAAATCAGCAGGCAGGTATTGCAGCGTTATTAGCTCAGCTTCAAAGCTTGCAATCGTCTCAACAAGAAGGACTTTTACAATTATTGAATAGTATACATAATTTAGGCGCTGGTGTTCAGGCTAAGTTGAATCAAATACTTAGTATGATGAATACTATGAATGCTAATATGCAGGCAGGCGTTGCAGCAATACTCGCCCAGATGAATACAATGGATGAACATCAACAAGAAGGTCTTGCAGCATTGATTCTTCAAATGCAGCAAATGGATGAAAATAATCAAGCAGGCTTATTAGCGTTGTTAACTAATATGAATCATTTAGGCAGTGGTATCCAAGCTAAATTGAACCAAATATTTGCATTACTGAAAAATATGAACAACAATCAACAGGCAGGTGTTGCTGCATTATTGGCTCAATTACAGAATATGCAAGCATCTTATCAGGAAGGATTGCTTCAATTATTAAGTACAATGAATACTTTAGGTGCAGGTCTTCAAAATCAATTGAATCAAATTCTTGAAAAATTGAATACAATGGATGCTAATACTCAAGCAAACCTTGCTACTATTCTTGCACAATTACAGACAATGAATTCAAATCAGCAAGCTTCATATCTGGCAATATTAAATAAACTGGATACTATGGATCAAAATCAACAGCAAGCAGTTACTGCATTTATGGCTCAAATAATGCAGAACAATTCATTGTTGCAGCAGATTCTTAACCAAATGCAAGGTATGGATGCTAACCAGGAAGCTTGGTTTATGGCAATCTTAGCTCAAGCTCAGAGTATGCAGACAGATCTTCAAGATATTTTGGCTGCTTTGAACCAAAGTAACGCTAAGTTAAATCAAATTCTTGCTAGATTGAAGGATTTGAATGTAAATCTTCAAAACGGTATTGTTCAAATTCTTGCAAAACTTGATCAAATGGGTAATCCTGGCGGTGTTGATATGACCGAATTGTTGGCTAAGTTGACACAAATGGATCAACATCAGCAAGCAGGTGTTCAGGCAATTATTGCTGCTATCAATGCAATGTCTTCAAGTAATGCCGGTCATTTTGCTGAATTGTTAGCTCATCTGCAAACTATCGAAGCAAATCAGTTAACACAAATTCAACAATTAGCTGATATTTATGCTGCAATTCAAGCAGGAAATGTACAACTTGGTGAAATCACAACTCTGATTGAAAACTTGTCGTTCGATCCGCAATTTGATGCTACTGTTATTGAAGATTTGTTAGGTCAAATTCGTGATTTGGCACAAACTAACAACACTTTGTTAGGCAACATTTCACAAAATACAGCATTAATGAATACAACATTAAATGCACTCCATACACAAATGACAGAATTGTGTGAGGATCAAGATACAATCATTGATTGGGAAATCAATATCTTCAATGCAATTCAAGATTTGATTGATGTATGCGGTGACACAAGCTGCTGCGATTCGATTCTTGTATATCTTGAAGAAATCGCAGAACACCTTGAAAATCTTGATTGGAACCATGAAGGAATTCTTGATTAAAGATTTTTTCGGAATAAAAAGGCCCTGCTTAAAAAGCGGGGTCTTTTATTTATAAATTTTTTAATTAAATATTGAACATTTTTTTTATTTATTCGTTATACTAATGTAAAGAGGTAAAAAATGGAAAATAAATGTTCAAAATACGAAGGTCTTTTTATATTCTCCAACGGGGAAGAATTTGAAGAACATTTGAAAGACTGTCAGGATTGCCGTGAAGAACACGAAAAAATGCAGCGTGTTTCGGATTTGATACAGGAAGTAAGGCCGTATTATCTTAAGAAGAAAAGCAAATTACGTAAATTGCGAGCTGTCGCAGCACTTTTATTTATAATGCTTTTTTCAGCAACTTTCGGGGTTATATATACAAACGAGGATTTGTCTGATTCTTTAATGTACGGAGAAACTTTAACTGCTGAGGATTTGGGCTTCCCGGTTGATTCGTACGGTTTATTAATGGTGGATTAATGGATTTTAACGAGCTTGTTAAACTAAATAAAAACAATGTTAAAAGTATTATAAGGCTTATTACCAAACAGGAAAATGAGGATCTTGAGCAAGAGGTCTATATAAAAGCATGGCGCAACAGAGAAAGGTATCAAGAAAAAGGCAGTTTGAAAAGTTGGATAAATACCATAGCTGCTAATGTTGCCAAGGATTATCTTAAATCTGCATGGTTTAAAAATTCTCAAAACTCCACCAGTGATGATTATACATTAAGTTCTGTAAAAGACAATAAAATAACTCCGGAAGATTCTGTCGTATCGCTCGAACGTCAAAAAAGAATAATTTCCGCAATTGAATCTCTTAAACCAAAAATGAAAGAAGTAATTATGCTTTGTGAAATTCAAGGTTATACTTATGAAGATGCATCAAAAAAGTTAAAATGTCCTATAGGAACAATCAAATCCAGAATATTTAATGCAAAAAAAGAACTCGGGGATAAATTGGAAGATTTGTTATAACCCCCGAAGATTAAAAAAATAGAGGTGACTATGAAAAAAATATTAGTTTTATTATTTGCTGTTTTCTTGACTTCATCATTAGCTCAGGCAAAGATTCCTGAGGATAACATGAAAAATCCTACTATACGGCCAAAGATGACAGAACAGGAAAGAATCCAAAGAGAAAAAGCATTCGAACAGCGTTTGGGCTTAACAGAAGAGCAAATTCAAAAATCAAAAGAACTCAGGTTTGAAGGCAGAGAAAAAATTAAGCCTGTCATTGAAGAAATTAGAGCAAAAGAGTCGGCTAAAGAATTGGTAAGAAACTCAACTCTTGATGTTAAGAAACAGGAAGAAAAATTAAACAGTTTGAACGCAGATTTAAAAATGCTTCGCAAACAAGCTCATGATATTAGAGTTGAAAATATGAAAGAGTTTGAGAGCATACTGACAGTTGAACAGAGAAAAACTTTGAAAGAAATGAAACAAGAAGGCAGGCAGGAATTCAACAAACATCGCATGCTGCCTCCTCCACAGAAAAGATAACAAAAACGGTCGATTTATCGACCGTTTTTTATTACTTGTAATTTATTAAAAAATTATTGAGTCAAGAACGAGCTGTAATTCTGCTGCATTTGTGAAATCAATGTTTCCATTGCACTGAATTTCTTTTCTAATTGAGCTCTGTAAGTACTAATTTTTTCTTGCTGCTTTTTCACTTTTGTTTGCGCTTTTTTGATATCATTATCAAAAGTTGATTGTTTAACATCAAAGAAACCAGAAGCAGCTTTCAATGATACTTCAATAGCAGATTCCATCTGTCCAAGGATACCTGTATCACTGCCAATAAGAGCTTCTACAGATGCTGGGTCTTCTTCCAATGCTTGCATAAAAGTCTGTTCATCAAATTGAAGAGCATATGTTTCAGTAGATAAATTGTCTCCGCTTGCTTGCGCCGTTGAAATACCTATTTGTGAAAGTAATCCAAATGCTCCGCCATTAGAAGAATTCATTCCGTTTGCATAGTTTCTTAAAGTACTCTTCAGGCTTGTCAAAGAGGACTCCCTTTGCAAATCTGCGCCTTTTGCTGTGACTTCTTCAATCTTACTTATTGTCTCATTATATGCAGAAACAAAGTTTTTGAGAGCTTCAATTAATGGTGCAGAATCTTGTTCAATCCTCAAAGTAGATTCACCGTCTTCTTCCGAACTTACTTTTTTAAGAGTAAGCGTTACACCTGCGAGTCTTGATACATCCGAAGTTACTGTATTTGAAGTTGAAGTCATTGCTGTACCGTTTATTGTAAACTGAGCATTTTGACCCAATTCTTGAGCGTCTATATACATTATCTGCGAAAGAATATTTCCTTCACCGTCTCTTGTTGTTTCGGTAAATCCCATTACGTCTGTAAAGTTACTTGTTCCGGCTTCAATATTAATGTATGATGAACCTTCTTTAGTCGATGTAAGAGTAAGCTTTCCGGTGGTATCATCCCAATATGCGCTTACTTGAGCTTCATCGTTATTATTAATTTCTCTGATTATATCAGAAAGTGTTGTATTTTCGGTAATATTAAAAACTGCATTACCTATAGTAAAAGTTCCTGCGGTGATTTGAGTATTAAAACCTGAATTTTCAGCAGTTAAAACTGATGCCCCTGTCGCTTTATACATTGATACTGAAGATGCATAACTGCCATCCTCTTGCGCTGACAATCCCGACATTGAAACAAAATTGGTGGTATCATTTGTTGAACCAACATGTATAGCCTGCCCCGGATTGCTGGAAGTCAGAGTCAAAATCCCGTCTTCACCGATATCAGCATTAACACCAACAGCCGACAAATTTGTTTTTAAATCACCAAAAGTATCGCCTTCTTCAATTTCAATAACATTTTTAATGCCGTCGACATATACCGTAAACTTTCCGTTCGTAATTCCCAAATTAGATAACGGTGTAGAATCATCAGCTATTGAACTTGCACTATTTAAAGAGGTTGCTTTTGTCATTGTTGCAAGTTGTTGAACCGAAATGTTATAGGTTTGTTTGATTGCAGAATTTGAAGCAGTAGCAGTAAAAACATCCTCATTCGAAGAAATTGCACTGTTTTTTTCAAATAAATTATACGTACCGCCAAATTTTTTATCGGTTAACTTTTCAATTGCAGTTCTTAATGCAGAGACACTTGAACGGGTAGCCGTTAAAGTACCCTTTTTAGTTTGAATAGATTGCAATTCTTGCTGCAACGAAGTAATTTTAGCCTGCTTTACAGAAACGAAGGCTTCAACCCAGCTTGATGTATCTAAACCTGACGCTAATCCGCTAAATGATATTGACATTTTAAAATCCTTTTTGTTAATTCAATAGTATATATTATAATATATACTAATTATAAACCATGTAAATAAGAAATTCAACCCCTTTTATAAAGGAAATTTTAATTCAATTCAGAAGTGCAATTAGGACATCTTTTTGCATTTATAGGAATAGAAGTACAGCAAAACGGGCACTCTTTTTCTGTGACAGCCACTTCTTCTTTTTCTTCTTTACAAGCTTTGTCTTTGATTGTATTAACGGCTTTAATAATAGCAAAAATAGCACAAGCTACAATCAAAAAGCTTATTACAGTGTTGATAAACAGTCCGTAGTTAATTGTAACGGCGCCTGCAGCTGCTGCAGCATCAAGCGAATCATATTTTTCACCCAAAGGGTACAACGTTACATACAGATTTGAAAAATCAACTTTTCCAAGGGCAAATCCTATTGGAGGCATAATAATGTCTTTAACGAGAGAATCAACAATTTTACCAAAAGCTGCACCGATAATTATACCTACAGCCATGTCCATAACATTTCCGCGCAAAATGAAATCACGCAATTCTTTACCTAAATTTTTACACATAATTAACTCCTTTTTTCTAAATACTATCAAAATTAATTGTAATTTACAATCCAAAATTACTTATAGAAATTCCTCAATAAATTTTCCGCAATAATCCAGTCATGCTTTTCATCAATTTCATAAGCAGTTTCCGGTGGAAGTTCATAAGTTTCTATTTTCCCTGAAAGCCTGCAATTATCATGCTTGATATTCCCGACTGAATTAATGTAGCAAGCTCCGTTTTCTGCAATCAGGCCTTGGAAATCTTGTCTTCTCGGGCGATTTTTCGGGTCATAATTAACAGGTTTTACACCATTTTCTGTTTCTATCCAATGAAATTGTTTTTCTCTGACTCCAGAAAATATTGAATCTGCGCCGCTTGCTCTCAGTTTTTCAAACATTCCGTCAATATGTTTGGCTTGGAGGAGCGGAGATGTTGCTTGAATGAGTATAAATAGATCATCCTCATTCAATTGGGCATAATTTATATATTCCAGCATAACACTTTCTGTAGAAGATGTATCCTGAGCGTTTGCAGGATCTCTGTCATAAACTTCCGCTTTGTCGAATCCAAAAGCCAAAACAGTTTCTCTAATCTTTTCACTATCTGTTGCGACAACAACTTTTTCGATATTTTTTGATTCGCAAGCTGATTTCATTGTCCAATAAACAAGCGGTTTTCCGTTTATAACTTTGATATTTTTAAGTGGAATCGACTTTGAGCCTCCTCTTACCGGTATAAAAGCAATGTTCATAATTAAAAACTCTCCTCTATAATTTTAATCATATCATACATTAACTGATTGTAGGGTGTGGCAATATTGTATTTTTCCCCTAAACGTAGAATTTCGCCGGCAAAAATATCAACTTCGGTTGGCCTTTTTGCTAAAATATCTTGGAGCATTGAAGTTTTTCCGCTGTCAATCATTCTGTCAAGCGATGATATAGAATCACTTTCCAAATTTTCAAGATTTCTAACCCCTTCTTTTTCAGCAATTATTTTCACTTCTGAAATAACTTTTTTTGCAAATTCTTTAAATTTTATACTTTTTTTCATTTCTCCAAAAGTTAAATTCATTATGGCAGAAGCTTGATTGGAAAAAAGGTTAAAGACATATTTTAGCCACATTGAATAAATGATATCTTTTGGAATTTCATAATCAATATTATTTTTTTCAAAAAATTCTTTAAGTTTTATAACATTAGCCCGATTTTCTTCGTATGGTGAGCCAAAAACTATTGTTCCGACTCCGTCTTGGTAAACTTTATTCCCGTTTCTTACAGCACTGTGTCCAATAAAATAAGAATGCAGTACTTTTTCTTTGCCATAAACGTTTGCAATTTTATTCTCACTTGTAATACCGTTTAAAAGCGAGATTATTATTGTTTTGTCTTTTACAAAATTTTTAATGTAATCTATTGCTGAATCTAATCCCTGCGCTTTTGTTGTAATTATTATTAAATCAGGCTCCCAGTTAGAATCGGGTGTTATATAATCAAAAATAATTTGCCTGTCATTAAGTTCTGGCGGGGTTTTTGCATACCTTTCTATTCTTGAAGAGTCCGCAAGTATTTTTAACTCACAAACATTTTTCAACTTATTTGCATATGTAAGCCCAACAGCTCCCAAACCGCACAACAAAACTTTATCTATACTCATAGATGTAATTTTACAACCATTTATCACTTATAACAAGTAGTGTAATGTTTTAACTGATTTATCAGGCTTCTTGTTCAATAATTCCGGCAGGGAATTGTGTGGAATTATTAAGATATGAACTTAAAATTCTTCCCATATTTGTGACAGAAAACTTAAACAATCCTGTTTGTGAATCTTCACCTGCCCAAAAAGTTGTACTTGATTTAGGAATATTGTATTTGGAAGAGATGTTTTCTGTTACATATTTAACATATTCATCATAAGTAATTATGCCATCACTATTCGAATCAATTTCTTGTTTATATTTCGAATCACCTTCGACGGCATAGGCGAGTTTGTCAAAGCTGTTTGTGGCTGTGAGACTTGTAATCCAGTTATTTTTATTGTCTTTTTGGGAATTACCGATATTTGCAATTACATTAAAAGTATCCTGCATAATTTGAGAATGCAGATTATTTATCATTAACTGATGCGTTGTTGTTTCGGTCATCTGTACTTATAATCCCTTTTTCTTTATGCAGTAATTATAACGTTATAGGTTCTTTTTTACAAGTGTTTTAATTAGAATATCAGGAGGGAATCTTTTAATTTCGTAAATTTCAAGATTTACACATTCGGATATCTTGTTATATTGCCCCCCGTTAAAACAACTCATTCCTTCATTGTCATTTAGTATTTTGGGGGCGATGAATTGATAAACTTCGTCAATTAAACCTTCTTTGAGAAAAGCTCCGGCTAAAATTCCGCCGCATTCTATGAATACGGAGTAAATTCCTTTACCGAATAATGTTTTCAATATTTCACCCAAATCAAGTTGACCGTTTGTTATTGAGGTGTTTTCTTTTGAGGCAATATATATTTTGCCTTGCTTAAATATATTTGCGTTTTCAGGTATTTTTAAATCTTTATCCAATATACATTTGAATTTATGTTTCATGCTTGGATTATCGGCAAGAATAGTACTTGAACTTGTAAGAATACAATCAAAATTTTTTCGCATTCTATAGACTTCTTGTCTTGCTTTTTCTGATGTTACCCATTTTGAATCACCTGTTTTTGAAGCAATTTTTCCGTCCATTGTTGTTGCGGTTTTGAGTACCACGTAGGGAAGTTTTTGAGTCATATTTTTTATAAAAACACGATTTAAAAACTTCGCTTCATCTTCCAAAATTCCTGCTACGATCTCAATACCTGCAGCTTTTAATTTTTTTGCCCCGTCTACTTCAGGATTACAGTCATTCATTCCATAAACAACACGTGCAATTTTCTTTTCTATAATTAAATCCGTACAAGGCGGAGTTTTTCCGAAATGTGAACAAGGTTCAAGATTCACGTATAAAGTTCCGCCTTCTGCTTCGTTATTTTTTAATTTTAATAATGCATCACGTTCTGCGTGATTTTCACCATACTTTTTATGATAGCCCTTTGAGATAATATTTCCGTTTTTGTCCAAAACCACACACCCAACAAGCGGATTTGGCGCAACTTTACCCAATCCCTTTTTTGCCAGCGCAAAACACATTCTCATATATTTTTCGTCTTGATTAAGTGTCATAAATTTATTATACACTATAAGAAAATATGTTATAATAATTTCAATAGGGGTTATATGTGTCATTAATTGAAGTTAAAAATGCAGTAAAAACATACCAAATGGGGGAAGAAACATTTTATGCGCTGAATGATGTTTCATTTTCTGTTGAAGAAGGCGAGTTTGTGGCAATTATGGGTGCATCCGGTTCAGGCAAATCTACCTGTATGAATATGCTTGGTACTCTTGATAAACCGACTAGCGGAGAATACTACCTTGAGGGAGTTGATGTATTTTCTATGAGTGCAGATGAGCTTTCAGATATAAGAAATAACAAAATAGGGTTTGTATTTCAGGGATTTAACCTGATTTCAAGAACTTCTGCTCTTGATAATGTTTGTATGCCTATGATTTATAAGGGGTTATCGGAGGAAGAACGATACAAAAGGGCACGAGAAGCATTAAAAGTTGTTGGTTTGGAGAATAAAGAAAATAATATGCCGTCACAGATGTCCGGCGGTCAGCAGCAGAGGGTTGCAATAGCGAGAGCTATAGTAAATGATGCACCATTAATTCTAGCCGACGAGCCGACAGGTAATTTGGATACCAAAACCAGTATTGATGTTATGGAATTTTTTGTTAATCTCAACGAAAAATATGGTAAAACAATAGTTTTGGTTACACATGAACCTGATATTGCGGAGTATACAAAGCGTATAATCAAGTTTAAAGACGGCCAAATTGTTTCGGATATGAGAAAAGAGGAATGGCTAAAACAGCGTAATAGGGAAACCTAGTATTCTTTGTAATGAAAGGAGGAGGGTTAATAAGAATTAAGTTAATAAGTTAATAAGAAATTACTTATTCATTTAATCATTTATTTACTCAAAAAATGATAGACTTTAAATCCACATTAAAAATAGCATTAAAATCTCTAGAGGTTAATAAAATGCGCTCTGCACTGACGAGTTTGGGCATAATAATCGGTATTGCAGCAGTTATTGCAATGATGGCAATCGGTGCCGGAACAACCAAAAAAGTTCAGGATAATATTGAATCTATGGGTTCAAACCTTTTAACCATACGCTCTGCTGCCGCAAAGACTGGTGGAATTTCAATGGGGATAGGTTCTAAACCGACACTGAGTGTTAAAGATTCTGAGGCAATAAAAAATTCGGTAAGAGGGATTGAAGCTGTTGCGCCGATTATGAATTCTACCAGACAAACCATGTACGGAAATCAAAACTGGTCAACAACTGTTTACGGAGTAACAACGGATTATCTTTATGTAAAAAACTATGAAATTGAGGTTGGCAGGGGCTTTAATAAAGATGACGATAACAATGCTGCAAAAATAGCTATTATTGGTTCTACTGTTGCTTCAGAGCTTTTTGGGGATGTAAATCCTATAGACAAGACTATCAGAATTGGTAATATTCCATTTAAAGTTATTGGCACACTTGTATCTAAAGGCGCACAGGGGCCCATGGATCAAGACGATTTAATTTTGATACCGCTTACCACTGCACAGAGAAAAGTGTTTGGAACGGATTTCCCCGGATCAGTCAGTCAGATAATTGTAAAAGCATCGTCCGTTGAAGAGAGTGCAACTGCTCAAAGTGACATTACACAAATTCTTCGTTTAAGGCATAATCTGGGTAAAACTCAGGAAAATGATTTTGAAATCAGGAATAATGCGGAATTTCAAGAAAAGATGAAGTCTACAATCTCAATGATATCAACATTTATAGTCATTGTTGCTTTTATTTCACTAATTGTTGGCGGGATTGGGGTTATGAATATTATGCTTGTATCTGTGACCGAAAGGACGAAAGAAATAGGTATCCGAATGGCGATTGGTGCCAGAGCAAGCGATATAAGGCTTCAATTCTTAACAGAAGCAGTTACTTTGACACTTATCGGCGGCTTAATTGGCATAGTAGTTGGAATTTTTGCTGCATTGATTTTTTCTCTAATATCCAAAATGCCTGTAGTTTTCACTTTTTTCCCGATTATACTTTCATTCGGTTTTTCAGGACTTGTTGGAATAGGATTTGGCTTTTATCCGGCATACAAAGCTTCTCTGCTCAATCCGATTGACGCATTAAGGTACGAATAGGTGTAATATTTGATATTTTAAATGCAGGACTCTATAATGGGATTAAATTTAATCTACATAGGTATGATGTAGCTTCGGTAATATTTTATTTGGATTGTTAAATACATTTTTTGAGTTATACTGATAGAAAAGTAGCCGGATAATCGCACGGGGTAAATTATTATCTTGTGAGGAAAGTCCGTGCATCCAAGGACAGACCGCCGGAGAAACTCCGGGCAGCGTGAGCTGGCGGATAGGACCACAGAAATTATACTGCTAACCGCCCTTTTAGGTAGGAGCGATGGTGCAACGGTGAGGTAAGAGCATCACCAGCGATATCGGAAGGTATCGGCTAGGCAACCCCCGGTCGGATGCAAGATTGAAACAAGCGTTTGAGGTGTCCGCCGAGCTTGGAAAAATCGCTCGAGCTTGGGAGCAATCTCAAGACCAGACAGATGATTATCAGGGTATTAATTTACCCCAACAGAACACGGCTTATGAGCTGCTTTTTTATTTAAAAAGACCTGCCATTTGGCAGGTCTTTTTAACTTCTAAATTTTTTCCAAATATTTTATATAATCAAACCACCCGAAACTTCCAGCACTTGGCCTGTTACGTAGTCGGCATCGAGTGCCAGGAATTTAATAACTTTTGCAACGTCTTCAGGCGTTCCCATTCTTTTTAGAGGAATCATTTTCATATATTCTTCGGTATTAGTAAGGTTTGCTGTCATAGCTGTTTGAATGAATCCCGGAGCTACTGCATTTACCCTAATATTTCTTGAACCGAATTCCTTAGCAAGTGATTTTGTTAAACCTACCAAACCGGCTTTTGAAGCTGAATAGTTTGCTTGTCCCGGGTTTCCGTGGAGACCTACTACGCTTGACAAACTTACAATCGAACCCTGTCTTGCTTTCATCATGTGCTTGATTACCGCATGAGTTACATAATATGCGCTTGAAAGGTTGACATTGATAACGGCTTCCCATTGAGCGGCATCCATTCTTACAAACAAGCCGTCTTTTGTAATTCCGGCATTATTAATAAGTACATCAATTTTGCCGTGTTCAGCAATAATTTTTTCGATAGCAGCTTCTACTTGGTCATTTTTAGAGACATCAAATTGGTAGTAATAAGCGTTAACGCCGCATTCTTTAATCTGTTTTAAAGCATCTTCCGCTGTTTCAATTCCGCCGATACCGTTTATAACAATATCACATCCGGCTTTTGCGAGTTCAAGAGCTGTACTTAAACCGATACCTCTGCCTCCGCCTGTAATTAACGCAATTTTTCTCTCTGTCATAATTAATTCTCCTTATTTTATTTTTTAAATATACCTTTTATAAAATTTATAAATTTATCTAATTTTTCTTCTATTGAAACTCTTCTTACTATTTTATCTAAATATCTGTCAATTTCTTTTTCGGGTATAAGTCTATGATTATCTATATAAACATTTTTAAAATTTATCTCAGGATGTACTTTATAACTTTCGTATGTAATTCTCATAATAATCTAAACCTCAGCCATTTGTTCATTGAGTGCTCTTATAGTTTTTTCTAATGATTCTTTATCAAAAATATTGTAAACGATTGCTTCAGGTGCAATTTTTTTATTTAATCCCGCAAGAACTTTCCCCGGGCCGATTTCTATGAATGTATCCACGCCTTCAGATACCATTTTTTGAATAGTTTGCGTCCAATGGACTGAAGAATGGATTTGTTTAGGCATTTTAGCTCTGAAATGCTCTGCGTTTGTTGTAATCTCTGCATCTACGTTCGTAATAACAGGGATTTCGGCATTGTTAATTGTCAAATTTTTGACAAATTCTTTAAATTCATTCCCTGCACTTTCCATATATTTAGAATGAAATGCCCCAGAAACCGCAAGCGGTACAACTCTTTTTACTCCGTTTGAAAGCATAAAATCACCAGCTGCCTTAACGGCCTCCGCATCTCCTGTTATAACTACCTGCACAGGGGAGTTGTAATTAGCAATATCAACATAGCCGATTTTAGAACCTTCAGCCAAACCTGCTTTTAACTGTTCTTCCGTTGCGTTCAAAACAGCCGCCATACTTCCATTAGAAACGGAATTCATTAATTCGGCACGTTTTTGAATTGCTTTTAGTGTATGCTCCAAATCCATTACTCCCGAAGCGTACATTGCGCAATATTCGCCTAAAGAATGTCCTGCTGTATAATCTGCCTTTATTCCGGATTCTTTAAATACTTCTAATGCAGCAATTGACATAGTTACAATTGCAGGCTGAGTATTAATTGTTTGTTTTAAATCTTCTTCCGGACCTTCAAAGCAGAGCTTTGTAATACTTTTACCCAGAATAGAATCTGCTGTATCAAAAATTTTTTTTGCTGATTCAAAATTACTATATAAATCCATTCCCATTCCGACAAACTGAGAACCTTGTCCCGGGAAAAGAAAAGCTGTTTTTGTCATTTAATCGCTCCCTTATATGTCTTTGCCGATTATAATACAAATATGGTCAAATGTAAAAAACCTTGATTTTATCTTTAAAACCGTTAAAATATATTTATGTTTAAGAAATTAATTATATTAACAATTTTTCTTGCAATCCCCATGGCTCCTGTATTTGTTCAGGAAGCTTTTGCAGGTGCACAGGAAGAATATACGGAAGAATGGGACTCGCCTGAATTTGTTTACCCCTCACAAAATTCTCAGGAAAGACAGGGAGAGAATGGTCAGCCGAATATCGTTTCAATTTCTTCCCCAAAAACAAGTGAAGATTATGTAAAAATATATAATGAACTCGAACCGGCTGATTTTTCGTATATGCATGATATAGATCCGGACCAGTATTATGATATAAAAGATACAACTTGGGCGCCATATCCCCTATTGCGGCTAAATTCGTATATATATTTTAAAAATCAGGCAATTGAACCGGGGTATTATTTGATTAACCCAAGAGAGTATAAAGGTAAATGGTATATGCTTTTCAAGCAAAACGGCAGAGTTTCTCATATTATACCTGTTTATGAAAGAGGTTTAGTGCCGGAAACTTTTTACGAAACACATCTGCCTAAGCCAAAACTCACACCTTCTCAAAAAGTTCATATGGGGTTTTTGAGTTTTCTCGGTAAATTTGATAGCACCAAAAGGCGTGACCCTGTAAAATCTTATATGGAGATTAATGATTTAGAGAATTATTTTGTTTCTATCGTAATATATTATGGACCGCATAAATACTCTACAATTTTTAGAACAATAAGGTTATAATTATTTTATGGATTTTAGCATACGTAAAATTATATTCGGGCTGAGAGATCCGAAATTACTTTTAAAACCTGATAAAACGGATGCGGGAAAAATTAGCGGTTTTGCACCTGAACTTAGTGCCGGGTTAGCAAACGGTAAGTCGCAGGTAAATAATACTGTTCAAAATATTGATACTCTGACGCAACTTGCAAAAACTCAACAAAACTTTAATTTTGGAGATAGAGCTGCGTACATTAAAACCCTGCTTGGATTACCGCAAAATCTCAGCGATGTATTGTTAAGCCTCCAGAACCCTAACAGACCGCTGGCAGGTGGAACTCTTGGGCTTGGGAATATTAATCCGGCACTTCTGCAAAATCAAAAAGTACTGTCAGAATTGTTTGAAGAGTTAAATCCTGCATTACAAAATACACAGAATGTGATAAATAATCTGAATGCCCAAACTGTGGCTGCAAAATCAGGTCAGGATGCTGTTGCTCTTTTATTTAGCGGAATGATAAGTTTGCCGGATATATCCAATGTAATATTGCAGAACAGTAAGCAAGCCGTAGCAGCACTTGTAATAGCTATGGCATCGGCATCAAAAAACGGATTAGATAGTAAACAGCTTCAGGATACATTAGGTGTTATTAATTCTTGTATTGCTATGGCAGAGTCGGATAATCCGACACAAAATTTAAAAAGTCTTATGATGCTTTATCTTCCTTGGCTTCCCTTGAATGAAGGTGTCGGATTTGATTTGGAGATTACACCACCTGAAGGTGAAAATGATTCTAATGATTCAAAGCTTACAGTATTAATTCAGACAAAAAATTTCGGCAATTTAAAAGGGGTATTTACATTAACAACGACAAATTCCGTTGATATTTATATAATATGTTCGGATAAATTCCCCAAGAATACTCTTTTGAAGGATTTGCAGGCTGAAAGCTCTTCTCATGCCATGAACACAAATATTGATATTGAAGACATTAAACCTACAAAAGATGAATTGAATGAGCAAAGGGAAACTAAAGTTAATCTTTCTGCTACCAACGAAATGAATCCGTACCTTCTTTTAATGGCGCATGCTTTTATTCGATATACGATATTGATTGACAATGGAAGTATTGCCGAATTAAATACGAGCAGTGAGTCTTGAACATAGTTGTGTTGCAAGCATTGACGCTTTTTCTGCGAACATAACTGACAGATGATTTGTATCTCCGTTGAGAGAAACAAGGGCAGATTTATAAATCAAATCAGCAGGCACACCGGAAAGTATAATACCGTCAAAGGTAGTCAACAGTCGTTTGTGCAAATAATCAGTTCCCAGTTCTTTAATCATATTATCTGATAAAGTTGGAACAATGCCCCAGTTAATCATACCGCCTCGCCGCAAAAACTCTGTCAAAATATCAGGAATTATTCCCAAATTGTTAGGGTTGTTATAGGCATCGTAAGAAATTAAGTCTACACCGGATTTAATAGGGATTGACCAGTCACATTTTTCCATGCATTGAATCCCTACAATAGCTCCATATTTTTTAAGTTTTTCAACTACTTGCGATAACATCACGGTTACAAGTTCTGAGGTGATGTCACTATTCTCTCTTTTAATTACTCCTAACTGATATAACATTGGTTCTTCAAGGATAACTACAGGCACTGTATCAGGACAATATTGTTTGATTTTTTCTATTACCCATAAGGTTTTCACGCATATAGATTGTATAAAAAGTTTCCTGTAGCTTTTATCTGCAAGAATTTGTTCTTTCGCTGCTGCGGTTAGCAGTTGAGAAACTGTAAAAGGCCCTAAGATATTAATACATGCATTAGGACTCTTAAACTTCTTGATCATTTGAAAATATTTTTCCAAAAAAACCGAGTTAAAGGAAAAAGCCTCAAGGGTTTCAAGTGATGGAGAATTATATGCCTTGTTTAAGTCAGACATTAATTTTTCATACTTTGAAGTTCCCGTGTGAAATTCGATTTTATTATTTTGAAATACAATTCCGGGCATATTTTCAAATGTAAGATTTTGTATATTATCCGTAGAAGAAATATTTGGTAATAATGCTATAAACGGAAATGTTTGATATAATTTTGCAACCATTGCGACGGCATGTTTAAGGCTTGTATATGGCAACATTCCTACCGGTATGCATTTGGTTGCAATTTTCATTTTAAAACTCTCCTTTTTATAAAATATGCCGGCTTTATTAAAGTCGGCATATTTCTGATCAAATCTGTAATTAAACTATGCCTCGGTTGATTCTTCAGCAACTTCTTCTTCAATAGATTCCTTTACAACTTCAGAAGCTGTTACAACAACCTTAAGCTCAGTTTTAACTTTAGATGTTAATTTAATTAACATCGTGAATTCGCCAATTTTGTTTATAGGTGCATTTAATGAAACCATCTTTTTGTCGATTTCAATATTTGCTTTTTCCTTTAATTCTTCGCATAATTTCTTTGTTGTAATCGTTCCGAACAATTTTCCGCTTTCACCGGCTCTGGCAGAAAGTTCAAGTTGTCCGACTTTTTCAATTTCAGCTGCTTTTGCAAGCGCTTCCTGATGCAATTTTTCTTGTTTTGCTTTAATTCTTGCAATGTTTTGTTCTCTGTTTTTGAGAGCACCTTCAGTTGCTATTTCAGCGAAGTTTCTTGGAATAAGCATATTTCTAGCGTAACCGTCTTTAACGTTTACAACATCACCGGCTTCACCAAGATTTTGAACATCTTTTTTCAATATTACCTGCATTGTTTTTCTCCTTTTGCATATTTATAGGCTAGTATATATTGATAATAATAAAAAAAAGATTAAATGTACAGTCCCCATGGTTTTTTAGCTTAATTTTTCGTAATGTTACTTATTTTTATTGCTTCATTGATGACCCAGCCATCAGAACGAAAATGGGCATAATTGTTTTTACCCAGATATTTTTCAGCTTTTGGCGAGCCCGACATAAACCAGTTGTCTAAAATACTGATAGCCTTCTTTAATATTTCATGCCCATAATGTGCTTTTAGTTTATCGTATTGCTGCTGTGTAAGAATAACAAATTTAATGTCAGGAATGGTAATATATATTTTTGAGTCTTGTTTTGGTCTGCCGCCTTTTTGTCCGTTATTCTTGTGAAACCAATTTTTGTTTTTGAATGTCATATTCATCTTCCTTTGGCATACCTAATTGCCTTACAAGTTCTATTACTGTTTCTTTCATCATGCATTTGTAATTACGTCTCGAAAACATGACTTTATATATAAAACATTTAGAACAAATGCATCCTATTGCATAGCAGTCTATGGCGCTTTGCGTCCACTTTTTGTTTAATGTTTCAGAGCATGATACATTGTATTTGTATGCCATTTAAAAGACATCTCCTCCCCAAAAAAGCAGTAATAAACTAATTATATGTAATAGTTTTTGATTGACAGAAGTTAATTTATATGTTTAAATAACATGTAAAATTAACATCCTGTATTATATTGTAAGATATAATAATACATATGTCAAGTAATAACTTCCAAAATGGTGAAAGATGAAATTAGATGAGTTACTGAAAATTATTTCCAAGAAAACAGAAAAGTATGTGAATCAGTCGCTTTTAGCCGAGGCTCTCGGTATCACAAGACAAACCGTAAGTAATCGTATTAAAAACGGAAGTCAGGTAACTGTCAGTGAACTCAAGCGAATTGAAGAGTTTTTTAATATATCACTTTTCAGCGAAAATGATGTTAATAATGGCGATGTTGTATATATAGACTACTATACGGATATTTTTGCGAGCTGCGGAAACGGAAATATATTGTTTTCAGACGAAAAAGTAAGAATTCCTATTCCGGTAGCTTTAATAGGCGGATTTTCAAAACAAAAAACATATTCAATGATCAACGCTTCCGGAAACAGTATGAATCCTACAATTTGCGACAGTGACAGACTAATAGTAGAACACTGGAGCGGTGAGCAGATTCAGGATAATCGCATTTATGTATTTTGTTTTAATCAGGAATTTTTTATAAAGAGGTTGTCAAAAAATCTTGATGAAATTATTATAAAATCTGATAATCCGGAATACAGAGTGCGGACAATTAGTGGCAGTACAATGAATGAACTAACACTAATTGGTAAAATAATTGGTATTATAAAAACATTGTAATTATTTCAAAAAGGCTTCAGCAATTGATTTATTGTAATCAGGTCTTAGGATGCCTTTTTCGGTTATTATTCCTGCAATTAATTCATTTGGTGTCACGTCAAACCCGGGATTAATAATATTTACTCCTTCGGCGCAAATTCGTTTTCCGTTAATATGCGTAACTTCTTCATGCGAGCGTTCTTCAATCGGAATTTCTTTTCCTGAAGCAATAGAAGTATCTATGGTTGAAAGAGGAGCTGCGACATAGAATGGAATATTATGGTATTTTGCAGCGATTGCAACAGTATATGTTCCGATTTTGTTTGCACTATCTCCGTTGGCAGCAATTCTATCAGCTCCGACCACTACCATGTCAATCATTCCTTTATTCATGAAATAGGAACACATTCCGTCTGTAATAAGTGTTACAGGAATCCCGTCCATAGCGAGTTCAAATGTCGTAAGTCTTGCGCCTTGCTGGCGTGGTCTGGTCTCATCTGCAAAAACCTTAACCGTGTTGTCTTTTGCATAGGCAGAACGAACTACCCCGAGAGCTGTTCCATACCCGCCTGTGGCTAAAGCACCTGCATTACAGTGTGTGAGAATTGTTGCACCTTTAGGAACAACTTCTGCCCCGAAATCACCTATTTTTTTACATCTTTCTATATCGTCTTTTTCTATTTCTATCGCTTTTTCGGTTAATTCCTTTATTAAACCTTCTATATCAGATTTTGAATTTTCAATAACTTTTTTTTGTTCAGCGCATGCCCACATAAGATTTACTGCAGTTGGGCGGGAAGTAGCCATATAGTCAGCTTTTTCTAAAAGCCATTTTTTAAATTCATCAATATTATCATATCTTTCTCTGCCTTCCTGTGCATACAATACAATCCCGTGAGCGCCTGCTATACCGATTGCAGGGGCTCCTCTTACAATCATGTCTCTGATTGCGTGGAACATATCATCACCTCTGGTGATGTTAATAAACTTGTATTCATAAGGTATTACAGTTTGGTCAACCATTCTGGAATACCCATCGACCCATTCTATTGGCCTTATCTTTGATTCAAATGCCATAATATTTCCCTCTCAGATTCTTTATAAAAGGATACCATGAAAACTATCGGGGGTAAAATATTAATCAGTTATTTTTCTTTCCAAATTTAAGTCATCCAAAACTTTTTCTATTTCAGGCATTTGAGGGCAGCTTCTTTCATAAAAATCTCTTGCATTTAATGGTTTATCCGGTTTTGTATAGCGTGCGCATTCCCAATCTATTACGGCGCCCTTCGGATATTTAACTTTATTTTTTCTTATGTGGTGTGGTGCTGTATTGATGTGAATATTATGCGCAATTTCTTTTGGAACTCCTATTGCATACATAATTAACTTGTCCAAATCATGCAAATATCCGCGCAATGTGTTTTTGCCGGTCAATTTCTTCTCCACGGCTAAATAGGCTTTTTTATGTTCCCAAGTGTATTTAATACGTTTTGGGTAACCTATAAAGTATTTTCTTATAGCATCATCAATTTTTTCAACCAAGCTTTGTTTTTCCCAAGCGTAGTGATGTTCTAACGTATCAATTAAATTTTCAACCTGATCAATTGTAATATCAGCTCCAAAAGAATTATCAATAATAAAATCGGCCTTTTTGGCTTTTATACGTTGATCCATTTGAGAATTTATTCTGTCTTTTGCGGTTTCCTCTGTTAGGAATGGATTTCTTGCAAGAAGTCTTTTTAGTTGTAATTGTGGTCCTATTTTTATGAACAAAACTTTGTCATAATCTTTCTGTTTCCCTGTTTCAAACAAAAGCGGATTAAAAATAGCTACATATTTTTCTTCTTTATTTTCTTTTACAAAATTATCTACATATTTTTCCACCGCAGGATGAACAATTTCTTCCAAAGCTTTTTTAATTTCAGGGTTTTTGAATACAAAAGTTCTTATTTTACTTCTGTCAATAAAATCATCATTATCAAGTTCATGGAAGCCGAAGCTGCCGAACATGGCTTTTACTTTTTCTATAACATTTTTGTCGGATTCATAAAGTTTATGGCATACATCGTCGACATCAATACATTTTATTCTTTGATTTTCAAAATATCTTTGCACTGTTGATTTACCTGATGCAATGTTGCCTGTTACACCAAGTTTATATGCTTCAAAATTAGGTGAATATGATGATGTCGAATTTATATTCATTTCTTTATGCCTTATCTTCGAATTTTTTAATTATGTAATTATATACAGGTTCAGGAACAATTTCTTTAATCTTGTTAAAATCTTTTTTTTGAATTAATTTTCTTACAGCACTTGAAGAAACCGCTTTGTTAATAGCACTTGATAATATATATAATGTCAGTATCCCGGGAGCAAGCTTTTCATTAGTATCATGCACTTTGACTTCTTCCTTAAAGTCTTGCGTATTTGGACGCATTCCCCTTAGTAGTGTATTGGCGCCATGTTCTTTTGCATAATCGACAGTAAGTCCTTCATAGTAATCAACTTTTACATTCGGCAAATCTTTTACTGATTGTTTTATAAGTTCTTTTCTTTCATCTACAGAAAACCAAGGTTTCTTATTAGGATTTATAGCAATTAATACAATTAATTTGTCAAAGTATTTTGCCATAGCTTTTACTAAGTCAAAGTGCCCGTTGGTTATAGGGTCAAATGTTCCAGCATAAACTGCAATATTTTTGACTTTTTGGCAAAAACTCAGATTTTTTATTTTTGGATTATCGTGAATTATCGGTTTAGCATAATATACCGGATTATGTTGAATCTTCATTAACAGCCTCCATATGACTATACCAAAACCTGTAAAAAATAATTTTGCTATTTTATATGTAAAAAACTATTTAATCTCAAAATCTATACTTGTATTTTCGTTATTACCTTTTTTCATGCCCGTAATGAGTTCATATACGTAGGCGGTAATTAAACCTGAAAAACCATTAAATAATGCACTTATACCTGCCATAAAAACGATAAGCATTAACATTACTATAGTAGTGCCTAATCCTCCGGTGAGGAAAAATCGCATGAAACCTTGGGTATAAGAGGGAACAAGCCAGCCCACGAGCATGCTTATCGGGGTGTAAACAACAGCGAATGCAATAAAAGAAATAAAACCTATAACTGCACCAAAAATGCAGCCTTCCCTAATACTTATGATTCCTATCAGGTCATTTTGTTTAAGATATGCAATAATGATGGCCGAGAGAAAAAGAATCAGGGTGAAAAAGCTTATTGCACTTATGTAAGGAATAACTGTTATAAACCCCAAAACAGCACCTGCGAAAGCACTTAAAATTGCCAATTGTTTTAATATTAATAAATTCATATTTTTTCTTCCCCTGTTTGATTATATCAAATGTTTTTTAAATCTTCAATATTACTGTTATAACGACTTTTGTAAGAATTGTAACATCTTTTATACTTACTGTGCAAAAATTTTTTACGGGGTTAATATATATTAGAGGGAAATATAGTGCAAATTACACCAATAAGTTGTAAAGTATATCACCAGAATAAAACAACTCAAAAAAATACGTTAGGCATTTCCAATTTAGCTTTTTCAGGGGCTAAACAACAGCTGATTGCAGTTGCAACAGAAGATTTTCGAACCGAAACAGCCAAAAAATTATATTCGAGCATCCGTAATCTTTTCCAAAACATAGGTAATGCCGGAAATATAAATGATGTAAAAATTCTCAGCGAAAATCTTGAATTTTACAATAAAAAAATAAGACAAAAATTTACTACAAATGTTGATACTTTGCTGTCAATTAAAAAAAGTCCGAATACCGCAGTTTTGCAGCTATTTAGGCAGTATCCCAGCAAGTTCAAACACTGTGTATTTGAAGCAGAGCTTGACAAAGACGGTCAAATGGTCAATGGTAGTTACCAGATAGGGAATTTGAAATTTGAACGAAAAAATTACAATATAAGGAGAATGCAAGTCGGAGAAAGAACATTATTACCGCATGGTGATAATGATAGAGAGTGGAACATAACTTCTGAAATTTTACCGGCATGGCAACGCTATGGCGACAATTCAACCCGCGGAATGTATGAAATATTTATCGAATTGGCACGTCTGTATACAACTTTATACAAATAAAAGCACGGCTGACAAAAATTGTAACATTTTGTATATCTACTTAGCAAAAAAATTTTTTACGGGTTTTATATGTGTTATAAAGAATGTAACGGAGGTTGAGTATAATGGAAATTGCTGCAATAAGAACAGAAATAATAAGCAAATATAAGACATTGACCGATATGGCGCATATTAAGCCGAAAGACAATATTGAAGTTCCATTTTGGCAGCTGAGAATGGGAAGATGGGGTATAAGTCAAGGTCTTGATATATGGTGCAGTTCAAGAGCTTTGGAAAGAAAATTGGCTAAACAAAGAAAATGGGAAGAAAAACACCCTTACGAATCACATTGGCGGGCAATGACATCAAAACAATTCAAAAGAGAAGAAAAAAGGGATAATTATATTATGGCGGATGTAGGCGTTGATAGATTCGAATTAAAAATTAAACCTTTTTGGATGCGTAAAAAACGTGCAATGACAATAATTAGTGAACAACTTGATAAATTTATAAATAATTACAATAGTGATGCGGTTAAGAAAGAGCAAGTTCCTGTTAGAATCTACACAAAAGAATACCTCGATTATCTGACAGGGGAAAATCCTGATTTTAAAAAAGTTGAATATAAAGATCAGTAGATTAGGTAGAACCAAATCTTGCCTTATTCTGCCGAGATGTATCCTCTTAATGCAGTATATGCCGCTACATAAGGTGATGCTAGATATATAAACCCTTTAGTATTCCCCATTCTGCCTTGGAAGTTTCTGTTTTGTGTCGCAAGACAGACTTCTCCGTCACCTAAGATTCCGGCATGAACTCCTACGCAAGGCCCGCAGCCAGGGGGTAAAATTGAGGCGTTTGCGTCAACAAAAATGTCTATCAAACCTTCTTTTAGTGCCTGTTTATAGACATCTCTTGATGCGGGGCAAATAAGCATCCTGACATCATCATGGACTTTGTTCCCCTTGAGAATATCCGCAACAATTCTCAAATCTTCAATTCTTCCGTTCGTACAAGTCCCAACATAAACCTGATTAACCTTGATATGTCCTAATTCATTTACCCCCTTGGTATTGTCTACGGTATGCGGACAAGAAACCGTATGCGGAACATCTTCGGCATTGATTTCAATTATCCTTTCATATTCTGCATCTGAATCAGGCAGGATTTGTCTGAATTTATCCCCTCTGCCTCTTTCTTCAAGGAATGCTTTTGTTTTATCATCTGCAATAAATAAACCGCATTTTGCGCCAGCCTCAACTGCCATATTGGCAAGGGTAAACCTTTCTGACATCGGCATATTATCAATCGTATCGCCTGTAAATTCAAGTGCTTTGTATGTAGCGCCGTCTGCCCCTATCATGCCGATAAAATAGAGCATCAAATCTTTTGCACAGACTCCTTTTCTGAATTTACCTCTAACAACAACTTTGAATGTTGCGGGGACTTTAAGCCAAGTTTTTCCGAGAGCCATTCCGACAGCAATATCTGTTGAGCCCATCCCTGTTGCAAATGCACCCAATGCACCTGATGTGCAGGTATGAGAATCTGCACCAATCAAAATTTCTCCGGGGTTAACATAGGATTCTACAAGCCTCTGGTGACAAACACCGGTTCCTGTCTCGGAAAGCACCGCACCATATTCCTTTGCAAACTCTCTTAATACCATATGGGTATTCGAAAGCTCTTTTCTGGGACTTGGAGAAGCATGGTCAATAAATAGAATAGTTCGCCCGGGGTTTTTTAATTTATTTACCCCCCCAAGTTTTTTAAATTCTTGTACAGTTAAAGGTCCGGTTCCGTCTTGAACCGCTGTAACATCAACATGCGATATAACGAGTTCGCCGGCGTGTACGGTTTTACCTGAATGTTCCGAAATTATTTTTTCAACGAGTGTTTGCCCCATAAAAATTCTCCCTTTAATCATTATAACTATACCACAAATTTGTATGTTTATATTAAAATTTATTTTAGGGAGAGTGTAGGATTGATTTATGAGTAATTCCCGTAATAATAAGGATAAGTAATGGTTAATCATTTGAAATATACATGTTTGTTTGGTGGTGGTGCTGTCCGTGGGCTTGCATATGTGGGGGCAATACGCGCACTTGAAGAACTCGGGGTTGAATATGATATTATAGGGGGTTCTTCTGTAGGTTCCGTATTTGCTGCTTTGGTTGCCTGCGGATATAAGTCCTACGAACTTGAAAATCTTTTTATGAAAGTTAATTTTGAGCTTTTTAAGGATATCCATTTTGGATTTGGTAAACCGTTTGCTTTGAGCAGGGGAGAAATTTTTGTTGATTGGCTTAATGAATTGATTTCAAGAAAAATTACAAACAAAAATAAGACTAACCTTACTTTCGCAGATTTGGACCAGGATTTAGTTATAGTTACGACCAACTTGAAAACCTTTACAACACAAGAATTTTCTAAAATTAAAACCCCTGATTTTGAAATAGCAAAAGCCATAAGGATATCTTCGAGTATGCCGGGTCTTATGCCGCCGTACAAATATGGTGATGCAGAGCTGGTCGACGGAGATTTGCAAAAGGCTTCTCCTATGTGGAGATTGACGGATACACTTGAAAACTCCGCAAGCAGAATTATGGAATTTCGTCTTGAAGGGGATTGCTCAAATGAAGCGAAGAGTCCGGTTTCGTTTATTAATACAATTTACAGCTGTATAACCGATATAGCAACTAATTTTGTAACAGAAATTTATGGGCAAAATGACAGATACGATTGTATAAGAATTAATACCGGAAGTATCTTTTTTGCGGACTTTAATTTGGATAGGGATTCCAGAAGAAATCTGATAAATAGCGGTTATGAACAAACCATGAAATATTTTAAAGAAATTTTACCCGCAAAAAAAGAAAAAATTGAAAATGTTTATTCTGCAATACTAAAGTATCTTAAAAATGCAAATAAAGGACTGAAAGCAAACAATGTTGAAGAAGTTCAGTGGTGGTTTGGAGATTTGTTCACTATTTTATGTGAAAATAAAGAAATTGTGGATAAAACAGTCTATGACAAAATTGTTAATCTAAAAAACATGCTTATGGATTCATCTTCAAAATTTTTGATTTTTTATACCAAGTTTAATGACAGAAAAGATTTGGAAAAATGCATGCAAGAAGTTATAAATCTTGTGGATGAACATGCTTCCGAGGTAAAACTGTTTTTACAGAACCAAAATCAATAAACTACACAAGGTGGGTTATGTTATCTCTCGTGATTATTGCATCGTAGTTTTTGTATCCAAGTGCTTGCACAATATTGTCAGAGTGTCCGCCTGCGATTTTTCGACATTCCTCAGAATCGTAATTTACCATACCTCTGGCGAATTCTAAACCGCTTTCGTCACAAATTGAAACAACTTCTCCCTGTTTGAAATCATTTATAATTTTCAGTATTCCAATCGGCAAAAGGCTTTTGTATTGTTTTAATATAGCTTCTTTTGCACCTTCGTTAACGATAATTTTTCCTAAAACGTTTGTGGCATAACCAATCCAGCGTTTTTTCCCGGAAAGATTTTCATCTGTCGGCATGAACATCGTTCCAAAGTCTTCTCCGTTAAATATTTTGCTGATTATATATGGGATTTTTCCGTTTGCAATAAGAACTTTGCCTCCGGAGCGGGTAACGAGTTTTGCCGCTTCAAGTTTAGTTTTCATTCCGCCTCGGCCGCCTTCTGAAGCATCTGTCCCAAGAGCAAGGATCTCATCAGTTACGCCGTTAACCTCTTTAATGAGTTCTGCGTTCGGATTTTTTTTAGGATTAGCAGTATAAAGTCCATTGATATCTGATAGGAGTATCAGCAATTCGGCATCAAGTTCACTGGATACAAGCGCTGATAATTTGTCATTATCCGAAAAAGAAACTTTAATTCCGGCTAACCTATCAGCCAGTTCTATTGTGGAAACGGTATCATTTTGATTTATAATGGGAACTACGCCCATTTCAATCAATTTATTTAACGTTGTTCTCAGGCTTAAATATCTGTGGCGTAAAGAAAAATCGTCTTCTGTCAAAAGGATTTGCGCAATCGGAATATCAAAAACTCCAAAACCATTCTCATAGAATGACATCAAACGACTCTGGCCAACAGCTGCGCATGCTTGTTTAACACCATCGCCGTCAGTTGTTTCAAGGTTTAATTTTTTCTTGCCTAACCCTACTGCACCTGAAGTTATAACAATAACTTCTTTTCCGGATTTAACAAGTTTGGAAATATCTTCGATAAATGAATAAATCCTAGAAAGAGCAACCTCGCCTTCTTCATTTCTCAAAATATTTGTTCCGAATTTGACTACAATTCTTTTTGCATTTATGAATTCTTCTCTTTGCATAGTTCTATATTCCCATAACCCTTAATACATCTTCTAATTCTGCCGAACTCTTTTTGACATCCGCATTTGAATATTTTATAGCATTGTCCGGGTCTTTTAAGCCATTGCCGGTAAGAATGCAAACGATATCTGTACCTTGTTTTACCAATCCTTGAGAATGTGCCTGAATCAATCCCGCTACGGATGCTGCGCTTGCAGGCTCGCAAAGAACGCCTTCTGTCGAAGCAAGCAGTTTATATGCTTCTACTATTTTTTCATCATTTACGCATCCGATTTTACCGCCGCTCTCGTCACGTGCTGCTTCTGCTTGCTTCCAGCTTGCAGGATTGCCTATTCTTATCGCTGTGGCAAGAGTTTCCGGTTTCATAATTCTTTCACCGCGAACAATTGCAGCAGCGCCTTCCGCCTCAAAGCCCATCATCATAGGTAAATTATTGATTACTCCTGCTGCTTTATATTCTTTGTAGCCTTTCCAGTAAGCTGTTATGTTTCCGGCATTCCCGACGGGGATAAAATGATAATCCGGAGCTTTGCCTAGAGAATCGCAAATCTCAAACGCTCCGGTCTTTTGACCTTCAATTCTGAATGGATTAACCGAATTAACTAAAGTAATCGGATGGGTGTCGGAAATAGCTCTTACACATTCCAGCGCCTGATCAAAATTCCCCTGAATAGCAATAATTTCTGCTCCATACATCATTGCTTGAGAGAGTTTGCCCAGTGCAATATACCCGTCAGGAATAAGCACAAAGGTCTTTATACCGGCCTTTGCGCCATAAGCTGCAGCAGATGCCGAAGTATTCCCTGTAGATGCGCAAATAATTGCTCCGGCTCCAGCTTCTTTAGCTTTTGTAACAGCCATAGTCATACCGCGATCTTTAAAACTCCCTGTAGGATTACAGCCCTCAAATTTCAAATACAAATTGCATTCCAACCCAATTTTCTTAGCAAGGTTATCTGCCTTAATTAAAGGCGTGTTCCCTTCATTAAGTGTAACAATTTCTGTATCATCGCTCACCGGCAGATATTTCCGGTATTTATCAATTAAACCTTTGTAATACATTATTTCTCTCCAATCCCTTAATCAAATATAGCATAATCGGACGTTAATGCAAAATGATGTTTTTGGATTGACGAGATTTATTTCATAATTGAAGAAATAAATTTTATAGAATCATCCCTAAGTTCTTTGAAGAAATCAACTGTAAGTTTTGATAACGGTCTTTCGTCCATCTTGTCAAAAATAGCATATAAAGGTTCGCCGCCATTATTAAATCTCATTTGACGGTCTTTTTTAGTCAGATAATATAATTCAAAATCTTCAGGAATTTCCAATGCCCCTGCCGGTTTTTTGTTTCTTTCTATAGCTGAATAAGTTGTTGACATATTTTCAATCTCTCTTTTTAATAACTCTTACATATATATAAAGTATATAAGATTC